>NZ_LPXN01000054.1 GCF_001618175.1 Oceanibaculum pacificum | reverse complement strand
GGCGTCTCGAAGGGTCGGGCGGCATAAAGAAAAACCCTCCCCTGAGCGAGGGGAGGGTTTGTGTCTTCGCCGAGCGGCTGTCCTTATGACGCGTAATGCACCGTGCAGCCATAGGCGCGGGTGGTGGCGTTCGGCACCGGCTTGCCGGAATCCATCGCCTGAAGCGCCTCGCGCACGTAATTCACCGCCTGCGGGATGTCGTCGGCCCGGGCGGACGGGATCGAATCGATGCCGCCCTTGTAGACCAGCGTGCCCTGCGGATCGATGATGTACATATGCGGCGTGGTCTGCGCGCCATAGGCCTTGCCGATCTTGCCGTCCACATCCAGCAGCGTGTTGGCGACGGTGGCCCCGCGCTGCTCGTTCAGCTTGATCGCGGTCGGGCCGTCGACATGGCCCTGCTTGCCGGGGCCGGAGGAGATGACCTGCAGCCAGACGATGTCCTTCGCCGCCGCTTCCTTCTGCACCTTCTGCATGTTCTCCGCCCCGTAATGCTTCTTCACGAAGGGGCAGTCATGGTTGGTCCATTCCAGCACGACGGTCTTGCCGCGCAGGGAATCGAGGCTGACGGTGCTGCCGTCGGCCGCCTTGCCGGTAAAGGACGGGGCCGGCTGGCCGATATCGGCCGCGGCGCCCACGGCGAGGGCGTTGCCCGCGGCGAGCGCGCCGACGGAGAGGGTCGCGCCCAGCAGGGCGCCGGTGAAAAGCTTACGCATCAACATGGCCTGTCTCCAATATCAGGGGTGACGCAAAGCCGCCGCTTTAGCCTGCGCCGATATCCTTGAGGATTCCGTCGACGGTCAGAATCTGCGGCAGTACGACCGGCCGGGCCTCCTGGCCCGCCGGGTAGAACAGATAGAGCGGCACGCCGGACCGGCCGAATTCGGCCAGCTTCTCGGTGATCGCCTTGTCCTGGTTGGTCCAGTCGCCTTTCAGATAGGCGATATTGCCGCCGCGGAAAGCCTCGGCGATCTCCGGCCGGTTCAGCGCGACGCGCTCATTGACCAGGCAGGTGATGCACCAGGCGGCGGTGAAATTCACGAAGACCGGGCGGCCCTCGGCGCGCAGCGCGGCCAGTTTCTCGGGGCTGTAGGCCTGCCATGGCGTGGTCGCCGCCGCGCCCGATTCCCCGGCGCTCATGCCCCCACTGGCCTGGGCGCTCATCAGCTGCGCCCGGTCGGCCGCGATATAGCCGCCGACGATCGCCGCCAGCGCCGCCAGCGCGGCCACGCCGCCGCCGGTCAGCCGACCGACCTGGCCGGAGCCGCGCGTGGTCTCGTACAGCCAGGCGGCGAACGCGATCAGCAGCATGCCGGCCAGCGCCGCCAGCACGCCGTCCGCGCCGGCCTGCAGCGACAGCACCCAGACCAGCCAGATCGCGGCGCCGTACATCGGGAAGGCGAGGAACTGCTTGAAGCGCTCCATCCACGGCCCCGGCCTAGGCAGGAAGCGCAGCAGCGGCGGGAACAGCGACAGCAGGATATAGGGCAGCGCCAGCCCCAGCCCCAGCACCAGGAACACGGCGAACAGCACCGGCGTCGGCGCGGCCAGGGCGAAGCCCATCGCCGCCCCCATGAAGGGCGCGGTGCAGGGCGTGGCGACGATGGTGGCCAGCACGCCGGTGAAGAAGCTGCCGGCATAGCCCGACCGCGCCGCCAGTCCGGAGCCCACGCCAGCGACCGACGCGCCAATGGTGAACACGCCCGACAGGCTCAAGCCCACGGCGAACAGCAGATAGGCGACCAGCAGCACGAAGACCGGCGACTGGAACTGGAAGCCCCAGCCGATCTGCTGGCCGGCGGCCTTCAGCGCCACCAGCAGGGCGGCCAGCGCGGCGAAGCTGGCCAGCACGCCGGCGGTATAGGCAAAGCCGTGCAGCCGCACCACGGCCGGCTCGGACCGTGCATGACTCACCAGCGACAGCGCCTTCATCGACAGCACCGGGAAGACGCAGGGCATCAGATTCAGGATTAGCCCGCCCAGCAGGGCGAAGATCAGCGCGGTGCCGAAACCGATCTCCAGCCCGGCCACGCCGCCGCCGGTCGCCGTGACCGCGCCGGCCGGGGCGGAGATGTGGAACGCCTGGGTCAGCACGCCGTCGCCGGTGCGTTCCTTCACCACCAGCACGCCGTTCAGCGCCGCCAGGTCGGGCGCGAAGGAATCGCCGGTTTTCAGGTTCAGCACGATGCGCCCGGCCTCGACCGCCAGGGCCTGCGGGGCGGCGTGGTTCAGCACCCCCCATTCGTCGGCATAGAACCAGATATCCTCGATGGAATCGGCGCGCAGGCCGGGGGCGTCGATGGCCAGGGCCAGCGCCCCGCCCTGCGCCTGGAAGCGGGATTGCCAGGGGCTTTCCACCGGCAGGCTGGCCTCGCCGGCGGCAATCGCCGGATGCGCCGGGCCGGCATCGCCGCCGGCCGCGACGACGGGCAGGTCGAGCGACAGCTCCACCTGTTCGGGAATGCAGATTTCCTCGCACACCAGCCAATCGATCGTGGCGCGGACCGGGAAGCTGCCGCCGACCGGCGCGTCGGCCGGGACGGATATGTCGGTCAGCAGCGTGACCGCGCCCTCATAGCCGTAATTCATGATCGGCCCGATGGCGAGGCGCGAGGGGGCGGGCCACAGGATGTCGCCGGCGCTCGCGCCCTCGGGCAGCGTCCAGGCGATGGTGGTGGGCAGCCCGGAATCGCCGGGGTTTTGCCAGTAGGTGTGCCAGTGCGGGATGATCTGCTTGTGCAGGCCGATGCGGATGGTCTCGCCTGGGACGACAGCCTGTGCGGAGGCGACCAGTTCGGCCGTCACATGATCGGTGGAAACGGGGCCTTGCGCGTGCGCGGGGGACAGGAGGCCCGTCGCGCCCGCGAGCACGCCGATTATCGCTGCAAGACCGCGCAGACCGAGCATCCGCATCCCTATCTCTGTTCGCGCATATCAAGTGGGGAAAAGCGCCGGGTTGGGCAAGCCTTTTCGCCGCATCCTCACGCGCAGTTGAACCGGGGCTTGATCTTCCGGCCCGGCGGTGGACATGGTTGCGGCAAAATTCACTCGGGGAGGGATTATCCGATGAGCTTCCGCTGCGCGGTGCTGGACGACTATCAGAAGGTTTCGACGAAACTGGCCGACTGGTCGGTCCTGGGCGATGCGGTCGAGGTGACCGTGTTCGACCGCTACATGGCCGAGTCGCCCGATCTGGCGGAGACGCTGAAGCCCTTCGACATAATCTGCATCATGCGCGAGCGCACGCCGTTCCGCCGCGACCTGCTGGAGAAGCTGCCGAACCTGAAGCTGCTGGTCACCACCGGCCTGCGCAACGCCGCTATCGACCTGGCGGCGGCGAAGGAGCGCGGAATCGCCGTCTGCGGCACCGACAGCCTGGGGCATCCCACGGCGGAGCTGACCATCGGCCTGATGCTGGCGCTGGCCCGCCATATCCCGGCCGAGACGCGCCGGCTGGGCGAGGGTGGGCAGTGGCAGAGCACGCTGGGCGTCGATCTGAAGGGCCGCACGCTGGGCATCGTCGGCCTCGGCAAGCTGGGCGCGCGGGTGGCCCGGGTCGCCCAGGCGCTGGAGATGACGGTGCTGGCCTGGAGCCAGAATCTGACGCCGGAGAGATGCGCCGAGGCCGGCGTGACCTACGCCGCCAAGCAGGAATTGTTCCGCCAGGCCGATTTCGTCAGCGTCCATCTGGTGCTGAGCGACCGCAGCCGGGGCATCGTCGGGCCGGCCGAGATATCGCTGATGAAGCCGACCGCCTTCCTGATCAACACCTCGCGCGGCGAGATCGTCGACCAGGACGCCCTGATCGCGGCGTTGCGGGAAGGCCGCATCGCCGGGGCGGCGGTCGATGTCTATGACCGCGAGCCGCTGCCGCGAGGCCACCCGCTGTTCGGCGTGCCGAACCTGCTGATGAGCCCGCATCTAGGCTATGTGACCGAGGATAATTACCGGGTTTTCTACAGCCAGATCGTCGAGGACATCGCCGCCTGGATCGACGGCAAGCCGGTGCGGCTGCTGGGCTGAGGGCGCGCGTGAATTACCGCCACGCCTACCATGCCGGCAATTTCGCCGACGTGCTGAAGCATCTGGTGCTGGTCCAGGTGCTGCGGCATCTGGGACGCAAGGACAAGCCGTTCTTCGTGCTGGACACCCATGCCGGGCGCGGGCTGTACGATCTGGCCAGTGTCGAGGCCGAGAAGACCGGCGAATATCGCGCGGGCATCGGCCGGCTGCTATCCCTGCCGGAGCCGCTGCCGCCTGCCTTGGCCGAGTATCTGGCGGCGGTGCGGCCGTTCCTGGCGCGTAACGCCTATCCCGGCTCGCCGCTGCTGGCGCAGGCCCATCTGCGCGCCGGCGACCGCGCGCATTTCGCCGAGTTGCACCCGGAAGAGCATGCGGCGCTGGACATCGCCCTCGGCCAGGATCGGCGCTGCAAGGCCGAGCGCCGCGACGGCTATGAGGCGCTGCGCGCCACCCTGCCGCCGAAGGAGCGGCGCGGCCTCGTGCTGGTCGACCCGCCCTTCGAGGAAAAGGGCGAGATGGAGCGGCTGGGCAAGGCGCTGCGCGAGGGGCTCCGGCGCTTCGCCACCGGGCAGTATCTGCTGTGGTACCCGATCAAGGCCCGCGCCGATGTGCGCCTGCTGCACGCGCTGGTGCGCTCGCTGGAGCCGAAGCAGGCGCTGGTCGCCGAGCTGACGATCTTCCCGGAGGATACCGAGCTGCGGCTGAACGGCACCGGCATGGTTATCGTGAACCCTCCCTTCGGCCTGCGCGAGGCGCTGGCCGACTGCCTGCCGCTGCTGGCCCGCACCCTGGCCCGCGAGGGCGCTGGCGGCTGGAAGCTGGAACCGCTGGCCTAAGCCCGGCGGCGCAGCTGGTACAGGCCGCCCCACCAGTTGGGCTGGTCCCGCCAGCGCGGATCGGCCACCGGAGCCTCGTCCAGATCATTGCCGTGGCGCACCACGAGGCCGACATCGATCCACTCGCCGGTCGGCAGCGCATCCTGGATCGCCGCCGCGATGGGCGGGTTATAGGCGTCGTGGATCAGCACATGGCCGCCCGGCGCCATGAAGCGGGCCGCCATCTCGATATCGCGGTAGGCGCCGTCATAGCTGTGGTCGCCGTCGATCAGCAGGAAATCGATGGGAAAATCGGCCGCCGCCTTCGGCAGCATCTCCAGCGACGGGCCTTCGTGAAATTCGGCGCGGCGGGCCAGCATCTGGCGGGCACCCTTGTCCACGTCGAAGGCGATGTCGATCAGCGTCATCCGGGCGTCGTGATGCCCGATATCGAACAGGGCCGATTGCGCGATCAGCGCCGAGCCGCCCTGCGCCGTGCCGATCTCGCAATAATGCCGGGGCCGCGCGGCATAGACCAGGCTGTAGAGAAACAGCCGCTCACCCAGCGACATCTGGCACGGTGCCGCCCGCACCGCCGCCAGGTTCAACGGCCCGTAGGCAGCGTTGTAGAGCAGGGGGCTGTCTGTCATGGGGCGCTCCCGCAATCAGGATGGTGTCCCCGGCAGGACTCGAACCTGCTGCCTACAGTTTAGGAAACTGTCGCTCTATCCTGATGAGCTACGGGGACGCCGGGACTGTTGTGCCGGAAAATCGCCGGCGGATAAAGGGGCTTGGCGCATCTGCGCGACGGAGCCGGCCGCCGCGATGCTTCGAGACGCGCCCTGCCGGGCGCTCCTCGGCATGAGGGGAGCCAAGCGGAAGCTGGAAGCGGATCGTCCCCAAACTCCCCTCGCCCTGAGGAGCCCTGCCAAGGCACTTGGGAGGGCGTCTCGAAGGGGTGGGCGGCACGCTCCGGACGTTACTCGTAAGGCTTGTAGGATTTCTCCTCAACCAAAGCGGAGCCGAGCAGGGTGTTGATCTCGCGCTTCAGCTCGGCGCGCTTGTCGTTGGTCTTGTAGACGGCGCGGGCCAGCGTCACGAAGCGGTCGCCGAAATCCTTGGCGCGCTCGCAATCGCGGATATCGTCCTCGATCTCCCACAGTGCCTCGTTCACGCCCTTGATGCCGGCCATCAGCCGGTCCAGCGCCGCCAGCGTGGCCTTGTCGGCCGGCAGATTGGCGTCGCGCACCTGGGACAGCGCGTCCAGCTCGGCGCGCACATTCGCCAGCTTCGCGGCATCGTCGATGCGCTCGGACTTGATCGCCAGGATCGAGATCTTGTCCATCAGCTCGCCCCAGGAGACGGGAACCTGGATCGCCATGCTCGTGAAATCCTCATCGTTCGAAAGCGGCGCATCCTAGTCGCCGGGCATCGCCGGGGCAACACCCGCTTCCCTTCTGGATCGCCGCCCGCTATACGCGAGGCATGTCCGAACCGACGACATCCCTTCCGGCGCGCCGCATCCTGGTCATCAAGCATGGCGCGTTCGGCGATTTCATCATGGCGCTGGGCGCGTTCCAGGCGCTGCGCCGGCATCATGCCGGCGACCATCTGGTGCTGCAGACGATCCCCTCTCTGGCTCCGCTGGCCCGCGCCAGCGGCTGGTTCGACGAGGTGTGGACCGACCCGCGCGACAAGGGGCTGGGGGCGCTGCTCGCGGTGCGCCGGCAGATCAGGGGCGGCCGGTTCGACCTGGTCTACGACCTGCAATGCTCGGACCGCACGAACCTATATTTCCAGCTGCTGCGGCCCGGTCCGCCGCGCTGGTCGGGCCAGGCCTGGGGCTGCTCCGACCCCGACCCGAATCCGAACCGCAACGCCACCCACGGCACCGACCGCTATGCGATGCAGCTTCGCCACATGGGCGTGGCCGAGGTGCCGCCGCCGGATGCCGGCTGGATCGAGGCCGACGTGTCGCGCTTCGCCCTGTCGGCGCCCTATGTGCTGCTGGCCCCCGGCTGCGCGCCGCACCGGCCGGAAAAGCGCTGGCCGGAGGCGCATTACGCCACCCTCGCCAACAGCCTCTCAGCGCGCGGCTATACGCCGGTGCTGGTCGGCACCAAGTCGGAGGCGGAGACCACGGCCGCCATCGCCGCCGCCTGCCCGGCGGCTATCGACCTGACCGACAGGACGCCCCTGTTCGAGCTGGGCGGGCTGGCCCGCCGGGCCGCCGGCGCGGTCGGCAACGATACCGGCCCGATGCACCTGCTGGCCGTGGTCGGCTGCCCCAGTGTGGTGCTCTACTCCCACGCCTCCACCCCGACCCAGAGCGGCCAGCGCGGCCCCAGGGTGACCATCCTGCGCGAAGCCACCCTGAGCGACCTGCCCCCAGCCCGCGTCGAATCCGCGCTGCTGGAGCTGATGGCAGGCGGTGGCGGTCTCCCCTCACCCAGCCTC
>NZ_LPXN01000053.1 GCF_001618175.1 Oceanibaculum pacificum | reverse complement strand
CTCCCCCTTGAGGGGGGAGGGTTGGGGTGGGGGTGGCACACCGGCGTTCGACGCGCATCATAATCTCTCCCCTAGCTGGTCGGCTTCGGGCGCAGGATGCCGGTGACGGAGTGCTCCGGCACCAGGACGGATTTGGCGGCGGCCTCGATCTGCGCCTCGGTCACCGCGTCGATACGCGCCGGCCAGCTTTCGATATCCTCGATGGACTGGCCCAGCACCAGGGCGCGGCCGATAACGTTGGCCGGGCCGCGAATGCTGTCGACGGCGAACACCGCATCGGCCTTCAGGCGCTGCTTGGCGTCGGCGATCTCCTCGGCTGTCACGCCGTCGGTCAGCAGGCGCTCGATCTGTGCATCGATAGCGGCCTCGACGGCACCGACCTCGATGCCCGGACGCGGCGAGCCGTAAAAGCCGAAGCTGCCCGGCCCAATCGCGTCGCCGCTGTAATAGGCCCCGGCGGAAACCGCCACGGCGTCCTCCACCACCAGCTTGCGATACAGCCGGCTGGTTGGTCCGCCGGAGAGAATCTCGGCCAGAACCTCCAGCGCGTAGCTCTGCTCGCTCTCGCCCCAATTCACCGAGGGGGCGAGATACTGCCGGGTCAGGCTGGGCTGCTGCACGCGCGGATCGACGCGCTCAATGCGGCGCGCAGCCTGCTGCGGCGGCTCCTCCACACGGTCGCGTTTGCCGATCTCGCGGGGCTTCACCTTGCCGTAGGTCTTCTCGGCCAGCGCGCGGACATGATCGATGGTGACGTCGCCGACGATCACCACGATGGCGTTATTCGGCGCGTACCAGCGGTCGTACCAGGCCAGCGCATCCTCGGTGGTCAGGGTGCGCATCTCCGATTCCCAGCCGATGATCGGGATGCGGTAGGGGTAGTGCAGATATTGTGCGGCGCGCATCTGCTCGCCCAGCACGGCGGTCGGGTTATTGTCGATCACCTGGCGGCGCTCCTCCAGGATCACGTCGCGCTCGGGCAGCACCACGGCGTCGGTCAGGCGCAGATTCGCCATCCGGTCCGCCTCCATGCCCATCACCAGCTCCAGACGGTCGGCGGCGACGGACTGGAAATAGGCGGTGTAGTCCCAGGAGGTGAAGGCGTTGTCGTTGCCGCCATTGCGGTTGACGATCCGGCTGAACTCGCCGGGCTTCAGCGTCTCCGTGCCCCGGAACATCAGATGCTCCAGGAAATGCGCGATGCCCGACTTGCCGCGCTCTTCGTCGGCCGAGCCGGTCTTGTACCAGACCATGTGGGTGACGACCGGGATGCGGCGGTTTTCCACCACCACAACCTGCAAGCCGTTCTCCAGCGTGAAGCTCTTCGGATTGAACACCGCCGCGTCTGCGCGCGCGGTTAAGCCGGCGACCAGCAGGCCGACGACAAGCATGAGCCGATTTCGCATGACGCCTCTTTCCGATGCGGACTCCCAGAATGGCCGGAAGTTCCCCATAGCAATATGGCGCGGCTATGGCGTCATGACGAGGCGTCGGTGCTAGCCCAGGCGTAAAACCCGCTTGGCCGCCCATGCTTTGAGGCGGCCAAGCTTTCTAGAACAGGCTGATGCCGCGGCGCTTGCGTTCGATGGTCGGCACTTCGCCGGCATTGGTGGCGTTGCCCAGCGCGGCGTTCTCCTGCAGGCGCTTCCGCTCGGCCGCCGCATCCACGATGGTGGTCGGCGGCGGCGGCGGGTCGCGCCAGAACAGCAGCGAGTCGATCAGATAGCGGTCCGCCTCGGCGAGCTGCGAATTCTCGCGCGCCAGCTTGGCGCGGATTTCCGGGTCGGCGTCGCCCAGGCCGAGTTGGCCCCGAAACGCCTGGGTGCCCGGCGTGCTCGGCTCGCCCTGCGAGACGCTGCGATCCTGCTGGCCAAGCGCCGCCCCGCCCAGCGCGAACCCGCTGGCGGAGAAAGGCTGGCCGCCGCCCATGGCCGCCAGCGCGCCGGTGCTGGCGGGCGCGCTCCCGGTGCCGCGCGCCAGGCCGAAGACCTGCTGGCGCGCCTGCTCGGTCGGCGAAGGCTCCTGCGGGCGCGGCGCGCCGGGCTCCGGCGGGCGCAGCGTATAGTTCGGCGGCAGGCTGAGCGGCGCGCGCTTCACCACGGTGAATTCGTCCGGCGGCGTCTTGCCGAGGCCCAGCGCCCTGCGCGTGTCGCCGCCGCAAGCGCTGAGCGCGACCGTCGATCCCAGCAGCAGGACGGTCAGGGTCAGGCGCGATAACTTCACAGTGGTCATCCTCCCGTTCACGATGTTTGCCGAGCCGGCTTCGCTTGAAACAGCTCGTACCACAAGATCAACAGCACGCCGACGCAGATCGCGGCATCGGCGATGTTGAAGGCGGGCCAATGATAACCCGAGATATGAAAATCGAGAAAATCTACGACAGCGCCATAGCGCAGCCGGTCGATCACATTGCCGATCGCCCCGCCGATCACCAGCCCCAGCGCCAGCGCCAGCAGCCCCGGCGTCGCCCGGCGCAGCCAGACCAGCATGCCGATGCTGATCGCCAGCGCCACGGCCGACAGGATATAGGGCATCCAATCCTGGTGGCTGGAGAGCAAGCCGAAGCTGACCCCCCGATTCCACACCGGCGTCAGGTTGAAGAACGGCGTGAGGGTCAGGATGCGCGGCGGGTCGAACACCAGGTCGAGCATCCACAGCTTGGTGATCTGGTCGGCGACAAAGACCCCGCCGGCGGCCAGCAGCCCCTGCTTCATGGAAAGCCGCATGTCAGGCCGCCTCGCCGATCAGGGTGTCGACCGCGTCGGCGCAGCGCTCGCAGATCGTCTCATGGCCCTGCACATGGCCGACCTCGGGAAGCTGGCGCCAGCAGCGCTCGCATTTCTCGCCCTCGGCCAGCGCCGGCACCACGGCGACGCCGGACACATCGTCCAGCCGGAAGGCTTCGGCCGGGGCCGGATCGGTGGTCAGGGTCGCGCCGGAGGTGATGAAGATTTCCGCCGCATCGAGGCCCTCATAGGCCGCCATCGCCTCAGCCGAGACATGGACGATGGGGCTGGCCTGCAGCGAGGAGCCGATGGTCTTCTGCGCCCGCTCCAGCTCCAGCGCGCCGGTGACGACGCGGCGCACATCGCGCACAATCTCCCATTTCGCGGCCAGCGCCGGGTCGCTCCAGGCGGCCGGCACGTCCGGGAAAAGCTGCAGATGCACCGAGTCATCCTCCGACGGATGCCGGGCCAGCCACGCTTCCTCGGTGGTGAAGGGCAGCATCGGGGCGAGCCAGGTGACCAGGCAGTGGAACAGCCGGTCGACGACATGGAGCGCCGCCCGGCGGCGCGGGCTGGACGGCGCGTCGCAATAGACCGTGTCCTTGCGCACGTCGAAATAGAACGCCGACAAATCGACATTCATGAACTGGATCAGCGCCGCCACGATGCGCTTGAAGTCATAAACGCGGTAGCTGTCGCGCACCAGCCGGTCCAGCTCCGCCAGTCGGTGCAGCATCAGGCGCTCCAGCTCCGGCATCTCGGCCAGCGGGACGTCCGCGCCGTCATGGCCGTCCAGCGTGCCCAGCATCCAGCGCACAGTGTTGCGCAGCTTGCGGTAGGCGTCGGTATTGGTCTTCAGGATCTCCGGGCCGATGCGCTGATCCTCGGCATAGTCGGTGCTGACCACCCAGAGGCGCAGGATGTCGGCGCCGGACTTCTCGATCACGTCCTGCGGAAACACCTGGTTGCCCAGCGACTTCGACATTTTCCGCCCGTCCTCGGCCATGGTGAAGCCGTGGGTGATGACGGAATCGTAGGGCGCGCGGCCGCGCGTGCCGCAGCTTTCGATCAGCGAGGAATGGAACCAACCGCGATGCTGGTCGGAGCCTTCCAGATACACGTCCGCCGGCCATTTCAGGTCGGGCCGCTGCTCCAGCACGAAAGCGTGGGTCGAGCCGGAATCGAACCAGACGTCGAGAATGTCGCGCACCTGCTCCCACGGCTCCAGATCGTTCACCAGCCCGCCCAGGAACCGCTCCTTGGAGCCGTCCGCGAACCAGGCATCCGCCCCTTCCGCCGTGAAGGCGTCGCGGATGCGCGCGGCCAATGCGTCATTGCCGGCGAAATCCGGGCCGGGGGCCAGCTCGCCGGTCTCCTTGTTGCGGAACACGGCGATCGGCACGCCCCAGGCGCGCTGGCGCGAGACCACCCAGTCCGGCTTGTTCTGGATCATCGAGCGCAGACGGTTCTGCCCGCCCGCCGGGTAGAACGCCGTCTCGTCGATGGCCTTCAGGGAGCGCGCGCGCAGGCTGTCGCCCTGGCCGGCGATGTCGCGGTCCATATGGATGAACCATTGCGGCGTGTTGCGGAAGATGATCGGCTTCTTGGAGCGCCAGCTATGCGGGTACTGGTGCTTCAGCCGGCCGCGCGCCACCATCATGCCGGCCGTCGCCAGCGCGTCGATGACGGCTTGGTTGGCGTCGCCCTTCTCGCCCTTGTCGGTGATGACCCGGCGGCCCTCGAAGCCGGGGGCCTCCTTCGTGAAGAAGCCGTCATCGTCGACCGTGAAGGGGATGGCGGTGTCGATGCCGCGCGCCGCCAGATCGCGGCCATGGTCCATCCAAACCTCGAAATCGTCCGCGCCATGGCCCGGCGCCGTGTGCACGAAGCCGGTGCCGGCATCGTCGGTCACATGGTCGCCTTCCAGCAGCGGCACGGCGAACTCGTAGCCCTGGCCGCGCAGCGGATGGGCGCAGACCTTGCCCGCCAGCGCCTCGGCCGGCACGTCGGCCAGCCGCTCATAGGCCTCGACCTTGGCGGCCTTCATGACTTCCCCGGCCAGCGCGTCGGCCAGGATCAGCTTCTGGCCCGTGGCCGCCCAATTGCCTTCCGGCGCGCCGGTGATCACGTAAACGCCGTAAGCAATGCGCGGCGAGAAGGAGATCGCGCGGTTGCCCGGCATGGTCCAGGGGGTGGTGGTCCAGATCACCACGCTGGCCTCGGCCAGGGCGTCACTGCCGCCCATCAGCGGAAAGCGCACGAAGATCGTGTCCGACTGGTAGTCGTGATACTCGATCTCCGCCTCGGCCAGGGCGGTCTTCTCGACCACCGACCACATGACCGGCTTGGAGCCGCGATAGAGCTGGCCAGTCTTGGCGAATTTCAGCAGTTCGGCGGCGATGATCGCCTCGGCCTCATAGGCCATGGTGAGGTAGGGCCGATCCCAATCGCCCTCGACGCCCAGCCGGCGGAATTCCTCGGACTGGATGGCGACCCATTTTTCCGCATAGCGCCGGCATTCGGCGCGGAAATCATTGATCGGCACCTCGTCCTTGTTGCGGCCGGAGGCGCGATATTCCTCCTCCACCTTCCATTCGATGGGCAGGCCGTGGCAGTCCCAGCCGGGAACGTAATTGGAATCCTTGCCCAGCATCTGCTGCGAGCGGGTGACCACGTCCTTCAGCGTCTTGTTCAGCGCGTGGCCGATATGCAGGTGGCCGTTCGCATAGGGCGGGCCGTCATGCAGCACGAACAGCTCGCGGCCCTTCGCGGCCTCGCGCAGCTTTGCGTAGAGACCGATCTTCCGCCACCGCTCGATAAGGCGCGGCTCAAGGGTCGGCAGCCCCGCGCGCATCGGGAAATCGGTCTTCGGCAGGAAAACAGTCGTTTTATAGTCCACGCTCATGAACGAACTCTTGGCATGCAAAAATGGCGCTGCGATGTCGTATCCCCGCCCGAGGCTACCCGAAGGCGGCCGGAATGGCGGGGCGCGACGCGAGAATTTCCCGCACCGCGCGGATGTCGAGGGCGATTTGTGCCTGCAAAGCATCCAGCCCGTCAAACTTCTTCTCCGGCCGGAGAAACTCGATCAGCCGCACGGCGAGCCGGCGGCCGTACAGATCGCCGGTGAAATCGAGCAGATGCACTTCCATCAGGTCGCCTCGGTCGGCCACCGTCGGGCGGATGCCGAAATTGGCCGCACCCGCATGCCAGGGGCCGTGGCCATCCACCTGCGCCTCGACGGCATAAATGCCGCGCGCCGGGTGCCGCACCTGACCCAGCCGGAAATTCGCCGTCGGGAAGCCGATCTGCCGGCCGATCTGGTCGCCGCGTTCGACAATGCCATGCAGCGTCCAGTACCGCCCCAGCAAGGCCGCCGCCTCGCCGGGCCTGCCCTCGCCCAGCAGCGCGCGCACCCGGCTGGAGGAGCACACACCGCCATCCAGGGCGGCCACCGGGGCCACCGTCGTCACGCCGAACCCAGCTGCCGCGCCCAGCCGGCGCAGCAATGCCACGTCGCCGCCGCGCTTATGGCCGAAATGGAAATCCTCGCCGACCACGACATGGCCGACGCCGAATTTGCGCACCAGTATCTCGGCCACGAAATCCTCCGCCGGCAGCAGCGACAATTCACGGTCGAAGCTCTGCACGAAGGCGGCGTCGATGCCGGTCGCGGCCAGCAGCGCCAGCTTCTCCGACAGCTCAGACAGCAGGAAGGGCGTGGCGTCGGGCTGGAACAGCAGCCGGGGATGCGGCTCGAAGGTCAGCACACCCGCGGGACCGGGGGAAGCGCCGCCGGCGGCAGCGGCGATCTGCCGCGCCCGCGCGATCAGCGCCCGGTGCCCCAGATGCACCCCATCCATATTGCCGATGGCGACCGCCGCGCCCCGTAGGGCCGCCGGCACCGCGCTGGAGTCGCGCCAGACCTGCATATATTCCGTTCCTCGGCCTATTCCTTGCCTGTAATGGCCGCTAAGCTGGCCAATTCGCCGCCCAAGATCAACAGCCTCTTATGCGGGAGCCCGCTTCGGCAGCATCACCAGGGCCTCGCCGTCCAGCACCACGGCGTCGGCGACGGTGCAGGTGGTCTCCAACACGACCTGGCGGCGGGCGGCGTCGATGCGCGTGACGGTGGCGCGGGCGACGACAGTGTCGCCGGGGCGGACCGGCGCGCGGAAATTCAGCGATTGCGAGACATAGATGCAGCCCGGCCCCGGCAGCTTGGTGCCGAGCACGCCGGACAGCAGGCTGGCCGAGAGCATGCCGTGCGCGATGCGGCGCTTGAACGGCGTGGTGGCGGCATAGTCGGCGTCGAGATGCAACGGGTTGGTATCGCCGGAAATGCCGGAGAACAGGATGATATCGGTCTCGGTGATGGTCTTCGAGAACACCGCCGTCTGGCCGATGCTGACCTCGTCGATATAGGCCCCGCGCAGTTCCTCCGTCATCGCGTTCATGCCGCTCCCCCGCTCCGTTCCGTTTCAAGCCCGCGCGGGAGCTTACTATGCCGCTACAGAAAAAGGGAAACCGCCGCCGTTCCTACTTGCCCGTTCTTCTCGCCGCCGTGTCCTTCGAGACG
>NZ_LPXN01000052.1 GCF_001618175.1 Oceanibaculum pacificum | reverse complement strand
CTCTCCCCTTCCGGGGCGAGGGGATTTCCAATTGCGTCCTCGCCGCCTTTTACTCTGCTACCGCCTGGGCGGGCTTCTTGCCGCCATAGGCGTGGGTCAGGATGTGGACATAGGCGGTGTAGAGATGCTCCAGCCGGTCGAAGGAGCCGGCATCGGAGGTGATCGAGCCGGCGCTGTCGATGACGGCGACGATCTGCACAGCGATGTCGTTCGTCGGCGCATCGGGGCTGAGCTCGCCGGTCGATTGCGCGTGCAGCACGGCGGCGGTCACGCATTCGGTGGTCTTCAGCGAGAAGTCGCGCAGCACGTCCTTGGAGGATTTCGACAGCAATTCCGCCTCCAGCCGCATGCGCGAGATCAGGCTCCAGGGCCGGCCGCTCTTGCCGCGCGGGTTGAAGCGGGCATAGCGCAGGCGGTTGAATTCCATCATCCGCATCGTCTTGTCGATGAAGCTGGTCTGCTGGTCGGTCCAGATATCGACGATCTGCCGGGTCGTGCCGTCGACATATTCGTGGATGACTTCCTCGATCAGCTTCTTCTTGGTGCCAAAATGGTAGTGGATATTCGCCCGCGTGGTGCCAAGTCGGTCGGCGATATCCTTGAAGCGCAGCCCGCGATAGCCATGCGTGATCAGCAGCTCTGTGGCGATTTCCTTGATTCGGTCCCGCATCCCACGTCTCTTTGTTCTATATTGACTATGGTTGTAGCAGAAAACGGTGTGCCCGGTTACCGCGAATGCGGGGCGAGACGCGATACGTCGATATGTCGCGCCGCCCCCAGCCATGCGGGCTATTGCATCATTTTCTCATGAAACCTACTTACTTGTGAGTCAGTATTCTGCGATACTGCAATCCTGTTCAAGGCCGCATCAGCGGCCGCGCCGACCGAGGGAGGAAGCAAAGATGCGCAAGTTCAAGAATTTCCAGCCGAAAGGCGTCATCCCGGCAACCCTGCTGGCGCTGAACGAGGATTTCTCGATCAACGAGAAGGAATCGCGCCGCCACAACGCCCATGTCGCCGCGACGCCGGGCCTGGCCGCCGTGACGGTGAACGGCCATGCCTCCGAGGTGCATGCCTGCACCTTCGAGGAGCAGAAGCGTATCCTGGAATTCTGCATCGACGAGATGGGCGACAAGATTCCGCTGATCAACGGCGTCTATGCCGATGGCAGCCACGAGGCCGCGCGCATTGCCAAGATGGCGGACGCGGCCGGCGCGTCCTGCCTGCTGGTGTTCCCGCCGCAGAGCATGTCGATGGGCGGCCAGTTGCGTCCGGAAATGGCGATCCGCCATTTCAAGATGATCGCCGACGCCACCGACCTGCCGATCATCCTGTTCCAGTACCCGATGGGCACCGGCCTCGGCTATCCGTTCGAGACGCTGCTGCGGCTGTTCGAGGAAGTGCCGTCGATCAAGGCGATCAAGGATTGGTCGAACGACGCGATGCTGCATGAAAAGCACATCCGCACCTTCCAGAGCCTGCCGCGCCCGATCACCGTGCTGACCACGCACAGCTCCTGGCTGATGGCCTCGCTGACCATGGGGGCCGGCGGCCTGCTGTCCGGCGCGGGCAGCGTCATCCCCGATCTGCAGGTGGCGCTGTTCGAGGCGGTGCAGGCCAAGGATCTGGCCAAGGCGCAGGCGATCAACGACCGCATCTATCCGCTGGCGCAGGCTTTCTATTCGCCGCCCTTCCTGGACATGCACAACCGCATGAAGGAATGCCTGGTGATGCTGGACCGGGTGGAGAAATGCGTCGTGCGCCCGCCGCTGATGAAGCTGTCGGATGCCGAGCTCAAGCGCCTGCGCGAGGCGTTGAGCGCCGCCGGCATCGGCCGCGACGGGGCCATGCCGCTCGCCGCCGAGTAAGCCGGATTTTCCATGGCCGATCTGTTCACGCCGGGCCGCATTGGCCCGGCGACGATCCCCAATCGGATCGTCATGCCCTCCATGACAACGCGCGCGGCCGATGCCGAGGGCTTCGTCACCGAGGATTCGACAGCCTATTACCTAGCCCGCGCGCGCGGCGGCGTCGGGCTGATCACGGTCGAGATGGCGGCGCCGGAGAAGGTCGGCCGGCACCGCTTCAACGAGCTTGGGCTGTATGACGACCGGTTCCTGCCCGGCCTGACGGCGCTGGTGGCGGCGATCCATGCCGAGGGGTCGGCGGCCTGCATCCAGCTCGGCCATGGCGGCGGCCATACCCGCGCGGATATTTGCGGCGAGACGCCCATCGCCCCCTCCGCCGTGCCGCATCCGGTCTTCGAGATGACGATGGAAACCATCGTGCCGGAGGCGATGACCGGGGCGCGCATCGAACAGACCATCCAGGCCTATGTCGAAGCCGCCGACCGGGCGAAGCGCGCCGGCTTCGACGTGGTCGAGGTGCATGCGGCGCATGGCTATCTGATCTCGCAATTCCTCACCCCGGCGGAGAATATCCGCACCGACGAGTATGGCGGCAGCCTGGAGAACCGGGCCCGCTTCGGGCTGGATATCACCCGGCGCATCAAGGCGGCGGTGCCCGGCATAGGCGTCATCTTCCGCCTGACGGTGGAGGATTATTTCCCCGAGGGCATGCCCTTCGCCGACGGTTTCAAGGTCGCGGTCTGGGCGGCCGAGGCCGGAGCGGATGCGATCCATGTTTCGGCCGGGCATTACCGCTCTCAGCCCTCGGCGGCGCGAATGATCCCGCCGATGTGGATGGGCGAGGGGCCGTTCCTGGAGTTCGCCCGAAAGATCAAGCGCGCGGTGGCGGTGCCGGTCATCGCCGTCGGCAATCTGGGCGATCCGGCGCTGGCGAAGCAGGCGGTCGACTCCGGCGATGTCGATTTCATCGCGCTCGGCCGCAGCGTGCTGGCCGATCCCGACTGGGTGCGCAAGGTGCGGGCAGGCAAGCCGGTGCGGCGCTGCCTGGCCTGCAACACCTGCGTCGACGGCATGCGCGGCGGCAGCCGGCTGCAATGCCTGGTCAACCCGATCACCGGACGCGAGCGGCTGTTCGCCGGTGCGACCCCGCCGCGGGGCGAGAAGATCGCCGTCATCGGCGCCGGCCCGGCCGGCCTGTCCTACGCCTCGCTGGTGGCGGAGGGGAATGCGGTCACCCTGTTCGAGCGCGCGCCGCGCGGCGGCGGCAGCTTCCGCCTGGCCGGCCTCGCGCCGAAATTCCAGGAGGTGGAGACCCGGCAGGGCAGCTTCCTCGCCTATATCGCGGCACTGGAGCAGGATTGCAGGGAGAAGGGCGTCAGCTTCGCCTATGGCCGCGACCCGGCCACCGATCCGGCGCTGCTGGACGGGTTCGACCGCATCGTGGTGGCGACCGGGGCGCGCTATCGCTTCGGCCTGGGCGCTATCGTGCCGGCGCTGCTGAAGCTGGGTGTCGGCAAATGGCCGGGCGTGGCGGGCCTGATGAGCCGGCCGGACGTTCGCGACTGGTTTTATCACCGCGCCCGCAATGCCACCGGCGCGCGCTATCGCCGGCTGGCGAAGGCCGGCCAGCGCGTCGAGGTGATCGGCGATGCAAGACAGGCCGGCAAATCCAAGCCGGCGATCGAAAGCGCCTTCGCGGCGGCGCTGCTGGGCGACGCCGCGAGGCTGGAACAAAGCAAATAACAAGAGGGAAGGGTGGAAAATGCTCGATCTGCTGCAAGGAATCAAAGTCGTCAGCTTCAACCATTTTCTGCTCGGCCCGGTGGGCATGCAGGCGCTGGCCGACATGGGGGCGGACGTCATCATGGTCGAGCCGCTGGAAGGCGCGTTCCAGCGCCAGTTCGGCGGCGGCGTCGGCGTGTTCGTCGACGGCCAGGCCTCGCTGTTCCTGACCGGCAACCGCAATAAGCGCTCCATCGCGCTCGACCTGAAATCCGCCAAGGGCAAGGCGGCCGCGCGCAAGCTGGCCGAGAGCGCCGATGTGGTGTGCGAGAATTTCCGCCCCGGCGTCATGGAGAAGCTGGGGCTGGGCTATGAGGCGCTGAAGCAGGTCAATCCGGGGCTGATCTTCGCCTCGGCCTCCGGCTACGGCCCGGACGGCCCCTATGCCGAGAAGCCGGGCCAGGATCTGCTGATCCAGGCGATGAGCGGCCTGTCGACCATCACCGGCGAGTCGGTCACCGGCCCGCGCGCCGTCGGCGTGTCGGTCGCCGACCATCATGGCGCCGCTTTGCTGGCGATGGGCGTGCTGGGCGCGCTGCTGCGCCGCACGCGCACCGGCAAGGGCTGCCGGGTCGATGTGAATCTGCTGTCGGCGGCCATCGATTTGCAGATGGAATCCTTCATCAATTTCCTGAACGCCGACCGCAAGCACGAGGTCGCGCCGCCGCACCGCATCGGCGGCTGGTACTACGCCGCCCCCTACGGCATCTATCCGGTGAAGGACGGGCACATCGCCATCTCGCTGGGCAGCCTCCAGGGGCTGGGCGAGGCGATGGGCAGCGCCGAGATTTCCGCCATCCCCGACGCGGAAGCCTTCGAGCGCCGCGAGGAGGTGGTGGAGCATCTGAACCGGCTGCTGCCGACCCGCAGCTATGCCGATTGGGCCGCCCTGCTGGAGCCGAAGAAAATCTGGTTCACCCGCGTGAACGGCTATGAGGACGTCGCCGCCGATCCGCAGGTGAAGCATAACGGCACCTTCGTCACGGTGGAGGGCGCCACCGGCGCGCCGGTCACCCTGGTCAACCATCCCGTGCGCTATGACGGGCAAGCCGCTGAGGTGAAACTGCCGCCGCAGAAATTAGGCGCGCATACAGCCGAAATCCTCTCCGAACTCGGTTATTCTAATGAAGACATCGCTGAGATGTCCGCCGAACGGGCAGCATTGCTCGGGTGAGTATAAAAATGAGACAGGAGAGGAAATGTCGCTTGGACAGGAGGCGGCGGCGCCGCTGAAGACGCCGAAGCTGCGCGTGCCGAAGGGCGCGTGCGATTGCCACATCCATTTCTACGGCTCGCCGGAGCGCTATCCCGTGGCCCCGACCAGCCCGGGCGCGCCGCCGCTGGCCGGCGTCTCGGCCTATCGCACGCTGATGCGGCGCTGGGGCACGGAGCGGGTGGTGGTCGTGCAGCCCAGCGCCTACGCGTTCGACAATCGCTGCACGATGGACGCGATGGCCGAACTGGCGGCCGAGCTTGGCCCCGACGCGGCGCGCGGCGTCGTGGTGGTAGGCGATTCGGTCACCGACGCGGAGCTGGAGGCCTACACCAAGGCCGGCGTGCGCGGGTTGCGCTATTTCATGCTGGCCGGCGGCGTGCTGCCCTGGGAGACCCTGCCGCGCATGGCCGCGCGGGTGCATGAATTCGGCTGGCACATCCAGCTGCAATTCGACGGCGCCGAGATGCGCGACCATGTGGAGACCATCAAGGCGCTGCCCGGCACCGTGGTGATCGACCATAACGGCAAGTATCTCGATCCCGTCTCGCCCAGCGATGCCCGCTTCAAGGCGTTTCTCGACCTGCTGGAAACCGGGCGGGTCTGGAACAAGCTGTCCGGCCCCTACGAGACATCGAAGCAATCCTTCCCCTATGGCGATGTCGGCGCGATGGCCCGCGCGCTGGTGCGCGCCGCGCCGGAACGGATGGTCTGGGCCAGCAACTGGCCGCATCCGAACCCCTTCGCCCGGCAGAAGAACCCGGACGATATCGAGCTGCTCGACGTGCTGCTGGAATGGGTCGAGGATGACGGCGTGCGCGACCGCATCCTGGTCGATAATCCGGCCGAGCTGTACGGATTTCCCAGATCATGAGCCTGGCGGGCGGGCCGTACGAACATGTCATGGCGGGCGGCCATTGCCTGCGGATGCAGCGCATACCGGGACCGGCCGACCGGCCTGTCCTGGTGTTCCTGCATGAAGGGCTGGGCAGCATTCCGCAATGGCGCGGCTTCCCGGCCGATCTGTGCCGGGCGGCCCGCCTGCCGGGGCTGGTTTATGAGCGCTGGGGCTATGGCGGCTCCGACGCGGTGACGCTGCCGCGGCCCGACGATTTCCTGCGCATCGAGGCCGAACAGGCGCTGCCGACGCTGCTGCGGGCCTGCGGCGTCGACCGGCCGATCCTGTTGGGCCATAGCGACGGCGGCACCATCGCGCTGTATTACGCAGCGCTGTTTCCCACCCAGCCGACCGCCTGCATCACCATGGCCGCGCATGTGATGATGGAGCCGGACACCCAGTCCGGCCTCGCCGCCGTCATGGGGCGCTGGCGCGAGGATCCGGAATTCTCGGCCCGGCTGGCCCGCCATCATGGCGACCGGACGGAGGCGATGTTCCGGGGCTGGGCCGAGACCTGGATGCGCCCGGCGCTGCGCGACTGGTCGATGGTCGATCTGCTGCCCCGCATCGCCTGTCCGCTGCTGGCGATCCAGGGCGCGCGCGACGATCACGGCAGTTGGGCGCAGGTGGAGGCGATTGTCGCCGCCGCCTCCGGCCCGGCAGCCGCCTACGCGGTGCCGGATTGCGGCCACAGCCCGCATCTGGAGATGCGCGCACCGGTCATCGAGCGGATACGGGAATTTCTGTCGACACTGTCTCAATAAAAACAAAGGGGAAGAAATCATGCGGCGCATTCTCGTCACGGGATCGGGCAGCGGCATCGGCGCGGCCACCGCCCGCCGGCTGGCCGGGCCGGACACGGCCATCGTCATCCACGCCCACACCAACCGCGCCGGCTGCGAGCGCGTCGCCGCCGAATTGCAGGCCAAGGGCGGAAAGACCCATATCGTGCTGGCCGATATATCGAAGCCGGAAGAGGCCGACCGTCTGATCGACGAGACGCTGGCGGCGCTGGGCGGGTTGGACGTGCTGGTCGCCAATGCTGGCTTCCCGGAGCTGAAGCGCTTCGGCGAACTTGAACGGGCCGATCTCGACCGCTGCTACGGCGTCATCCTGGGGGGGCTGTTCCAGATGGCCAACCGGGCGCTGCCGGCGCTAAAGGAATCGCAGGATGGGCGGGTGATCGCGATCAGCACGCTGAACGCCCATGTGTTCCGCCCGAACTACCCGATCTGCCCGGCCTCGGCGGCGGCCAAGGCCGGCTCCGAGGCGCTGATCCGCGCCCTGGCGGTGGAGCTGGCGCCCTACAAGGTCACCGCCAACTGCGTTGCCCCCGGCCTGATCCGCAAGGATGCCGATACCGAGCAATTCTACGATCCCGAGGAGATGAAGCCGCTGATCGCCCACATTCCGCTCGCCCGCCAGGGCGAACCGGCCGAGGTGGCGGCGATGATCGGCTTCCTGTGCAGCCCCGACGCCAGCTACGTCACCGGCCAGGTCATCCACGTCAATGGCGGGATCATCTGAGAAGAACCCCTCGCCCCGGCAGGGGAGAGGGA
>NZ_LPXN01000051.1 GCF_001618175.1 Oceanibaculum pacificum | reverse complement strand
GCGCCGCGCGGTGCGCGGCTGGGGCCTGGAAATCCTGGCGAAGAACCCGGAGGAATATTCCAGCTCGCTGACCGCCGTGCTGATGCCCGACGGCCACAATGCCGACAGCCTGCGCAAGATCATCCTGGACAAGTTCGACATGTCGCTAGGCCAGGGGCTGGGCAAAGTGTCGGGCAAGGTGTTCCGCATCGGCCATCTGGGCGATTTCAACGATCTGGCGCTGGCCGGCACCCTGTCGGGCGTGGAAATGGGCCTGAAGCTGGCCGGCGTGCCGCTGAAGGGCAGCGGCGTCGCCGAGGCGCTGGCCTATCTGGGCGAGGCCAATACGGGTGCTGCCCGCAGCGCCGCCGCGTAACCGACGCAAAATTTTCATCCTCGGGCAACGCAATAGAGGACATAACATTAGCATACACGCATAATGCTTCGGAGAGCCGGCGCGAAGACCGGCCCCGTTAACATAACCACAAGGAGGAAGCGTATGAGGAAGCTGTTCGTGGCGGGGGCTTTGCTGCTCGCCGGTAGCCTGGCGGCGCCCGCCCAGGCCCAGATGGAGCTGAAATTCGGCCATGTCGGCGGCCCCGGCTCGCTGTTCGAGCTGTCGGCCAACGAATTCGCCAAGCGCGCCAACGCCAAGCTGGGAGACAAGGCGAAGGTCGTGGTCTTCGGCTCCAGCCAGCTCGGCGGCGACAAGGAGCTGATGCAGAAGCTGAAGCTCGGCACCATCGAATTCGCCCTGCCCTCCACCGTCATGTCTTCCGAGGTCGACGCCTTCGGCATGTTCGAGATGCCGTATCTGGTGAAGAATCGCGATCACATGAAGAAGATCGAGGCCGAGGTGGTCTGGCCGTCCCTAGCACCGATGGCGGAGAAGAAGGGCTACAAGGTCCTCGCGGTCTGGGAGAACGGCTTTCGGCACATCACCAACAATGTGAAGCCGATCGTGAAGCCGGAAGATCTGAACGGCATCAAGCTGCGCGTCCCGCAGGGCAAGTGGCGGGTGAAGATGTTCCAGATCTATGGCGCGAACCCGTCCCCGATGGCGCTGTCCGAAGTGTTCGTCGCGTTGCAGACCGGCGTGATGGACGGCCAGGAAAACCCGCTGACGCAGATCTACTCCTCCAAGTTCCAGGAGGTGCAGAAATTCATCTCCATGACCGGCCATGTCTATACGCCGGCCTATATCGTCAGCGGCACGCGCAAATGGGCCTCGCTGCCGGAGGATGTGCGCACCATCCTCGAAGCCGCGGCCAAGGATACCCAGGGCTACGTCTATGAGCAGGCGGCCAAGCTGGAGGACGACCTGCTGGCCAAGATCAAGGCCGCCGGCGTCCAGGTGAACGAGGCGGACAAGGACGCCTTCATCGCCGCCAGCAAGGATGTCTACACCGAATTCGGCCAGGACGTGCCGGACGGCGCAAAGCTGGTCGAAAAAGCCATCGCCTTGGGCGCCGGCTCCTAACGCCGCGTCGACAGCCCCGCCGGCCAGCGCCGGCGGGGCTTTTTCTTCCCAAAATCAAAGAAACGCCGGACAGAGAGGGACCACCCAGCCGTGTTCGCCACGCTTAGAACCATCTTCGACAGGACATTGGCGGCCTTCGTCATCCTGTTGCTCGCCAGCCTGACGGTCATCATCGTGATGGGCGTCGTCTATCGCAAGATGGGCTGGTCGCTCGTCTGGTACGACGAGGTGGCGTCGATCATGCTGGCCTGGCTGACTTACTACGGGGCGGCCCTGGCGGCTTTAAAGCGCGCGCATATCGGCTTTCCGGGCATGGTGAACGCGATGCGGCCGCAATTCCGCATTCCCGCCGTGCTGTTCGGCGAGGCCTGCGTCATCGGCTTCTTCGCCCTGCTGGCCTGGTTCGGCTATGAGGTGCTGGTGATCCTGGAGGGCGACACGATGGTCAGCCTGCCCGGTATTTCCACCCAGCTCACCCAGTCCGTCATCCCCATCGGCGCGGTGCTGTTCATCATCGCCCAACTGCTGAGCCTGCCGGAAGTGCTGGAGCAGGCGCGCGGCAAGGGCGTGCTGGACGCCGAGGAAAAGCAGTTGCAGGAGATGCTGCAATGATCGTCGCCCTGATGCTGGTGGGCCTCGTCGCCCTGATCCTGTTCAATGTCCCCATTGCCGTTGCGCTCGGGATCGTCGCCATGGTGGCGATGGTCGCCTCGGCCGGCATGGAATCGCTGCTGAATGCGGCGCTGGTCATGTTCAACGGCGCGACCAGCTTCCCGCTGCTGTCGATCCCGCTGTTCATCCTGGCCGGCGCGATCATGAATTCCTCCAGCCTGTCGCGCCGGCTGATCGCCTTCGCCTCCGCCCTGTTCGGCTTCGTGAAGGGCGGCCTGGCGATGGTGAATATCGGCACCTCGCTGTTCTTCGCGGAAATCTCCGGCTCGGCCGTGGCCGACGTGGCGGCGCTCGGCTCCATCCTGGTGCCGGCCATGAAGAAGAAGGGCTACCCGAAGGAATTCGCGGCGGCCATCACCTCCTCCTCCGCCACGCTGGCGATCATCATTCCGCCTTCCATCCCGATGATTCTCTACGCCGTCATGGCCGAGGCCTCGGTGGTGCAGATTTTCGTCGCCGGCATCGTGCCCGGCATCCTCGGCGGCGTCGCCATGATGGCTTTGGCCTACTGGTACGCCGTTCGCTACAACTACCCGGTCGAGGAAGTGTTCAGCCTGCAGCGCGTCGCCCACACCTTCCGTGAGGCGGCCTGGGCCTTCCTGCTGCCGATGATCATTCTGGGCGGCATCTTCGGCGGCGTGGTCACGGCCACAGAGGGCGCCGGGCTGGCGGTCGTGGCGGCGCTGTTCATCGGCGGCGTGATCTATCGCGATCTCGACCTCAGGCATCTGTACGATTCGATGATGGAAGGCGGCGTGCAGACCGCCGTCGTCATGCTGCTGGTCGCGGCCTCCGCCCTGCTCGGCGTCTACCTGACCGAGCAGCAGATTCCGCAGCAGCTGGCGGCCTGGATTTCCTCCATCACCAACGACAAATACGCCGTGCTGATGATCCTGAACGTGTTCTTCCTGATCATCGGCCTGTTCCTGCATTCGGCCGCCGCCATCATCCTGGTGGTGCCCATCGTGATGCCGCTGGTGAATGCGGCGGGCATCGACCCGGTGCATTTCGGCCTGGTGGTAACGCTGAATCTGGGCATCGGCCAGCAGACCCCGCCGGTCGCCAGCGTGCTGATGACCGCCTGTTCCATTGCCAAGGCCGATATGTGGGAGGTGACCAAGGTGAACCTGCCCTTCATCGGCGTTCTGCTGGCGGTGCTGATGCTGGTAACCTATGTCCCGGCCGTGCCGATGGCGCTGGTCGAATATTTCTACCGCTGAACGGAAGGGTAGCGCTGCGTTATGCCAGGACGGCAGATCGGGCCGCTTTCAGGCCTGAAGGTGATCGAGTTGGCGCATATCATGGCCGGCCCTGTCTGCGGGCTGATGCTCGCCGACATGGGGGCCGACGTGATCAAGGTGGAGAAGGTGCCGGGCGGCGACGATTCGCGCCGCTTCGTGCCGCCGCTGATCGAGGGCGAACCCGCCGCCTACATGATGATGAACCGCAACAAGCGCGGCATCGCCCTCAATCTCAAGACCGAAGCCGGCAAGGCGGCGGTGCGCCGGCTGCTGGAGAGTGCCGATGTGGTGATCGAGAATTACCGCATGGGCACGATGGAGAAGCTGGGGCTGGGCTATGAGGCGCTGCGCAAGGTCAATCCCGGCCTGATCTATTGCGAGATCTCCGGCTTCGGGCGCACCGGCCCTTATGCGGAGCGCGGCGGCTTCGACCTGATCGCCCAGGGCATGAGCGGGCTGATGAGCATCACCGGCGAGGGCGAGGGCCGCCCGCCGGTGAAGGTCGGCGCGCCGGTCACCGACATCACCGCCGGCATCATCGGCGCGATGGGCGTCCTGGCGGCCTATACCCACCGGCTGAAGACCGGCGAGGGGCAGAAGGTCGACACCTCGCTGTTCGAGGCCGGTATCGTGCATACCTACTGGCAATCGGCGATCTGCTTCGCCACCGGGGAAACGCCGCTGCCCATCGGCTCCGCCCATCCGCTGAACGCGCCCTACCAGGCCTTTCCCACCAAAGATGGCTGGATCAATATCGGCGCCGCCAACCAGGCCAATTGGGAGCGGCTGCTGAAAGCCATCGATGCGCCGCAGTTGAACGACGATCCGCGCTTTTCCGCCAACGCGCTGCGGATGCAGAATTTACCGGCGCTGGTCGACATCTTGAACCCGATCTTCCGCACCCGCACGACGGCGGATTGGCTGGAGCGGCTCGCCAGCGTCGGCCTGCCCGCCGGACCGGTTCTCTCGATCCCGGAAATGCACCGCGACCCGCAGGCCCTGGCCCGCGGCATGGTGACCGAGGTGGCGCATTCCAGCGCCGGCCCGGTGAAGACCATTGGCCTGCCCATCGCCTTTTCCGGCACCCCGGGCGGCCCGCAATCCGGCGCTCCTATCTTCGGCGAACATACAAGCGAAGTCCTGGCCGAAGCGGGTTACGCACCCGCCGAAATCGACGCCATGCTGGCCGAGGGCGCGGCAGCGGGGCATTGACGTTTTCCTCTCGCCAGCTTGTCGAACATCTCACCCCTCACTATAATAGTTAAAATAACTACTTATGGTGCATGTGATGAAGGATGCCGTTTCAGCGGCGGAAGCCAACCGCAAATTCTCGCTCATCCTGCGTCAGGTGCGGGAAGGCCATAGCTATGTGGTGACCAGCCACGGTCGGCCCGTTGCCCGGATCGTCCCCGCCGATGCACGGGGCGATGTGGCCTCCGGCGCGCGCAAAACCCTGCTGATGCGCCTTGAGGCTCAACCCATCCTTGATACCGGCCATTGGAGCCGGGACGAGCTTTATGAGGATGAGCGGTGAAGGTTGCCCTCGACACCAATATTCTTGTCTATGCCGAAGGGCTGAATGGCGCGGAAAAGCGGGACATCGCCCTCTCCACGCTCCGCCGCCTGCCGCAAGAGGAAACGATCGTTCCCGTGCAGGTTCTGGGCGAGCTCTTCCAGGTCCTCGTCCGCAAGGCCGGCCGCACGCGATCCGAGGCGCGGGACGCTCTGCTCAGCTGGCGAGACGCCTACCCGACAGTGGCGACTTCCCCGGAGATTATGCTGGCCGCAGCCGATCTGGCGACCGATCATCGTTTCGGCCTGTGGGATGCGGTTATCCTCACCGCCACATCGCAGGCAGGCTGCCGGCTTCTGCTATCGGAAGATTTGCAGGACGGCTTCACCTGGGGCGGCGTTACCGTTACCAATCCCTTCGCCGCGACATCTCACCCTTTGCTAGCCGCGCTGCTGGCGTGACCTTCTGACCCATTCAAATCGCGCCAGGGCTTCCTATGTGGAGGTGAGTTTCCCGAAACTCCCCCAAAGGAGGTTCCCATGAAAACCCCATTCCTTTTCGTCGTTACCGGCCATACCGAGCTGGGCGATACCGGCAAGCAGACCGGCTTCCATTTCGAGGAGCTGAGCACCCCCTATTACATCCTGCGCGATGCCGGGCACGAGGTGGTGTTCGCCTCCCCCGCCGGCGGCGAGGTGAAGCCCGATCCTGGCTCCCTGAAGCCGCGGGGCGAGAATGTTCCGTCGGTCGAGCGCTTCCTGGACGATGCGCAGGCGATGGACGCGCTGAAGAACACCCAGCCCACCAAGGCGGTCAAGGCCGACGATGTCTCCGGCATCTATCTGCCCGGCGGCCACGGCACGATGTGGGATCTGCCGCAGGACGCCGCCCTGGCCAAGCTGATCGGGGCGCTTGACGAGGCGCGCAAGCCGGTCGCCGCCGTCTGCCATGGCCCGGCCGGCCTTGTCGCGGCCAAGCGGTCGGATGGCGAACCGCTGGTGAAGGGTCGCCGCGTGAACAGCTTCACCGACGCCGAGGAACGCAAGGTGGAGCTGACGGATGTCGTGCCCTTCCTGCTGGAAACCAGACTGCGGGAGCTGGGCGCGGAGTTCGAGCATGCCGGCCTGTTCGAGGCGCATGTGACCCGTGACGGCAATCTGATCACCGGCCAGAATCCGGCCTCGGCCAAGCGCCTGGGCGAAGCGATTCGCGGCGCGCTGGCGTCGGCCGCCGCCCAGCAGGCCGCCGAGTAACCGCTAGCCGATCGTCACCGAGACGCTGCCGACGCCCGACAGGCTGGCCACGATCCGGCCACCCTGGGGCGCCGGCAGCATGCCGATATAGGAGCCGGTGGTAACCACTTGCCCAGCCTTGATGGGCTGGTCGCGCTCAACCAGGTGATTGGCGGCCCACAGCGCCAGCCAGCGCGGATCGCCGGCCGGGTTCGCCCCGGTCTTCTCGATGGCCGGAACGCCATCGACCGTGACGGTGGCGGTAATGCCCCTCAGATCCAGCGCCTGCCAGTCGCGCAGCGCCGGCCCCACGACCAGCGCGCCATTCATCTGGAAATCCGCCAGCTTGGAGAAGGCATCCAGCCCGTCGATCTCGGCGAACCGGGTATCGACGATCTCGATGGCCGGGTGCGCGCTCTCAATGGCGGCCAGAATCGTCGCATCGTCATAGGGTGCGCCCGCCGCCGGCAGATCCCGGCCGAACCGGAAGGCGACCTCCGCCTCGATGATGACGATGTTAAACCGGTCGCGCGGCAGGCTCGTCCCGCTCTCGATCACGTCGGCCTGCTGAATCGAGGCCGCGAGGGGGGTGTCGCTCGGCGATTTCGCGCCGATCTTCCAGGCGCCGACCGGCCCCAAAATCCGGGCGACGGCGTCCTGCACGGCGTAGGCCTCGGCCACGGTGCCGGGCCGTTCGGCCTCCGGCAGCGCCGCCAGAAGCCGGCGCGCGCGGCGCGCCTCGACGAGCCGCGCGGCGGCGGCGGAAATATCGACCATCGGAAACCCCCTCCCTGTTTGTCGCTGCCGACTTATCGCAGGGCCGACTTGTCGCAGGTCAGGCCGCGTCGTTCAAGTGGCAGGCGGAAAAGCGGCTGGGGGCGATCTCCCGCAGCACCGGCACCTCGACCTTGCAGCGCTCATGCGCATGCGGGCAGCGCGGATGGAAATGGCACCCGCTGGGCGGATTCAACGGCGACGGGATTTCGCCCTTGATCGGCACGAAGGTCCGGCGCTGCGATTCCAGCCTCGGCACCTCGGCCAGCAAAGCCTGGGTGTAGGGATGGTTCGGGGCGGCGAACAATTCGTCAGTCGTGGCGCTCTCGACCACCCGGCCGAGATACATGATGACCACCCGGTCGCTCAGATGCTCGACCACGCCGAGATCGTGGCTGATGAACAGATAGGTGAGGTCGAACTCCGCGCGCAGCTTCATGAACAGGTTCAGAACCTGCGCCTGGATCGACACGTCGAGCGCGGCCACCGCCTCGTCGCAGACCAGGAATTCCGGCTTCAC
>NZ_LPXN01000050.1 GCF_001618175.1 Oceanibaculum pacificum | reverse complement strand
CCCTCCCCCGCAAGGGGGGAGGGAAATATTAAGGACACCGATGACCGACGCCCCTCTTCTCGACCGGATCGAACATCGGCGGCTGGCGCTGTACGGCTCGCTGCTGGTGTTGCCGTCGGTCTTCATGCTGTCGCTGTTCGCCTTCTGGCCGACCGTGGCGACATTGTGGGAGAGCCTGTTCTCCAAGGGCACGGTGCGCCGGCCCACGCGCTTCGTCGGCGTCGATAATTACGATCTGCTGTTCAGCGACCCCACCTTCTGGCAGGTGGTGACCAACAATCTGCTCTATGCCGGCGTCACCATTCCGGTCTCCATCGCGCTGGCGCTGGCCATGGCGCTGTGGGCGAACGCGAAAATTCCCGGCCGGGCGATGGTGCGCATCGCCTATTTCACCCCGACCATGCTGCCGATGGTGGCCGCCGCCAATCTGTGGCTGTTCTTCTACACGCCCGACATCGGCGTGCTGGACCGGCTGTTCGGACTGTTCGGCATCGCCGGCACCAACTGGCTGGGCCAGCCGGAGACGGCGCTGGCCTGCATCATCCTGGTGACGATCTGGAAGGAGGCCGGCTTCTTCATGATCTTCTACCTGGCGGCCTTGCAGACCATCCCGCCCGACCTGAAGGAGGCGGCGCTGATCGAGGGGGCCGGCCGCTGGACCTATTTCCGCCGGGTGCTGTTCCCGCTACTGATGCCGACCACCCTGTTCGTCATGGTGAACGCGCTGATCAACTCGGTGAAGCTGATCGACCATCTGTTCATCCTCACCAAGGGCGGGCCGGACAACGCCTCCAAGCTGATCCTGTACTGGATCTGGGAGATGGCCTTCAGCTATTTCGACCGGCCATCGGCAGCCGCCATGACCGTGCTGGTGCTGATCGTGCTGGGCATCGTCGCCATCGTGCAGTTCGCCGTGCTGGAACGGCGCATCCATTACCGGTGAGGAAAGCGTCATGAGCAGCCTTGCCGAACGCCGCCCCTTGAGCACCCGCCTGCCGCTGACGCTGGACGCCATCGGCGCCATCCTGCTGGCGGTGATCTGGATCGCGCCACTGGTCTTTGCCGCCTGGGCCGCTTTTCATACGCCACAGGGCGCGCTGTCCTTCCGGATCGATGCGCCGGTGACGCTGGAGAATTTCCGCATCGCCTGGGAAGGCGCGCCCTGGCCGCGCTATTTCCTGAACACCACGCTGCTGGTCACGGTGATCCTGGCCGGGCAGCTGTTCTTCTGCACGCTGGCCGGCTACGCCTTCGCGCGCTTCCGCTTTCCCGGCCGCGAGGCGCTGTTCATGCTGGTGCTGCTGCAGCTCTTCATCCTGCCGGAAGTGCTGATCGTGGAGAATTACGCCATGGTCTCGCGGCTCGGCCTGTTCGACACCATCCTGGGTATCGGCGTCCCCTACATGGCCAGCGCCTTCGGCATCTTCCTGCTGCGCCAGGCCTTCAAGGGCGTGCCGCGCGAGCTGGAGGAAGCCGCCCGCGTCGAGGGCTGCGGCTGGACCGGCGTGCTGTGGCGCGTCTATATCCCCGCCGCCCGGCCGGTATATCTGGCCTATGCGCTGGTCTCTATCGCCACGCACTGGAACAATTTCCTGTGGCCGCTGGTGGTCACCAACTCGAACGAGACGCGGCCGCTGACCGTGGGTCTGTCGCTGTTCGCCGCCCCGGAGAGCGGCGTGAACATCGCGGTCATCAGCGCCGCCACCCTGTTCACCATCGCCCCCTTGATGATCGCCTTCCTGATCTTCCAGCGGCAGTTCATCCAGGCCTTCCTGCGCGCCGGCATCCGCTAGCTCAGCGCTGCTCGCCAAGCCATTCCAGAGCGTGCGCCTGATCGTCGAACTGGCGGTGTGACGTCATCGGAAACAGCACCTCGACGATCTTCAGCATGAAGCGGAAGAAGCTGTCGCGCGAGACATAGGCGACGCGGCTGCGCGGTCCCTTGCCGGTGCCCCAGGGGGCAAGCTGGCGTATCTGGTCGATGGCTTGCCAATCGACATTGCCAGTGAAGCTCGACAGGTCGACCAGCGTTGGCATCTTAGTCGCCAGATGGCCGCTGGCCAGGGCATGGCGGAAACATTCCAGCAAATCCTCGCCGGCCGCCTCCTTGGTCACCGAAATCCACAACATGTCCCGCTGCACCGCCAGCGTGACGCTGCCATGGATCGCCCCGACGCAATGTCGATAAGCACAGTCGGCATCCATGCGAATGCCGGAAAAATCTGATGAGTCGGGCATGCGCCTGCATATTGGTAACGCAAGATTCTTATTTACAGTAGTGTAGCAGGCAAGAACACACTACAAAAAATTTCATTATATCAATGCGATATTTAACTTTTAACAATTCGCGGAAAATCCGTCACGAATGTTCCCGCGAGTCCAGGGGCGGACCCGCGGGAATATTCCGCCTACTCCCGGCTGGCGACGTTGGCGGCGCTGAGCACGGCTTTCACCGAGGCCGTCGCGACATCGCCGTCGATGCCGACGCCGAACAGCGTGCGCCCGTCCGCCGTGCGGCATTCGACATAGGCGGCGGCCTGCGCGTCGGAGCCTTTGCGCAGTGCATGCTCGTGATAATCCAGCACTTCAAGCTCGATGCCGCAATCGGCCTTCAACGCCCCCAGCACGCCGGAGATCAGGCCATTACCCTTGCCGCTGATCGAGCGCTCCTGCCCGTCCACCGTGATGCGGCCGACGAACAGTCGGTCCTGCCCCGGCGCGCGGCGGCCGGCATCCTCGTAATCCACCAGCCCGAAACGCTGCGCGTCGGCCAGGCAATAGGATTCCTCGAAGGCTTGCCAGATCATCGCCGCCGTCATCTCCTTGCCGGTGCGGTCGGAGATTTCCTGCACCTTGCGGGAGAAATCGATCTGCATGCGGCGCGGCAGCTGCAAGCCCTTATCCTGCTCCAGCACCCAGGCGACGCCGCCCTTGCCGGACTGGCTGTTCACCCGGATCACCGCTTCGTAGGAGCAGCCGACATCGGCCGGGTCGATCGGCAGGTAGGGAACGTCCCAATAGGCGTCGTTGCGCTTTTCCTGGGCCGCGAAACCCTTCTTGATCGCGTCCTGATGTGAACCCGAGAAGGCGGTGAACACCAGCTCGCCGGCATAGGGGTGGCGCGGATGCACCGGCAGCTGATTGCAATGCTCCACCGTGCGCACCACGGTGCGCATGTCGGAGAAATCCAGTTTCGGGTCAATGCCTTGCGTGTAGAGGTTCAGGGCCAGCGTCACCAGATCGACATTACCGGTGCGCTCGCCATTGCCGAACAGGCAGCCCTCGACACGGTCCGCCCCGGCCATCACCGCCAGCTCCGCGGCCGCCACGCCGGTGCCGCGGTCATTATGCGGATGCACGCTGACGATCACCGAATCGCGGCGCGAAATCTTGCGGCAGAAATACTCTATCTGGTCGGCATAGACATGCGGGCCGGCCACTTCCACCGTTGCCGGCAGGTTCAGGATGGCCGGGTTGTCGGGCGTCGGCTGCCACACATCCAGCACCGCCTCGCAGACCTCGATGGCGAAATCCGGCTCAGTGGCGGAGAAGGTTTCCGGCGAATATTCGAAGGTCCATTTCGTGTTCGGCTGCTTCGCGGCTTCCTCGGCAAACAGCGTGGCGCCGGCGACCGCCAGCTTCACCACATCGGCCTTCTCCATGTTGAACACGGTGCGGCGGAAGCTGGGCGAGGTGGCGTTGTAGAGATGCACGATGGCCTGCTTGGCGCCCTGCAGCGATTCGAAGGTGCGGCGGATGAGATCCTCGCGCGACTGGGTCAGCACCTGGATGGTGACGTCGTCGGGGATCAGATTCCCGGTGATCAGGCTGCGGATGAAGTCGAACTCGGTCTGCGAGGCCGAGGGGAAGCCGACCTCGATCTGCTTGAAGCCGGATTTCAGCAGCAGATCGAAGAAACGGTGCTTCTTCTCGCCATCCATCGGGTCGATCAGCGACTGGTTGCCGTCGCGCAGATCGGTCGACAGCCAGATCGGCGCGGCCTCGATCTGCTTCGACGGCCAGGTGCGATCCGGCAAGGAAACGGTGGTGAAGCGGCGGTATTTAGTCTCAGGATTCGGCAACATGGGAAAGCGACTCCGAAATATCTTTTTATGAGGCAAGGCAAATGCGGCAGGAAATACGGCCGCCGGGCTACCGTCTAGGCCCGACGACCGCCGCGCAGTCGCTCCGCCAGCGCCAGACAGGCAAGCCGGGGGGCAAAGAAAGAGTCGAGAATCGATAGGGAGAACATGATTAGACCGGCAGCAACGGAAACTTCGACGCGAACGAAAAACCCCGCCTCCCTCAGGAGGTCGGGCCTAGAAGTCGAAGCAGGGCTGCCGAACGAATAATCATGTCCCTACTGTGCACAGCCAGGGCGGCAGCGTCAACTACCTGATGCTAAGCTTTTTCGCGCATCAAACTTGTTTTCTGTCCTAACAAATCCTGCCAAGCTTTCCCTAACATTGGGGGAGAAGAGCATGCCGGGTTTGACCGCCGATCTGGTCTTGCGCAATGGCGCGATCCACACGCTGGACGGCGACAGCCATATTGTCTCCGCCCTGGCCATCCGTGACGGCAGCATCGTGGCGCTGGGCAGCGACGCCGATATGACGGCACTGACCGGGCCCAAGACCGAGATCATCGACCTCGCCGGTCGCACCGCCATTCCCGGCATCGTCGACAGCCATTGCCACCCGGACAGCTATGCCGCCCGCCTTGCCGGGTGGGAGGATGTCGCGCCCGGCCGCATACAATCGCGCGAGGCGCTGCTCGGCCGGCTGACGGAGGTCGCGGCGGGGCGCGGCCCGGACGATTGGGTGGTCGGCTACCGCTTGAACGAGAACAAATCCGGTGGCTATCCCACGCTGGCAGAACTGGACGCCGCGGGCCAGGGCCGCCCGCTCTTCCTGCTGCGCACGGACGGGCATATCGGCCTCGCCAATTCCCGCGCCTTCCAGGAGCTGGGCGTGGACCGCGATACCCCCGATCCCGCCTTCGGGAAGTTCGATCACCACCCGCAGACCGGCGAGCTGACCGGCCTGATGCGCGAGACGGCGGTGCATCTGTTCCTCGACCGCATCCACGCTGCCGACACCCCTGCCCGCCTCGCCGACGGGCTGGAGAAGGTGTTCGACGACTGGGCGCGCCACGGCATCACCAGTGTCTATAACTCGCTGGCCGGCAGCCGGTCGATCCAGGCCTATCAGCTGCTGCGCCAGCAGGACCGGCTGCGCATGCGCGTCGGCATCATCGTCTCGGGCCGCGAGGACGGGCTGGTAGAGTCCTATGTGAAGGCCGGCATCCGCTCCGGCTTCGGCGACGACATGGTGCGGGTGATCGGCGTCGAATGGTGCCCGGACTGCTCCACCTCCGGCCGCACCGCCGCCTATTACGAGCCCTATGTCGGCCGGAAGATCGAGGGCGAGCCCGAGCCCAATATCGGCATGCTGCTCTACGATCTGGACGATCTGAAGGGCCGCGCGCTGGCCGCGCACAAGGGCGGGCTACAGGTGATGGTCGAAGGCGTGGGCGACCGCGGCATCGATTTCGCGCTGGACGTGATCGAACATTGCCTGGCCGAACATCCCGTGGACGACCACCGCATGCGGGTCGAGCATTGCTGCTACGTCACCCCGCCGATCCTGGCACGGCTGAAGCGCGTCGGCGCGGTCGACAGCTCGGCCACCGGCTTCATGTATGATCTGGGCGACGCCTACCGCGCCAATCGCGGGGCGGAGGCGATGCGCTGGATGTGGCCGCACCGCAGCCTGATCGATGCCGGCATCCCCGCCCCCGGCCATTCCGACGCGATGGTGTGCGATCCCAACCCCTTCGTCGCGCTCTGGGCCATGGTGAACCGCAAGGCGCAGACCGGCGTATCGCTGGACGCGGCCGAAGCGGTGACGGCGGAGGAAGCCTTGCGCGCCTATACCATCCTGGGGGCCTGGTCGGGCCGCGAGGAAGCGTTGAAAGGCTCGCTGGAGGTCGGCAAGCTGGCCGATATCGCCATTCTCGACCGCGATTATTTCAGCATTCCGCCTGAGGAAATCCGCGAGGTCGGCGTGGTGACGACGCTGCTTGGCGGTAAGATCATTCACAGCGTCCAGGAGCCATCATGAGCACCGACATCTTCGCCGACGGCTTCAAGGCCGAACCCTATTGGTGGGACGCCGCCAAGCCCGCCGCGACGCTGGCCAGCCCGCTACCGGAAGCAACCGACGTGGCGATCATCGGCAGCGGCTATGCCGGCCTGTCGGCGGCGCTGGAACTGGCGCGCCACGGCACGGCGGTGACCGTGCTGGAGGCCGAGAATCTCGGTTGGGGGGCAAGTTCACGCAATGGCGGCATGGTCTCGGGCGGGGTGAATGTCGGCAAGGGCCGGGCGATGAACGACGACGCCACCCGCGCCATGCTGGCCGAGGCCTCGCAGGCCTACGCGCATCTGGAAGGCATCGTCGCGCGCGAGAAGATCGAGTGTTTCTACCAGCGGGTCGGCCGCTTCGTCGGGGCGCACACGCCCGGCGCGTTCGAGGCGCAGTCCCGCCGCGTCGAGGCGCTGAACCGGATCGCCGAATCCGAGGCCTACATGGTCCCGCGCGAGCGCCAGCATGAGGAGATCGCCAGCGATTTCTACTATGGCGGCATGGTCGTCCAGCGCGCCGGCGGCGTGCACCCCGCGCTGCTGCATAAGGGCCTGCTGGAAGCCGCCTATCGCGCCGGGGCGACGCTGTGCGCCGGCACCCGCGTCGGCAAGGTCGAGGGCGCGCCGGGGGCGTTCCGCGTGCAGACATCGCAGGGCGAAGTCCGCGCGAAGGAGGTCGTCGTCGCCTCCAACGGCTATACCGGCGACGCCACGCCCTGGCAGCAGCGCCGCGTCATCCCCATCGCCAGCTTCATCATCGCTACCGAGGAGCTGGGCGCGGAGACGGTCCGCGCGCTGTTTCCCAAGCTGCGCATGATCTCCGAGACCAAGCGGGTGCTGTGCTATTACCGCCCCTCGCCCGACGGCAAGCGCATCATCTTCGGCGGCCGCGCCCGGTTCCGCCAGGCCACGCCGCAGGAGAGCGCGCCCACCCTCCACCGCTTCCTGTGCGACCGCTTCCCGCAGCTCGACGGGCGCGGCCTGAAGATCACCCATGCCTGGACCGGCAACGTCGCCTTCACCTTCGACAAGCTGCCGCATATGGGCCGGCAGGATGGCCTGCATTACGCGCTGGGCTGCAATGGCAGCGGCGTGGTGATGATGACCCATCTGGGCCACCGCACGGCGCTGAACATCCTCGGCCACGCCAACAGCCCCAGCGCCTACGAGGCCTTGCCGATGCCGACCGTGCCGCTCTATGGCGGCAATCCCTGGTTCCTGCCCATCGTCGGCGGCTACTACAAGATGCGCGACTGGATCGACCGCAGGCGGGCGGGGTGATCGGGAACGGTGATTGTATCCATGTCCTTCGAGACGCCCCTTCGGG
>NZ_LPXN01000049.1 GCF_001618175.1 Oceanibaculum pacificum | reverse complement strand
GGCGTCTCGAAGCATCGGGCGGTTTGCTCCCTTGTCGTGCCGGCCATGCCGGCCTTACGCCGCCAGTCGCTCAGCGATGCGGTCCAGCGGCTCGACATGGGCGATGGGGCCGATGGTCGCCAGGGTCGGGCGGGAGGCCAGCAGGCGGGCGACCACGCGGTCGACGGCGGCGGCGTCGACCGCCTCCACCTTCTCCACCAGCTCCGACGGCGGGACGATGCGGCCATAGACCAGCAGCTGCTGGGCCACCTGCTCGCAGCGATTGCCGGTCGATTCGCGGCCCATCAGCAGACCGGCCTTGAGCTGCGCGCGGGCGCGGCCCAGCTCCGCCTCGGTCAGGCTGCCGGCGATCTCGCGGAAGCTGTCGCACAGCACGGGCACCAGCTCCGCCACCTGCTCGTCGCCGGTGCCGGCATAGACGCCGAACAGCCCGCCATCGCGGAACGCCGACTGGAAGCTGTAGATCGAATAGACCAGCCCGCGCTTCTCGCGGATCTCCTGGAACAGGCGCGAGGACATGCCGCCGCCGAACAGCGTGGAGAAGACCGAGAGCGCGTAGTAATCCGGGTCGTCATAGGCGATGGAATCGAAGCCCAGCAGCAGATGCACCTGCTCCAGGTCGCGATCCTCGCGCCGCTCGCCGCCGCGATAGGCGGCCGGGGCCTCCTCCTGCACCGGGGTCGGCTTCAGGTCGGCGAAGGCATTGCCGACCAGCTCCACCAGAGCGTCGTGATCGACCTTGCCGGCGGCGGCGAACACCATTTTCTGCGGCCCGTACTGGCCGCCGATATACTCCATCAGCGTGTCCCGGCCCATTGAGGTGACGGTCTCCACCGTGCCCAGCACCGGGCGACCCATCGGCTGGTCGGGATAGGCGGCTTCCTGGAAGAAGTCGAAGATGATGTCGTCCGGCGTGTCGTTGGCCTGGCCGATCTCCTGCACCACCACCTGCTGCTCGCGCTTCAACTCGGTCTCGTCGAAGGTCGAGTGCTGCAATATGTCGGCCACAATATCGACCGCCAGCGGCGTGTCCTCGGCCAGCACCTTGGCGTAATAGGCGGTGTTCTCGCGGCTGGTATAGGCGTTCAGCACGCCGCCGACGGCCTCGATCTCCTCGGCGATGGCCTGCGGGCTGCGCCGCTCGGTGCCCTTGAAGGCCATGTGCTCCAGCAGGTGGGAGATGCCGTTGATCTCGGCCTGCTCATGGCGCGTGCCAACGCCGACCCAGGCGCCCAGCGACACCGATTCCACATGCTCCATGCGGTCGGTGGCGATGCGCAGCCCGTTGGGCAGGGTGGTGATGCGGACGGAATCGTTCATGGATCAGGCAGCCCCTTTCAGGCGGGTCTTACCGGAGATGAAATTCTGCAAGGCGGCGAGGTCGTTGGGCAGCACGGTCAGGCGCTCCTCGCGCTCGAACAGGTCGGCCAGGCGGGGCGGCAGGGCGGGGCGCAGGCCGGTCGCCGCCTCCACCGCGTCGGGGAACTTCGCCGGATGGGCGCAGGCCAGCGAAACCAGCGCGACATCGGCATCGAGCGTCGCGGCCCTGGCCGCGCCGACGCCGACGGCGGTGTGCGGGTCGAGAATCTCGCCGGTCTCGCCATGCACGGCGCGGATGACCGCCCCGGTCTGCTGGTCATCCACCCGGTGGGCCTCGAACAGCGCCTTGGCGCGGCCGAGCTGATTGTCGCCGACCGCGAAGCCGCCGGTGGCGCGGAAGCCTTTCATCGTTTCGGCGACCAGTGCGCCGTCGCGGTCCAGCATGTCGAACAGCAGCCGCTCGAAATTGCTGGAAACCTGGATGTCCATGCTGGGGCTGAGGCTGGGCTCCACGCCCGCGATCTTCATTTCGCCGGACTGGAAGAAGCGGGTCAGGATGTCGTTGCGGTTGGAGCCGACCACCAGCTTCTCGATCGGCAGGCCCATCTGCTTTGCGGCATAGGCGGCGTAGACATTGCCGAAATTGCCGGTCGGCACGGAAAAGGCGATGCGCCGGTCCGGCGCGCCGATGGCCAATCCAGCGGCGAAATAATAGACGATCTGCGCCATGATCCGCGCCCAGTTGATCGAATTCACCGCCGACAGCCGCTGGGCGGCGCGGAAGGCGGGATCGTTGAACATCGCCTTCACCTGGTCCTGGCAATCGTCGAACGTGCCTTCCAGCGCGATGTTATGCACGTTGGCGGAGAGCACTGTGGTCATCTGCCGGCGCTGCACCTCGGAGGTGCGGCCCTTCGGATGCAGGATGAAGATATCGATGGCGGCGCGGTCGCGGCAGGCCTCGATGGCGGCCGAGCCGGTATCGCCGGAGGTGGCGCCGACGATGGTGACGCGCTCGCCGCGCCTGGTCAGCACATGGTCGAACAGCCGGCCGAGCAATTGCAGCGCCACGTCCTTGAAGGCCAGCGTCGGGCCGTGGAACAGCTCCAGCACCCAGAAATCCTGGTCGAGCTGCTTCAGCGGCGTCACCGCCTTATGCTCGAAGGTCGCGTAGGATTCCTCGACGATGCGGGCGAAGTCGGCCGCCGGGATCGCGCCGCCCAGGAACGGCGTCATCACCCGCTTGGCGATCTCGACATAGGGCAGCCCCCGCATCGCGCGCAGATCGTCGGCACTGAAGTGCGGCCAGCTTTCGGGCACATACAGGCCGCCATCCTCGGCCAGGCCGGCCAGCAGCACCTGCTCGAAATCGAGGGAAGGGGCGCTGCCGCGCGTGCTTACATACTTCATTCGGCCAACTCCATCATGGACGGGTCAACCTAATGCCGGCCGGGGGACTCTTCAAGGCGGGGACGCTTGGTCCGGGCCGCTTACTCCACCCGCACGTCCATTTCCTCCAGATTCATTCGCGCCGCGTCGCCGGCCGGCCCTTCCGGGGCAACGTCGAGCACCCAGAGGAAATCGCGCCGCGCGGCATCCTTGTCGCCCTCGGCGCGGTAGATGACGCCGCGTTCCAGGATCGCGTCCTGGAAGTCGGGGCGGATCGCCAGGGCCCGGTCGACATCGTCGCGCGCCAGCTCCAACTGGCCGAGATAGCGATAGGCCGAGGCGCGGATCAGCAGCACGTCCACCCGGCGCGGCGCGGTTTCGGCGGCGCGGTTCAGATCGTCGATGGCCTCGAAATGCTGGCCGGCGGCGATGCGGGCGATGGCGCGCTCCAGCCGCAATTCGGGATCGTCCGGGGCCAGCGCCACCGCCTCGTCGCGCGCCGCCGCGGCCTTGCCGGCCTCGCCCAGTTCGCTCCAGGCCTGCGCGGCCTGCGAGAGGATCAGCCCGCGCGTCGTCGGCCGCTGCTTCACGTCCGGGGTTTCGGCCAGCGCCGCCAGCCGGGCCGCCGCCTCGCGGTAATTGCCCAGATTCATCAGCGCCGTGGCGACGCAATGCTCGGCGGCGCTGCCGCCGCCGCGCTCGAACCAGGCGATGCCGCTCTTATAGGCCTCCTCCGGGGTTTCATCGGCCAGGCGCATGCAGTTTTCATATTGCGCCTTATTATCCAGCACCACGCCGCTTTGCCCCAGGGCGGGCCCCAGGGCGGGGCCGAGCGGCAATGAGACCAGAATGGCGAGCGGCAGCAGGATGGGACGCATGGAGGGGCCTTCGAAATAAGGGGGCTTCGACGCAGCGAAGAGGTCGGCGAACATTATGGCCGGCAGAGGGCGATGGCCAATGGTGCGTCGCACAAAGAAATACATTGCGCCGCAACATCGAGAATCGCGCAATTTAGTTGCCGGCGCGGAGTTAAAATTGGTAACGCCGCTCTATAGGGCAGCGTTGCTGTCCATCTTTCATTGCTTTTTTAGCAACCATGTCGGCAGGCAATTGTAGGAAACGTCAGCGATCATTACCATTTCAAAGGATAAGCCGGAATAGGCCGTCGCGCCCATGGGCCGTTGCCCGGGGGCGCCAATCGCGGGGGCTGCCGCCATATCGGCGGGCCTGTAAAAATCTTTTGGGAGCGAAACCATGACGCTCGCTGCTGTCAGCCTGGACGACAAATATACGCTCGAACGCGGCCGCATCTACCTGACCGGCGTACAGGCGCTTGTCCGCCTGCCGATGATCCAGCGCCAGCGCGACGAGGCGGCGGGTCTGAATACCGGCTGCTTCATCTCGGGCTATCGCGGCTCGCCGCTGGGCGGGTTCGACCAGCAGCTCTGGAAGGCGCGGAAGTTCCTGAAAAACAACCATATCGAATTCCAGCCCGGCGTGAATGAGGAGCTGGCGGCCACCGCCGTCTGGGGCAGCCAGCAGGTCAACCTGTTCAAGGACGCGCTGTATGACGGCGTGTTCTCCATCTGGTACGGCAAGGGCCCCGGCGTCGACCGTTCCGGCGACGTGTTCAAGCATGGCAACATGGCCGGCTCGTCGCGCAATGGCGGCGTACTGGTGCTGACCGGCGACGACCATGCCTGCAAATCCTCCACCCTGCCGCACCAGTCCGAATATGCCTGCATGGATGCGATGCTGCCGGTGCTTAACCCGGCCGGCGTGCAGGAGGTCATCGATTACGGCCTGATCGGCTGGGCGATGAGCCGCTATTCCGGCTGCTGGGTGGCGATAAAATGCATCGCCGACACGATGGACAGCTCGGCTTCCATCGATATCGATCCCAGCCGGCTTAATCTGGTGCTGCCGGACGATTTCGCGATGCCGGAAGGCGGCCTGAACATCCGCTGGCCGGACGAGCCGATGGAGCAGGAATACCGGCATCAGCGCCACAAGCTGTATGCCGCCCTGGCCTTCGCCCGGGCCAACAAGCTGGACAAGATCGTCATCGACAGCCCGAAGCCGCGCTTCGGCATCGTCTCGACCGGCAAATCCTATCTCGATGTGCGCCAGGCGCTGGACGAGCTGGGCATCGGCGAGGACGAGGCGGCGGCGATGGGCCTGCGGGTCTACAAGGTCGGCATGCCCTGGCCGCTGGAGCGCGAGGGGATGCGCCATTTCGCCGAGGGGCTGGAAGAGATTCTGGTCGTCGAGGAGAAGCGCGCCGTCATCGAGAACCAGCTCAAGGAGCAGCTTTATAACTGGCGCGAGGATGTGCGCCCACGCGTGATCGGCAAGTTTGACGAACAGCGCAACTGGATCCTGCCCTCCGCGGGAGAGCTGTCGCCCAGCCAGGTCGCCAAGGTGATCGCCGAGCGTATCCTGTGCTATCACGATTCGCCGAAGCTGCGCGAGGCGGTGGCCTATCTGGAAGCCAAGGAGAAGGCGCAGGCGGCCCCCGCGCACGGCTTCAAGCGCACGCCCTATTTCTGCTCCGGCTGCCCGCACAACACCTCGACCCAGGTGCCGGAAGGCAGCCGCGCCATGGCCGGCATCGGCTGCCACTACATGTCGCAATGGATGGACCGCTCGACCGAGACCTTCACCCAGATGGGCGGCGAGGGCGTGCCCTGGGTGGGCCAGGCGCCGTTCACCGCGACGAAGCATATCTTCGCCAATCTGGGCGACGGCACCTACAATCATTCCGGGTCACTGGCGATCCGGGCGGCGGTCGCGTCCGGCGTCAGCATGACCTACAAGATCCTCTATAACGACGCTGTGGCGATGACCGGGGGCCAGCCGGCCGACAGCGCGTTCACCGTCGACCAGATCGCCCGCCAGGTGCTGGCCGAGGGCGTGAGCGCCGTGCGCATCGTCACCGACGATCCGGAGAAATATCCGCTGAATGCCTTCCCGGCCGAGGCGACGATCTCGCATCGCGACGATCTGGATTCGGTGCAGCGCGAGCTGCGCGAGCTGTCCGGCGTCACCGTGCTGATCTACGACCAGACCTGCGCCGCGGAGAAGCGCCGCCGGCGCAAGCGCAAGCTGATGGTCGACCCGCCCAAGCGCGTCTTCATCAACGAGCAGGTCTGCGAAGGCTGCGGCGATTGCGGCGTGAAGTCGAACTGCGTGTCGGTGGTGCCGGTGGAGACCGAGTATGGCCGCAAGCGCAAGATCGACCAATCCTCCTGCAACAAGGATTATTCCTGCCTGAAGGGCTTCTGCCCCAGCTTTGTCGGGGTGATCGGCGGCAAGGTGCGCAAGCAGGCCGGCAAGGCCGCCGAGCCGGCCGGTTCGCCCCCTGGCCCGCGCCCGGTGTTCGGCGATCTGCCGGACCCCGTGCTGCCGGCGCTCGACCGGCCCTACGGCATCATGGTCGGCGGCATCGGCGGCACCGGCGTGGTGACCATCGGCGCGCTGATCGGCATGGCGGCGCATCTGGAAGGCAAGGGCGTCAGCGTTCTCGACATGGCCGGCCTGGCCCAGAAGGGCGGCCAGGTGCTGAGCCATGTGCGCCTCGCCGCCAATCCGCAGGATCTGCACGCCGCCCGCATCGCGCGCGGCGCCGCCGACCTGCTGCTGGGCTGCGACCTGGTGGTGGCCGCCAGCAACGAGGCGGTGCTGACGCTCGATCCCAAGCGCAGCCATGTGGTGGCGAACACACAGGAGGTGATGACCGGCGACTTCACCCGCAATCCCAACATGGCCTTCCCCGGCTCCAAGCTGCAATCGACGCTGGTGGAGGCGGCCGGGGCCGACCGGGTGGATTTCGTCGCCGCCAGCAAGCTGGCCACGGCGGCGCTGGGCGATTCCATCGCCAGCAACCTGTTCATGCTGGGCTTCGCCTGGCAGAAGGGGCTGGTGCCGGTTTCCGCCGAGGCGCTGGACAAGGCGATCGAGCTGAACGGCGTGGCGATCGAGTTCAACCGCGACGCCTTCCTGTGGGGCCGCCGCGCCGCGCACGATCTGGCGACGGTGGAGCGCATCCTGCAGCCGGCCGCGGGAAGCGGGGCGGACAAGGCCGACCCACAGCGCCATATCGCCGAGACGCTCGACGGGATGGTGGAAAAGCGGGTGGCGTATCTGACCGCCTATCAGGACGCCGCCTATGGCGAGCGCTACAAGGCGCTGGTGGCGAAGGTGCGAGCGGCCGAGCAGGCCAAGGCGCCCGGCCGCAGCGGCCTGGCCGAGGCGGTGGCGCGTTATTACCACAAGCTGCTCGCCATCAAGGACGAGTATGAGGTGGCGCGACTCTATACCGACGGCACGTTCCTGAAGCAGCTGCGCAGCCAGTTCGAGGGCGACTACAAGCTGGAATTCCACCTCGCCCCGCCGCTGCTGGCCGAGCGCGACCCGACCAGCGGCCATCTGAAGAAGCGCACCTACGGACCCTGGATGCTGAAGGCCTTCGGCCTGCTGGCCAGGTTCAAGGGCCTGCGCGGCACCGCCCTGGACATCTTCGGGCGGACCGAGGAACGCCGGATGGAGCGCCGGCTGATCGCCGAATACGAGGCGCTGATCGACGAGCTGCTGGCCGGCCTGTCGGCGGAGAATCACGGCATCGCCGTGGCGCTGGCCGGCCTGCCGGACAAGATTCGCGGCTATGGCCATGTGAAGGAGGCCAACCTGGCCAAGGCCAAGGCGGAGGAAAAACAGCTCCTCGCCGCCTTCCGCGATCCCCACATCCCCGCCCAGGCGGCGGAGTAACGACAAGGGCCGCCCTGAAAGGAGCGGCCCTTGGAGTTTGCCGCCAATTCGCCGCCGTACCCTTCGAGACG
>NZ_LPXN01000048.1 GCF_001618175.1 Oceanibaculum pacificum | reverse complement strand
GCCGGGTGAGGGGAGACCCGCGCTACTGGCTCTCGATCCATTGCGCGGCCTGGAAGGCGCCGTCGTGGAAGTCGCAGGTCCAGGTCTTGCGCCAGCCGGTGGGGGATTTCGCCTCGGACACGAAGGTCCAGTCGCCGCCGCGATGGGTGAAGTCGGACGAGACGCCGAAATCGAGCGCCGGCTGGTCGGGCATGCCGGCGCGCAGGCTGGCGAAGCAGGAGTGCATGTCGTAGCGCACCGGCCGGTTCGCATCGCTGGCGCAGCTTGCCGCCAGCAGCGGGAGCGAGAAGAGCAGGGCCGCGCGCGGCGCCAGGGAGATGGTGAACAGGGGCACGGTGGAAATCTCCAGATCGGCCCTCGGGCAGGGCGCTCCCCTATCTAGCATAAAGCCTTGATCAGGAAAGGTCCGTGATGACTCGCGACGAACGGGAACGGCTCGCGACGCTGGAGCAGCAGATGCGCGACAGCCGCGACGATATCGCCGAAATGAAGATCGATGTGAAGGCCATCCGCACCGCGCTGTCGGAGGCGCGCGGCGGCTGGAAGATCATGATGCTGCTGGGCGGTGGGGCCGCCGCCGTCGGCGCGGCCATTGCCAAGCTGGCGACCGGCGGCGGGGTGACCTGATGCTCTACGCCGATTGGCGCGACGTGCCGGCCAGGCTGTGGCGCTGGCCGGATTTCAGCCCGCGCGAGATCGCCAGCCGCGGGGATGGCTCGCTGCTGGTGATGCCCGAGGCGATGGACCGGCTGCAAGCGGCGCGCACGCGGATCGGCCGGCCCTTCGTCATCACTTCGGCCTATCGCGACCCGGTGCACAATGCCCGCGTCGGCGGCGCACCGTTGAGCCGGCATAAGGCCGGCGACGCCTTCGACATCGCGCTGGCCGGCCATGACCGCGCCGCGCTGCTGGCCGCCTGCCGGGCAGCCGGCTTCACCGGCTTCGGCTTCTATTCCAGCTTCCTGCATGTCGACCTCGGACCCGAAAGGAGTTGGGGCCAATGGAAATCCTGAGCTTCGTTTCCTCCATCCTGAGCGGCGGGGCGACCGGCCTGCTGGGCATGCTGGCCTCGGCCGGCATTCGCATCCTGGAGGCGCGCGAGAAGCGGCAGACGCTGGCCATTGAGCTGGCGCATGCCGAGCGGCTGCATCTGCTACAACGGGAGACGCGCGCCGCCGAGACGGAGAATGAGCGGCTGCTGGCCGAGCTGGCCGGCGCGCGCGACATGCGCGTCGCCTCCTACGAGCATGACCGTGGCTATGGCCGGGCCAGCCAGTGGGTGGTGAATCTGCTGCGCCTGGTGCGCCCGGCGCTGACGCTGCTGCTGATCGGGCTGACCGGACTGGTGTTCTTCCAGCTCTATACCGACGCCGACCGCAGCCGCATCGTCGAGATGCTGATCTACGCCACCACCGCCGCCATCGTCTGGTGGTTCGGCGCGCGCGACCTGGAGCGCGGGAAGTAGCAGGCTCAGCCGCTCATGCCGCGCGGCTTGCGCACCAGGGGCATGAGGATGAGGCTGACGGCGAAGGTGAAGCCGACCACCAGCAGGCAATCATTGAAGCTCATCACGATCGCCTCGCGCTGCACCAGGGCGAAGAGCTGGCGCAGCGCGGCGAGTTCCGGGTCGCCGGTGATGCTGTCGCCCAGCCGTTCGGAGAGCCGGTCGATATAGGCCTGCACTTCCGGGCGGCTGAGAGTGATGTGGTCGCTGAGGCGGGAGAGATGCAGGGCGGTGCGTTCCTGCAGGATCGTGTTCAGGCTGGCCAGCCCGATGGCGCCGCCCAGATTGCGCATGAGGTTGTAGAGGCTGGAGCCGTTCTTCAGCTTGTCCGGCGTCAGCGTGCCGAGCGCCAGCCGGTTCACCGGGATGAAGCAGAACATCAGCGACACGCCGCGCAGAGCCTGCGGCAGGAACAGCTCCCAATAGCTCGATTGCGCGGTGAGGTGGGCGTTCAGATACAGCGCGAAGCAGAACAGCAGGAAGCCGAATCCCAGCATCAGCCGCAGGTCGATCCGCGCCGACAGCATGCCGGCCACTGGCGCCATGCCGATCTGGAACAGGCCGGTCACCATCATGATCACGCCGATCTGCATGGCGTTGTAGTCGCGCACCTGGCTGAGGAACAAAGGCGTCAGATAGACCGAGCCGTACAGCCCGACCCCGACGATGAAGCTGTAGGTGCAGCCCAGCGCGAAATTGCGGTCGCCGAAGGCGCGGATATCGATGATCGGCTGCCGGTAGGTGAAGGCGCGCACGAAGAACAGCGCGCCGGCTATCGCCGACAGCAGGCCGAGCTGCACGATCAGCCGATCCTCGAACCAATCATTCTTCGGCCCTTCCTCCAGCATATATTGCAGGCTACCCAGCGAGACGGTCAGCAGCACCAGGCCGATCAGATCCAGCCCGCGCAGATAGCTGGGCTCCGCCTTGTCGACCCGGATGAAGTTCCACACCGTCGCGGCGACGATCACGCCGGGAATGACGTTGAGGGTGAACAGCCAGTGCCAGGACAGCGTCTCGGTGATGTAGCCGCCCAGCGTCGGCCCGATGGTCGGCCCCATGGTGGCGGTGAGGCCGATGGTGACGGACACCTTGGTCATCATCCGGCGCGGGAAGATGGTATAGGCGGTGGCGAACACGGAAGGGATCATCGCGCCGCCGAAAAACCCTTGTAGCGAGCGCGCCAGGATCATCGTCTCGATGCTGTTGGCCAGGGCGCAGAACAGGCTCATCACCGTGAAGCCCAGCGTGGCGACGGTATAGAGCACGCGCGTCGACATCACCCGCGCCAGCGTGCCAGACAGCGGGATCATGATCACCTCGGCGATCAGGTAGGAGGTCTGGACCCAACTGATCTCCTCCACGCTGGCCGACAGGCCGGCCTGGATTTCGCCCAGCGAGCTGGCGACGATCTGCACGTCCAGGATCGCCATGAACATGCCGACGACCATGGCGAAGAAGCCCAGCCGCACCGACAGGGGCGGCATCGGGCGTTCGTCGGCAGGCGCATCGGCGGGCGTGCTCATCGGCGCTAACGCCGCTTACTTGGCAGGCGCGGCGTCGCGCTCGGCCAGGGCCGTATCGCCCTCCACCGCGCCGAACACGCCGGAGACGCTGCCCGTCTTGCCGGCGTCGCGCACATCGACCGACACGATGGCCGACAGGCCGGGGCGCAGCAGCGCCTTCAGCGGATTATCGGCCGGCACGTCGATGCGCACTGGCAGGCGCTGCACGATCTTGGTGAAATTGCCGGTCGCGTTCTCCGGCGGCAGCAGGCTGAATTGCGAGCCGCTGGCCGGCGAGAAGCTCGCGATCTGCCCGGTCAGCACCGTGTCGGGGTAGGCGTCGATCTCGATGCGCACCTTCTGGCCGGGGCGCATGCGGCCGATCTGGGTTTCCTTGAAATTCGCCAGCACATAGACGTTGGGCAGCGGCACGACCGACAGAAGATGCGTGCCGGCCCGCACATATTGCCCCACCTGCACGCCGCGATTGCCGACCACCCCGTCGATCGGCGCGCGGATCACCGTATTCTCCAGGTCGATCTGCGCCACCGCCTGGGCGGCGATGGCCTGCACCACCTTCGCCTCGGCCGCCTTGCGGCTCGTCTCCAGCACGTCGAGCTGCTGCTGTTCGGCCTGCAGGGCGGCGCGCGCGCTGGCCAGGGCCGCGTTCGCCTTGGCGAGGTCGGCCTCCGCCAGTTCCAGGCGCTGCCGGCTGACGACGTCGTCGCGGCGCAGCGAGGAAAGCCGGTCGTAATCCTTGCGCGCGCGCGTCACCTCGGCGCGGGCGCTGTCGATGGCCGCCGCCGCCTGTTCGATCAGCGAGCGTTGCAGCACGGCCTGGCTGTCGAAATTGGCGATGGCGGTGCGTTCGGCATCCACCGTTGCCGCCGCCTGACGCACGCGCGCGGCGAATTCCCGCTCGCCGATGGCGATCAGCAAATCCCCCGCCTTCACATATTGATTGTCGCGCACCGCGACGCTCTCGACATAGCCCGCCACCTTCGGGCTGATGACCGAGATGTCGGCCTGCACATAGGCATTGTCGGTGCTCTCGACATAGCGCCATTCATGGTGCCACATCCAGCCGGCATAGATTGCCGCCGACAACAGCCCCACCCCGACCAGCGCCAGCGCCAGCTTGCGCATCCTCCACACTCCGCCTGTTTCTTTTTGTGGCTGAACTGAACCGTTCAGTTTAGTCTGTGCAAAACTACGCCGCGCCCGATACCGCGTCAATCGTTCCGCAACCGGAAAGCGATCAGGATGGCTGTTTTCGATTTGGAGGCACAGGAGCCGGAGCGGGGCTCCAAGCCGGCGCAGATTCTGGCGGCCGCTCGCTCGGAATTCCTGCGACATGGTTTCGCGGCCACCAGCATGGACGCGATCGCGCGCTCCGCCACAGTGTCCAAAGCCACGGTCTATGCGCATTTCGGCAGCAAGGAGGAGCTGTTCTCCGCCATGGTCGCCACCAATTGCCGGCGCATGGCCGAAAGCCTGGCGGAGGAGACGCTGGAAGGGCTGGAGCCGCGCGAGGCGCTGCGTCAGATCGGCCGGCAGTTCCTCACCTTCCTGCTCAGCCCGGATACGCTGGCGATCTATCGGGTGGTGGTATCGGAAACCCCGCGCTTCCCCGATCTTGGCCGCCGGTTTTTCGCCGCCGGGCCGCAGAATACCCGCGGCCGCATCGCCCGCTATCTGGAGCGCATCTCCGGGCGCGGGCTGATCCGCGTCGACGATCCGGCGCGCGCGACCGAGATGTTTCTCAGCATGCTGGTCGGTCAGCGTCATCTGCGCCGGGTTCTGGGTCTCGACCCCGCGCCCAGCGTGGCCGAGACCGACGAGGCGGTGGACCGGGCGGTCGAGGCGTTCCTGCGGGTTTATGCGCCTCAGTGACGATTGTTCGTCATATTTATAAAATTTTAAGTTTTTTTGGTGTAAATTGGGCTTCGGATTTAAGGAGGCACTGATGCACATTAGTTATCTGATTGATAATCAAGCATTATCTTCTTTGCATTTGTATTGGCGCTCGCTGAAACTTGGCAAGGCGCTGCCTTCTCGCCATGATTTCGTGGCCGAGGATGTCTGGTCCTGGATCGGCCATATCGGTCTGCTCGACGTCGAGCGCGAGCCGCTGCGCTTTCGCATCCGGCTGCAGGGCAATCATCTGGCCCGGCTGACCGGCTTCGACGCCACCGGCCGCTATCTCGACGAGGTGGCCTTGCCGCTTTATCACGATGAAATTCTGGCGCAGCATCGTCGCGCGACGGAAACCGGTGAGCCGGTCTATGCCAGCCATATCGACGAGAGCCGGCCCTGGAAGCGCATCGACCGGCTGATCCTGCCCTTCGCCACGGATGGCCGGACGGTCGATCTGCTGATGACCGGCCTGTATATGGCGGTGGAGCCCTGGCATGGCTATCACGGCACGCTGTTCGCCGGCTATGAGAGAGCGGCGGGCTGAGGCGTCCCCGCCGCCCTGTCGCCAGCCGCGCCCGCTTGCCGGTATGATGCGCCGTCGGAACCAGGCCGTCGGAGCGTCATGCCGCCAAAGCCGCCTTCTGCCCCCGCATCAAGCGATATCGCCGGCGTCACGCTGGGCGAGTTGCTGGGCGCGAATTACGCGCTGGTCGTGCGCTGCGTCACCTGCGGCCATACCGGCCCGGCCGACCTGCTGACCGCGTATCGCCGACATGGGGCCGCGGCCGATGTGGCGGGGCTGGCGGAGCGCATGCGCTGCTCGCGCTGCGACGGGCGCGGCGGCACAATCGTCTCCATATCGCGGCCAACCGGCACATGAACCGGCTTATTCAGCGTTTCGGGGGTAGGCATACAATTTTCCACCATGCAAAATAAGGCGCTGCCCGTTCTTTCCCATCCATAAGGAAATCCGCGCCTGATGCCGCACGAAATGCCCTTGATCGCCACCATCGTCGCCGGTCTCGGGCTCGCTTTCGTGTTCGGCGTCATCGCCAATCGGCTGCGCATCCCGCCGCTCGTCGGCTACCTTATGGCCGGTATCGTCGTGGGACCGCACACGCCGGGCTTCGTGGCCGACCAGACGCTGGCGCCCGAATTGGCGGAGATGGGCGTCATCCTGCTGATGTTCGGCGTCGGCCTGCATTTCTCGCTGAAGGATTTGCTGTCGGTGCGGAAAATCGCCGTGCCGGGCGCGGTGGTGCAGATTGGCGTCGCCACGCTGCTCGGCCTCGGTCTCGCGCATCTGCTGGGGTGGAGCCCGGGGGCGGGATTGGTGTTCGGCCTGGCACTGTCGGTCGCCAGCACCGTGGTGCTGCTGCGCGCCTTGCAGGAACGCCGGCTGATCGACAGCGAGCGCGGCCGCATCGCCGTGGGCTGGTTGATCGTCGAGGATCTGGCGATGGTTCTGGCCCTGGTGCTGCTGCCGGCGGTGGCCACTCTGCTGGGTGGCCAGGCCCTGGGGGAGGGGGCGGACCCGATTGCCGCCCGGCTGGATATCGGCGTTACCGGCGTCATCCTCGTGACTCTGGGCAAGGTGGTCGCCTTCGTCGCCTTCATGCTGATCGTCGGGCGGCGGGTTATCCCCTGGGCGCTGCATTATGTCGCCCATACCGGCTCGCGCGAGCTGTTCCGGCTGGCGGTTCTGGCCATCGCGCTGGGCGTCGCCTTCGGGGCGGCCAAGCTGTTCGGCGTCTCGCTGGCGCTGGGCGCGTTCTTCGCCGGCATGATCTTGAGCGAATCCGAGCTGAGCCACCGGGCAGCCGAGGAATCCCTGCCGCTGCGTGACGCCTTCGCGGTGCTGTTCTTCGTGTCGGTCGGCATGCTGTTCGACCCGATGAGCCTGGTGAACGAATCGCTGCCGGTGCTGGCGACCCTGTTCATCATCGTCATCGGCAAGTCGGTGGCGGCCTTTCTGATCGTCGTCGCCTTCCGGTATCCGGTGGCCACGGCGCTGACGATTTCCGCCAGCCTGGCGCAGATCGGCGAATTCTCCTTCATCCTGGCCGAGTTGGGCGTGAAGCTGCAATTGCTGCCTGAACGCGCGCGCGACCTTATCCTGGCCGGGGCGATCCTCTCGATCCTGCTGAACCCGCTGGCCTTCAAGGCGATCGAATGGATGAAGCCCTATATCGAGCGGCGCACCAAGGGCTATATCCGCGTCGATGCGCCCGCTGAACCGACCGCCCCGGTGGCGGAGAAGCGCGCCGACGACGATCCGGCCGAGGCGACCGCCCTGTCCGACCACACCATCCTCATCGGGTTCGGGCGGGTCGGCAGCCTGGTCGGCGAGGCGCTGCGGCAGCGGGAAACGCCGTTCCTGATCATCGAGGATTCCGACAAGATCGTCTCCAGGGCACGCGAGGACGGCATTGAGGTGATCGTCGGCAACGCCGCCAAGGCCTCGATCCTGAAGGCGGCCAACGTGCCCGGCGCGCGTCAGCTCGTCGTCGCCATTCCCAACGCCTTCGAGGCCGGCCAGGTAGTCGGCCAGGCCCGCGCCGTCAATCCGTTACTGGAGATCATCGCGCGCGCCCATTCCGACGCCGAGGTCGACCATTTGCTGTCGCTGGGCGCCAACACCGTCATCATGGGCGAGCGCGAGATCGCCCGCGGCATGATCGAGCAGATCGCCCGCCGCCTCTCCAGCGCCGTGCCCGACCCGACGCCGGACCGCCTCCCCGGCGATCCGAAGCCGGCTTAGGGGCGTCTGGCTTTATTCCCAGCCGTCACCCCCGCACTTGTTGCGGGGGTCCA
>NZ_LPXN01000047.1 GCF_001618175.1 Oceanibaculum pacificum | reverse complement strand
CCTCGTCCTGAGGAGCCGCGTCAGCGGCGTCTCGAAGGACAAGGCGGCAAGCGCCGGGATTTAATCCGCGACTTTCTCGCCATGCTCCTCGGCGCGCAGGCGGATCAGCGCCTTATTGTAGGCCCGCATGGCGTCGCGCTCGTGCAGGCAGCCGATCAGGCGCTTGGTGCGGCGATCCTCGACCACCGGCAGCAGCCCTTCCTCGATCTGCGCGAACAGCTTCACCGCCGCCTCCAGATCGTCCTCGGCCGACAGGAAGGGCGGGTCGGCGCGCATCGCCTCGCGCGCGGTCGGCCCCTTCTTGGTCTCCAGATCGAAGGCGGCGCTGCCCAGATCGGCCAGGGTGAGGATGCCCAGCAGCTTGCGGTCCTCGACCACGAACAGCTCGGCCTGCGGGGCCTTCAGCAGATGCGCGCGCAGCTCGACGATGTCGTCGTCCGGGCCGACCGTCTCCTGATCGGTGCGCAACAGCGTGCGCACCTTGATCTCCTGCAGGATGCCGACCTCGTGGCCGCCCTTGATGGTCAGCCCGCGCTTGGCGAGCTGCCAGGTGAAGAAGCTGTGCCCCAGGGCCTGCCGCGTCACCAGGCTGGAGACGGCGACCGCGACCATGGCGGCGATGGTGACCTGGTAGTCGCCGGTCATCTCGAACAGCATCAGCACGGTGGAGATCGGCGCGCCCAGCACGCCCGCCGCCACCGACGCCATGCCGATCAGCGTATAGGCCCCGGCCCCGGCGGCATGCTGGGGAAACGGCATCTCGGCCACGATGCCGAAGGCCCCGCCCAGCATCGCCCCCAGGAACAGCGCCGGGCTGAACACCCCGCCGGGAAAGCCGCCGCCCAGCGCAATCGCGGTCGCCGCCATCTTGGCGACAAGCAGCAGCACCAGCATCCAGAAGCCGTATTGCGCCTGGATCGCGAGATCGGTCGCCTCATAGCCGACGCCCAGCACCTCAGGCACCAGCAGCGCGATAAGGCCGATGGCGAGGCCGGCCGCCCCGGTGCGCACGAAGCGCGGCACGGCGATGCGGGTGGTGGCCCATTCCGCCCAATCGACGCTGCGCACGAACAGAATGGCCACCGCCGCCGAACACAGGCCGAGCAGGATGAAGGCCGGATATTCGAACACCGAGACCTCCACGACGCCCGGCACCGTGAAGGCGGGGAAATCGCCGAAATGCATGCGGCTGACGATCGCCCCCAGCACCGAGGCGACAACAATCGGCGCGAAGGCCTGCAAGCCGTAATGGCCGATCACCACCTCCAGCGCAAAGAAGGCCCCGGCCATCGGCGCGTTGAACGAGGCCGACACCGCGGACGCGACGCCGCAGCCCAGCAGGACACGTACGCTGGACCGCCCGAGGCCGATGCGGCGCGACAGCCAGCTGGCGATGGTGGCCCCCAGATGCACCGCCGGCCCCTCGCGCCCGACCGACGCGCCGGATCCCAGCGACAGCGCGCACAGAACGGCGCTGCCCAGCCCCCCGCGCACGCCGATCCGCCCGCCGCGCAGGGCGCTGGCCTCGATCACGTCGGGCACCCCCTTGGCGCTGCCGCCGGGCATGGCGTACTGGATCAACAGGCCGATCAGCACGCCGCCGGCCGCCGGGGCCAGCATGATCCGCCACCAGGGTTGCGCGGCCGCGAAGCTGGCCACCCACTCGCCGCGAAAGCCCAGGAACAGCGACTGGAACAGCTCGATCCCCTCGCGGAACAGGATCGCCGCGAAAGCCGCCGCGACGCCGACCACAACGGAGAGCACGCCGAGGCGGATATGGTCCTGCCGCAGCAACCGGCCGACGCCGCCGGTCAGGCGGGTCAGCGGCGTGCTGCGAGGCGCGGCCCCGGGCGAATCTTCCGTCATCTCACATCTTGATGGCGTCGGGATCGCGCACCTGTTCCTCGGTGATGACGCGGTTACGGCCGCTGCGCTTGGCGACGTACAGCGCCTCGTCAGCGCGCTCGATCAGACCGGAGACGCTTTCGCCCATCTGCCACAGGGCGACGCCGGCGCACAGGGTGATGCCGCCCAGCTCCACCTTGCTGTCGCGCCGCACGATCCGGCGCGAGGCGATGGTGCGGCGGATGCGGTCTGCAATGTCGGCAGCCTCTGCCAAGCCGGCATTGGGCAGCACGACGGAAAATTCCTCGCCGCCGAACCGGGCCGGCAGATCGCCGGCGCGCACGCAATCCTTCATCGTCCGCGCCACCAGCTTCAGCACCTGGTCGCCCATCTGATGGCCATAGAGATCGTTGAATTTCTTGAAATGATCGATATCGAGCATGATCAGACACATGGGCTGGCCGGTCTCCTCGGCCTCGCGCAGCACGCGGCGCATCTCCATGTCGAAGCGCTTGCGATTGGCGATGCCGGTCAGCCCGTCGGTCTGGGCATCGCGCTGCATCGTCTCCAGGTCGCGGCGCAGGATCGACATTTCCTCGCTGGAATTCAGCAGCCGGCTTTCCAGCGCCTCGTTGCGTTCCTGAATGCGCTTGGTTTCGGCGAACAGGCCGGACAGCAGCGCCGGCAGCGTCTGCGCGCTTACCCCGCCCTCCAGCTTGCTGGCCGTCTCGCGCAGGAAGCCGGCATAGGAGGCGGCGTCCTGGTTGGCGAGGCCGATCTGCGACAGCACCTCCTGCAGGATCTTCTCGGTGCTGGCGGCGGCGTTCAGCGTGGCGTTCTGAATCTCGCCGCCGAAGAACCGGGCGTAAAGCTCGTCATTGCGCCGCTGATCGAACGCCGCCTTGTCGCGCAGCAACCCGTCGATCAGACGGGTCAAATCGCCATAGCTGTCGGCATGATAATGGAACCATACCTGGAAATTTTCCGGCGTGGGCGGCACAAGCCGCTCCCGCATCGACGACAGCGCGGCTTCCGCCAAGGTCTTGATACGCTTCAGGTCGTTCATGCGGCTCAGCTATTCTCGATTTTGCACGGCATTTTATGGTTAGCAGATCGAAACGGAATTATCAGCCGCGATCATGTGTCCTAAAGCGTTTTTGTGCGGTTTTGCAGGCCGATGGCGCGGCCGGCCTCGGGCGGCGGCGGCAGGGCCGCCTGGCGCGCCTCCCACTCGATCAGCCGGGCCAGGATCGGTGCGGGAAACGGGGCCGAGCGCCGGGTGCGCATATCGACATGCAGGATCATCAGCTCGTTGGTCGCCACGGTGTCGGCCTCGTCGCCGCAATACATCACGTTGAACAGCCGCAGCTTGCGCCCCTCGACGCCCAGCACCCTGGTTTCGATACGGAACCCATCGCCCTCCACCAGTTCCCGCGCATAGGTCAGATGGGTCTCGACCACGAAGATCGTGCTGCCATGCGCGTCGCGATAGGCACGGTCCATGCCGATGGAATCGGTGAAGACGTCGATCGCATGGTCAAAGGCGACGAGGTAATAGGCCAGATTCATATGGCCGTTGCTGTCGATCCAATCCGGCAGGACGGCGCCGCGATGGGTGCTGGCGATGTGCGGTGGGGTCATGGGCGACATGCTAATGCCTATACCGCGCTTGGCAAGCCGGCAGGCATCCTCCTACACTCCGGCCATCATGCTGGCTCGTCTGCTGGCGACGCTCGGTCGTCGCGCCCCCTTCATTCTCGCTCTCGGTATCTTCATTGGCCTGGCGTTGCCGGGGCTGGCCGCTTTCGTGCGGCCGCTGCTGACCGCCAGCGTGTTCGCCATGCTGGTCATCACCATGCTGCGCATCGACTGGCCGAAGGTGATCGAGCATTCCCGGCGCCCGACCCGGCTGCTGACCTTCCAGCTCTGGGTGTTGATCGGCTGTCCGGTGCTGGTGATGCTTGCCGTCGCCCCGCTGGACCTGCCGCCCGGACTGAAGACGGCGATGGTGCTGTACGCCGCCGCGCCGTCGCTGCTGAGCTCGCCGGCGATCGCCGTGTTCTCCGGATTGGATAGCGCGCTGGCGCTGATCGTGGTGATCGGCACCATGTTCCTCTATCCCTTCGTGCTGCCGCCGCTGGCGCTGGCGCTGCTGGGCATCGACCTGCAGATCGGCGCGGCCGACCTGATGATCCGCCTGGTCCTGCTGGTCGGCGGCGCCTTCGGGCTGGCGATGGGCATCCGCAAGCTGGCCGGGGAGCAGCGGGTCAAGGATATCGGCTTCCATCTCGACGGCATGCTGGTGGTGCTGATGATCCTGTTCGCCATCGCCACCATGGACGGCATCGCCGCCCGGGCGATTGCCGAGCCGGGCTTCGTGGCGATGTTCGTGATTGCCGTCTTCGCGGTGAATCTGGGCATGCAGGCCGTCAGCATGCTGGTGTTTTTCCCGCTGCACAGAATTGCCCGCACCACGGTCGCCCTGGTTACCGGCAACCGCAACCTGGCCCTGCTGATGGCCGCGCTGGGCACGGCGGCAGACCCCGACGTGTTCCTCTATTTCGCCATCGGGCAATTGCCGATCTACCTGCTGCCGATGCTGATGCAGCCGGTTTACCGGCGGATCGCCGGCACCGGCATTCCGGTCAAGCAATCTGATCAAATCTGATAAAAAAATTACTTAGCATTTTCTGCTTCTCCCCGGCCACCCTTAGCACTTATAGAGGGAGGGCAATAGGCAAGCGGCAGTATCGGAGAAAGCCGTGCGAGCAGCCGCACGAGGCAGTGCCAAGCGAAAGCGCCAGCAACGCGTCTTGCGGCGCCTGTTCATGTTCGCCGGTGCCCTGGCCGCGGCGGGCAGCAGCTATTTCCTGACGCTCGGCAGGCCGGCGCTGTACCAGCATATCGTGGCCGGCGCGACCTTCCTGATCTGTTGCGGAACCATCCTGATCGACTACGTCACCACCCGCGGCATCGAGCGCGACGGGGGCGTCGACGCGCTGATGAGCGGCGGCAAGCTCTCGACCGGGCTGCGCGCCGCGGCGGGCCGCATTTGGGTGCAGGCCGAGGGCGGCCGCCTGACCGGCCAGGGCACCGAGGTGGAAAGCCTGTACGACGATGCCCGCAGCCAGTTCCAGGAATCCGGGGACAAGATCGGCGTCGCCCAGGCCTTGACCAGCAAGGCGGAATTGCTGCTCTCGCGCGGCCAGATGCCGGCCGCCGCCAACCTGCTGCAACAGGCGATGGCCGAGCTGGAGGGCGAGCGCACCCCGCGCGAACAGGGCAATATCCTGCTGGCCATGGGCGATCTTGCCGCCCAGGCCAACGCCAATGAGGACGCCGCCCAGCGCTATCAGGAGGCGCGCGAGAAATACCGCAGCGAGGCCGATTACATGGGCGAGGGCAACGCGCTGCTGGGCCTGGCGGAGATATTGCTGCGCCAGTTGAAGGCCGACGACGCCGCGACCAGCTTCGAGCAGGCCCGCGTCTCCTTCTCGCAGAGCGGCGACAAGCTGGGCGAGGCCCATGCGCTGGCGCGCCGCGCCGATGTCTCGCGCGAGAAACGCGATACCAGCGACGCCACCACCCGCTACGAACGGGCCAGCGTCCTGTACCGCCGCTGCGGCGATTTCGTCGGCGAGGGCGTGCTGCGCACCACCATGTACGATCTGCTGCGCATGATGGAACGGCCGAACGACGCGCGCGACCATCTGCTGCGCGGGGCGGAACTGTTGAAGCGCGCCGGCCGCCGGGTCGGCGATGGCGCGCTGCTGTCCGGCCGGGGCGATCTGCGCCGCGCCACCGGCCGCTTCGAGGCGGCCCGGCAGATCGGCGCGTCCGCCGTCGCGGCGCTGAACGACGTCAAGGACAAGGCCGACATCGCCAAGGTGCTGCTCGGCCTGGGCGAAATGGAGCGCATGCTGGGCCGGCTGAACGAGGCCAGCCAGCATTTCGAGCGCGCCACCAAGCTGGCCAACGAGGCGCAGGACAAGGGGCTGATCGGCGACGGCATGAAGGGCCAGGGCCATATCCACCGGCTGCGCAACAACCAGCGCCAGGCCAAGCAGCTGTTCAAGGAGGCCTATGGCTTCTACAGCTCGGCCGGCGACACCAAGGACCAGGCGCAGACATTGCTGGCGATGGGCCAGACCGAGTTCCTGATGGACAATCCGGACGGCGCGCGCGTCACCTTCGCCTATGCCCGCTCCTATTACGAGCAGCTCGGCGATATCGCCGGGGCCGGCGCGGCCTTGCGCGCCATCGGCGATCTGGAAGCGACGCTGGGCCGCCTGGGCCCGGCCATGGAAGCCTATGCCGAGGCGCGGAATTTCTACCAGCAGGTCGGCGATTCGCTGGCCGAGGCGGACTGCCTGTTCATGCTGGGGCTGATGAATGTCGGCAACGACAATATGACCGGCGCCGCCCTGCTGACCGCCTCCGGCCGCGTCTACCGCGCCGTCGGCGTGCCGAACTGGCAACGCCGCGCCAATACCTACGCCCAGCGGGTGCGGTAAGGCCGAAACGAAAACGAGGTTTGCGTCGAGAAGCCTTTCCGGGCGGCGGGGTTTGGCCTAGATTTCTGCCAAATCAGAAACCGAGGAAGCCCGACATGACCCGTTTGACCGACGCCCAGCTCTCGCTCCAGGCCCGCGCCCGCGAGCTGGCGCAGAGTGTGATCGCCCCGCGCGCCGCCGAGGTGGACCGCAGCGAGCAATATCCCTGGCACAATGTGGAGGCGATGGTGGAGGCCGGCTTCTTCGGCATGACCATCCCGCAGCAATATGGCGGCCAGGGGCTGGGCTATCTGGAAACCTGCCTGGTCATCGAGGAGATGGCGAAGGTCTGCGGCGTCACCGGGCGCATCGCGGTGGAGGCCAATATGGGCGCGGTCGGCGCGATCATGGCCTATGGCTCCGAGGAACAGAAGAAGCTGGCGGCGGCGCTGGTGCTGAAAGGCGACAAGCCGGCGATCTGCATCACCGAGCCGGAGGCCGGCAGCGCCGCCACCGAGATGACCACGCGGGCCGACAAAAAGGGCGACCGCTATATCCTGAACGGCAAGAAGCATTGGATCACCGGCGGCGGCGTCTCCAAGCTGCATCTGATCTTCGCGCGCATCTTCGATAATGGCGTCGAGCAGGGCATCGGCGGCTTCATCGCCGTGCGCGATCCCGAGGCCGGCATCGAGCCGAAGGGGCTGATCATCGGCAAGCGCGAACCGACCATGGGGCTGCGCGGCATTCCCGAGGCCGAAGTGATCTTCGAGAATCTGGAGATTTCCGCCGACATGCTGGTGACGCCGCCGGAAGGCATCCGGCGCGGTTTCGCCGGGCTGATGAACGCCTATAACGGTCAGCGCGTTGGGGCCGCCACCGTCGCTTTCGGCATCGCCGAGGGGGCCTATGAGACGGCGCTCGCCTTCACCAAGAAGCGTGAGCAGTTCGGCCGGCCGATCTATGAATTCCAGGGGCTGCAATTCATGCTGGCCGACATGTCGATCGCCGTGGAAGCCGCCCGCGCCATGATCCACAACGCCGCCGCCAGCGGCGAGCGCTTCCCCGACCCCACGGCGGCGGCGCAAGCCAAGGTCTTCGCCTCGGAAATGGCGGTGAAGGTGACCAATGACGCGCTGCAGCTGCATGGTGCGGCCGGCTATTCGCGCAACAATCCGGTCGAGCGCATGGTCCGCGACGCCCGCATGTTCACCATCGGCGGCGGCACCGCGCAGGTGCTGCGCACGCTGATCGCCTCGCGCATCCTGGGCGCCAAGCTGCCGCAAACCCGCGACGGCTACCTGAACCTGCCCCGCGCCGCGGCGGAGTAAGGCGCCGCTTACCGCTGCTGCTGCTCCTGCCCCTCCCCAGTCCGTCACCCCCGCACTTGTTGCGGGGGTCCACGC
>NZ_LPXN01000046.1 GCF_001618175.1 Oceanibaculum pacificum | reverse complement strand
GCGGAAGCATGGACCCCCGGCACAAGGCCGGGGGTGACGGTTTGTGTGGACGGCAAGGATAGCGGTCTCAACGGCGGTGATCAGGAAGGGCGCAAAGGGCGGCACCCGGGAGCGCCCGCCATTGCCGGACTTGACCGCCCTACTCCAGCAATTCCCAGCTCAATGGCGTGCCTCGGGCGATTGCGGTCTTGGCGCGGCGGCCCAGCACGGCGTCGAGATGCTTGGGGGCAAGGCCCAGGCCGGGACGGATGGAGCGGATATTGGCCGCCGTCAGCACCTCCCCGGCGGCGATGTCGGCGACGGCGTAGAGCGAGCGGCGATGGGCGCGCGCGCCGGCCTCGCTGGGGTTGAGATCGTAATCCACCGCCCCGCGCGCCTCCCAGGCGATGCGGCAATTGCGCACCAGCTCGGCCAGCTCCTCCGGCTCCAGGGAGAAGGCGGAATCCGGGCCGCCATCGGCGCGGCGCAGGGTGAAATGTTTCTCGATCAGCACCGCGCCCAGCGCCACGGCGGCGGCCGGCACGGCGGTGCCCATCGTGTGGTCCGACAGACCGATGGGCACGCCGAAGCGCGCCGCCATGTCGGGAATGGTCATCAAATTGCTCTCGCGCGGCGGGGTGGGGTAGCCCGACACGCAATGCAGCAGCACGATCTGCCTTGCCCCGGCCGCGCGGGCGGCGGCGACGGCCTCTTCCATCTCCGCTGGAATCGCCATGCCGGTGGAGATGATCAGCGGCTTGCCGGTCCGGGCCGCCAGCCGGATCAGCGGCAGATCGACGATCTCGAAGGAGGCGATCTTGTAGGCCGGCGCGCCCAGCCCCTCCAGCAGCTCGATGGCGGTCGGATCAAAGGGCGAGGAGAAGATCGCAATGCCGGATTCGCGGGCCTTGGCGAACAGTTTTTCGTGCCAGTCCCAGGGCGTATGCGCCTCCTGGTACAGCGCATGCAGCCGGCGGCCATTCCACAGCCCACCCTGGATGAGGAATTCCGGTCCGTCATGATCCAGCGTGATGGTGTCGGCGGTGTAGGTCTGCAACTTCACCGCGTCGGCCCCGGCGGCGGCGGCGGCCTCGATCAGCGCGAAAGCGCGGCCGATATCGCCATTATGGTTGCCCGACATTTCGGCGATGACATAGGGCGGATGGCCCGGCCCGATCGGCTGGCCGGCGATGCGGATGTCGCTCACCTGCCGCTCCCCCGTTCCGCCATATGAGCGAGGATCGCGGCAGCCGCCCGGTCCGCCCCGCCGGGCTGCATCAGCGCCAGCAAGGGCGATTCGCCCTGCCGGAGCGCCGCCCCGGCGGCCTCGGCCAGGGCCGTCGTCTCAAGGGCGTCGAAGGCGGTGACGCCCAGTTCACGCAGCGCCTGGATATTCAGCCGCTGATTATCCGCCAGCTCGGTCACCACCATCGGCAGGCCGGCCGCCGCCGCCTCCAGCACCGTCGAACCGGCGGCGCCGATATAGAGCGAGGCGCTGGCCATCAGCGCCACCATGTCGGCGCCATGATGCAGTTTCAGACGGCCATGCGACAGCCCGTCCGGCAGATGCGGTTCGGCATGCAGAGGGGAGATCACCATATCCGCCCGCAATTGCCCGTCCAGCGCCAGCAGCGAGGTTGCCACCGCGCCACCGATATGGCCGTCATCGGTGCCGCCGAAGGCGATCAGCGCGCGCGGCGGATCGGCCCGTTCCTGCCCGCGCAGGGCGAAGAAGGCGGGGTCTACCATCGCGTATTCCGGCCCCAGCAGCGACGGCGCGGCATAGTCCAGCCCGGCAGCGTAGAGATTGCCGTTCAGCACCAGATCGGCATCGATATCCCGGTCCGCCAGATCGTCGATCAGCACCCGGCAGGCGAAGAGATCGCGCCAGCCCCGCATCGTCTCGATCGGCAGGCGGTAGCTGTCGGCCACCAGCAGGGTCGCCGGCGGCAGCGCGGCCAGATCCTCCGGCCAGGCCTCCACCTCGAAGCCGGCGGCGAAGGCGAATTCCGCGCCGCTGGCTTCCGGCGTCAGCACCCGGCAGACCGCCCCCTGGCCGGCCAGCGCCGTCGCCAACACCAGGCACCGGCGCAGATGGCCGAGGCCGATTTCCGATCCGCAATCGGCAAGGATGATCGTGTCCATGGCGCTATTCTTCTTTGTGCTGGCCCTACCACCCCGATACTATTCCCGGATCGGGACCAGAGCATAGATAATGCACACTCCGCGGCAGCGCGAATCATGAACCAGGACGATAGCCGGCACGATCAGCTGCTCGCCATGCTGAACATGCCGCCGGGCAGCCGCATCGTGCTGTTCGGCGCCGGGTCGGCCGGGCAGCACGCCCATACCGTCCTGTCGCGCCATTTCCAGATCGTCGCCTTCACCGACAGCGACAGCGCCAAGCACGCCACGCGCGTGGCGGGCGTGCCCATCCTGCCGCTCGGCGACATCCCCGGCGGCGGCTACGATTTCATCGTCATCACCAGCATGTTCCAGCAGGAAATCATGGGCGTGCTGACCGGCCATTACGGCATGGCGCGCAGCCGCATCCGCCCGGCGCCGAAGCAGCTTTTCAAGGAAGGGCGGACCATTCCGTCCAGCGCCAACCTCACCCCGGCCGACTTCGACGCCGTGTTCGATGTGCTAGATTCCTGCAAGGTGCGCTACTTCGCCGACCACTCCTTCCTGCTGGGCCTGGCGCGGACCGGCGACTTCATTCCCTGGGAAATAGAGGTCGATCTCGCCATTGTCGGCGGCGAGGATGTGGCGTTGGAGAAGGCCGGGGCCATCTTGGCGAATGAGTTCGACTTCACCACGGTCTATTACAATAATGATTACGAGCTGTGGTCGAAATCCGATATCAACATGCTCAAATCCGCCTCGCAGCTGTTCGACGCGCATCGCAAGATCGTGCGCGGCGAGCATGTCTATTGGTGCGTCGGCCCGATCCTGCTGAAATTCCCGGAGCGCTATTACCGGGAGGTCGACTACATGAATTTCAAGGGCCGCAAGATTCCCGTGCCGATCGACCATGAAGCCTATCTGGCCGAGATGTATGGCGACTGGCGCACACCGAACGAGCATTGGAGCTATACCGATTACGGGAATATCGAGACCATATTCCCCAGCGGTTTCGTGAAATAGCTCAGCCCAGCGAGGCCGACAGAAGCCGGCGCACATCCGCCATATCTGCGGATCGCAGATTATTGCCGGCCCGCGCCGGATTGATCATCTGGCCGGCCAGCGGCTCCACCGTGGCGCGGCTGACGCCTGCCGCCGCCAACGCATCGGCCAGCCCCAGCCGCGCCAGCAGATCGTCCAGCGCCCGGCGCAGCCCCGCTATGTCGCCGAACCCCAGGGCCTGCGCGGCGCGGGCGATGCGGCCATCATCGGCCTCGACGTTATAGGCCAGCACGCCGGCCAGGAACGCCCCGCAGGCCAGGCCGTGCGGCACGCCCAGCACGGCGGTCAGCGGATAGGACATGGAATGCACCAGTGCGGTGCGGGTCTGGGCAATCGCCATGCCGGCCAGCAGGCTCGCCTCCAGCATCGCCGCGCGGCCAGCCAGGGCGCGGGGCTGCTCCACCACCATCGGCAGATGCCGGAACAGCAGCCGCAGGGCTTGCAGCGCAAAACCGTCCGAAAGGTTGCTGGCGTTTACGTTCCACAACGCCTCGAAGGCGTGCGACAGCGCATCCAGGCCGGAGGCGATCGTCGTGGCGCGCGGCAGGCCCAGCGTCAGCTCCGCATCCAGGATCACGCCGCGCGGAATCAGCAGGTCGCTTTGCAGGGAATGCTTTTGCCGCGCCGCCTTGTCCCAGATGGTGGCGAAGGGCGTCACCTCCGCGCCGGTGCCCGCCGTGGTGGGCACCGCCAGGATCGGCAGCGGACCGTGCTTCGGCAATTTCTTGCCGCCGCGAAAATGTGCATCGAACCCCCAGCCCGGCGCGGGCAGCGCCACCGCCAGGCCCTTGGCGGTGTCGATCGCGCTACCGCCGCCGACCGCCAGGATCAGCGCCGCCCTGGCCTCGCGCAGCATCGGCAGCACCGCGTCCAGCGCATCGATATCGGGGTTGGGTTCAACCTCGTCGAACGCCGCCACCTCGACCCCCGGGAGCAGCCCGCAGACCTGCCCGACGATGCCGCGCCGCCGCCAGCCCTGGCTGGTGACCAGCAGCACCCGCTCCTCGGTCAGCAGTTCGCCCAGGCGCGAGAGGCTGCCGGGGCCGACGATCAGCCGGCCCGGCGCCTGCCAGTCCCAGGCGATCATTCGGCGGTCCCCAGATGGCGCATCAGCAGGTCGATATTCTCGCGCGGGCCGATCTTCGGCCGTCCCAGATCCGCGCGCGCGCCCTTGGCGACCCATAGGTCGATCAGCGACGGGCCGGTCTGGTGCGAGCCCAGCAGGGCCGCGATCTCCGCTTCCGTCTCCGCCCGGTCGGCATGGCGATAGCCGCAGGCCAGCGCGATCTGCGGAAAGTCGACATGGAAACCCAGGCTGGGCTGGCCGCCGACGGAATCATGCGCGCCGTTATTCACGATCACATGCAGCAGATTATCCGGGGCGAGTGCGCCGATATTGGACAGGCCGCCCAGATGCATCAGCGCCGCGCCATCGCCATCCAGGCAGATCACCCGCCGCTCCGGTTGCGCCAGGGCCAGCGACAGCGCCAGGCTCATCGCGTGGCCCATTGAGCCGACCATCATGAAATCCTGCGCATGGCCCTTGCCCGAAGCGACCCGCAGATCGTGCAGCTCGCGCGAGATCATGCCGGTGGTGCCGACCACCAGATCGTCCGGCCGCAGATTGTCCAGCACCAGCTTCAGCGCCGCCTCGCGCGCCAAGGGCGGCTGCACCGGGCTGGCCGGCTTCGGCCCGTCATAGGCGGCGAAGAGACCATTATGCACCAGGATCGCCACCGGGCCGAGACGCCCCACCGCCTTCGCCAGCGCCGCCGCGACGAGGCCGGGAATATCGTCCAGATGGTCCTGCAGCACCCACCAGGGAATCTCCATCGCGTCGAGCAGCGGCGGGGTCAGGCGGCCCTGCTTCAGATGCTGCGGCTCGTCCTTCAGGCCGGGAGCGCCGCGCCAGCCGACGATCAGCAGCAGCGGCACGCCATAGATTTCGGCGTCGGCCAGCGACAGCAGCGGGTTGATCGCATTGCCCAGCCCGGAATTCTGCAGATAGACCGCCGGCACATGCCCGGTGCCGATATAATGGCCGGCCGCCATCCCGACGGCCGCCCCCTCATTGGCGGCGATGATGTGACGGCCCGCCGGCAGAGCGGCATCCACCGCCCAGCAGAAATCCTTCAGCACCGAATCCGGCACGCCGGCAAAGAAATCCACCCCCGCCGCCAGCAGCGGGTCCAGGAAATCCTGCGGGTTCAGCTTCGTCATTTCGTGCCGGGAATAAGGGCCAGCGTGTCCTTGATCGACATGATCTTATCGTCCACCTCCAGCGAGCGTCCATGCGTCAGTATCGATGTCGCGGTCTCCCACATCGCCGGGTAGGCGCTGCGGATCAGATGGTTGGCGTAGATCGTCACCTGCACGCCGGCCGCCGCCAGCTCGTCCTCGGTGATCGAATTATAGGTCGTCGGCACGGCGAACAGCACCGCCTTCTGCGGAAATTCGGCATAGCGGCGGCAGAATTCCAGCACCTCGTCCGGCTGTTTGGCCCGGCTATGGATCAGGATGCCATCCGCCCCGGCCTCGATATAGGCCTTGGCGCGGGCCAGCGCATCCTCCATGCCCTGCCCCAGGATCAAGCTCTCGATGCGCGCGACGATCATGAAATCGTCGGTCACCTGGGCCTTCTTGCCCATCGATATCTTGTTGCAGAAACCCTCGATGCTGTCCTGAAGCTGGTCGACCTCGGTCCCGAACAGCGAGTTCTTCTTCAGCCCCACCTTGTCCTCGATGACCACGGCGGAGATGCCGAGGCGCTCCAGCGTGCGCACGGTGAAGGCGAAGACCTCCGGCTGGCCACCGGTATCGCCGTCGAACACGATGGGCTTGGTGGAAACCTCCAGCACGTCGTTGATCATGCTCAGCCGCGCGGTCAAATCGACTGCCTCGATGTCCGGTTTCCCCTTGGAGACAGATTCAGTCAGGCTAGATCCCCACATGCCGTCGAATTCGCGCGGCCCCTTGTCGCTCGGCACCTGGGCATGCTCGACGATCAGGCTGGTGATGCCGTTATGCACCTCCATCAGCCGCACGATCGGCTTGGCCTCGATCAGCCGGCGCAGCCGGCGCTGGCGGATTTCCGGCGTGGTGCCGATCTCGCGCAGCACCCGGTTCAATTGGGTGGAGGAAATGCCCTGGGTGTAGGGCACGTCGACCACCTCGCCGCCCCATTCCTTCATCGCGTCGATGATGCGCTGGCGCACCGTGGCCTGAACGCCGGTCTTCCAGTCGTCGCCATGCACGACGTAATCGGGTTTCAGCTCGCGCAGGTTCGGCACGTAATCGAGCGTGCGCTGCGGCACGACGCGCGCCACGCCCTTGATGTTCTCGACCACCACCAGGCGCTGCTCGTAGGTCATGTAGGGTAGCCGCTTGTAGCTGGCGATGGCCTCGTCGGTCAGCAGCCCGACCGTCACCTCGCCCAGCTCCGCCGCCTTTTTCAGGATATTGAGGTGACCGGGATGCACCAGGTCCGCGCTCATGCCGACATATACCGTTTTGGTCATCTGCAACTCCATCCGTTCTGGTGCAGCCGTCTGGATATCCGACGATAAATTATTGCCGAGAATATACTATCTCGGGCGGGCTGTGTATTTTGACTGGGAAAAGCGGACGCCGATCCGCAGAGCATAAAAGGGCGCGCGCGTGCCGGCAATCGACGGGGACACACGAAGCTTCTGGCGGGGCCGACGGGTACTTATAACCGGCGATACCGGCTTCATCGGCGGCTGGCTGTCACTCGCCTTGCACGAGCTTGGCGCAGAGGTGACGGGGCTGAGCCTGCCGCCGCCCACCACGCCGTCACTGTTCGAGACGGCGGCGCTGTCGACGCGCATCGCCCATCGCCATGCCGACCTGCGCGACCTGGAGGCAACCTTCGCCGCCCTGGCCGATGCCCGGCCGGAAATTGTCCTGCATCTGGCGGCACAGCCCCTGGTGCGCGCCGCACGGCACGATCCGGTGGACACCTTCGCCAGCAACGTCATGGGCACAGTGCATCTGCTGGAAGCCGCCCGGCGCACCGGTAGCGTGCGCGGCATCGTCGCCTTCACCACCGACAAGGTGTATCGCAACCACGAAACCATGCAGGCCTACCGGGAGGGCGACGCGCTGGGCGGTCTCGAACCCTACAGCGCCAGCAAGGTCGGCAGCGAGCAGGCCATCGATTCCTATCGCCAGGCCTATTTCGGAGAATCCGGTCGGCGCCTCGCCATCGCAACCCTCCGCGCCGGCAATGTCATCGGCGGCGGCGACTGGGCGGCGGACCGGCTGGTGCCCGATGCGATCCGCGCTTTCTCCAACCGGCAGGCGCTGATCATACGCCGTCCCGATGCCGTGCGCCCCTGGCAGCATGTGCTGGAAGCGGTGGGCGCCACGCTGCTGCTGGGCCGGCTGACGCTGGAGCAGCCGGGGCTGGCCGACCAGGCCTGGAATTTCGGCCCCGCCGAGGGCGACAGCCGGCCGGTCGGCTGGGTAGCCGACCGTCTCGCCGCGCATTGGCCGGGCGCAAGCTGGCGGCACATTCCCGACGAGGGTGGCTACGAGGCCGGACTGCTGGCAATCGACAGCGGCAAGGCGCGAGAACTGCTCGGCTGGGCTCCGCGCTGGGACGTTGAAACCGCGCTGGACCGCACCGTCGCGTGGTATCGACGTTGGCATGCGGGTGAGGACGCCTCCGCGCTGACGGCAGCACAGATGCGCGACTATGGCATCGTAGGGGGATGAGGGGATGAGCAATACAGAGGCGCAGAAACCTGTCAGGCTGCTATTGGCTTGCATGCCAAAAAGCGGCTCCACCTACCTATCGGCGCTGATCGCGCGCCTGCCCGGCATGCGCAAAGCGATCCTGGTGCCGGGCTTCGACCGCCGCGAGCAGGAGCTGAGCGAAAAACGGCTCGATGAAGAGGCTTATAAGGAAGGGCTGATGCGCTATCTGTGGCGTACTGGCCAGTTGAGCGATCCGCAGCGCCCCGTCGGCTATGTCAGCCAAATGCATCTGCGCAATTCTCTGCCGACCCGGATGCTGATCGAGCGTCACGATCTGCGCGTCGTTGTGCAGATACGGAACATCTTCGACATCATGGTCAGCATCCGCGACCATCTGTTGAACGAATCGCTGATCAGCTCAGGAGCCTACGCGACCGAGGAGATGAAGGGCTGGCCGGATGACAGGCTGTTCGGCTTCATCGCCGACATGGTCATGCCCTGGTATTTCAACTTCTATCTGGGCTGGCTGGAGTATCCGGACCGGCTGACCATCTCCTACGAGGCGTTGCTGAAGGACAGGGCTGACACTCTGCGCACCATCGCCTCCTATGCCGGAATTCCGGTCAGCGATGCCGAGATTCTCGCCGCCATCGAGAAGACGGAGGCCGCGCGCACCCGCAAGAACGCAGCCGTCACCGGGCGTGGAATCGCTGTACCCGAATCCGCTAAACAGAGAGTATGGGACTTCGCCGCCTACTATCCTCATGTCGATTTTTCCCCTCTAGGCCTGTAGCAGCGGGTCGATGGACGACAAACCTCACATCCTGGTCTGCGGCGCCGGCTCCATCGGCCGGCGGCATATCGCCAACCTCCAGCGCCTGGGCGCGCCGGTGATCGCCTGGCGGGAACGCGCGGAGCTGGTGGGCGATCTGGCGCGGGAGTTCGGCATCGACACCGTGACGAATTTCGAACCGGCGCTCGATGCAGCCCGCGCAATCGTCGTCGCCACCGCGACCGACCGGCACATGCCCCTGGCCCTGGCCGCCATGCGCCGGGGCAAACCGCTGTTCCTGGAGAAGCCGGTCTCGCATGATCGCGAGGATGTCGATTCGCTGGAAAGACTGGCGGCCGGGCAGATCGTGGAAATCGGCTGCCAGCTGCGCGCCCACCCCAATCTGGCGCGGCTGCGCCGGGAGCTGGGCGATGGCGCGGTCGCGGGCTATCGGCTGGCGATGGGCCAGCGGCTGGATGAATGGCGGCCCGGCAGCGACTACCGGGCCGGCTACAGCGCCCAGTCAGCCCGCGGTGGCGGGGCGCTGTCAGATCTGATCCACCAGATCGACCTGGCGCTCTGGCTGTTCGGCCCGGTCCGGCAGGTCGCCGCGATGCTGGACCGGCGCGGGCCGCTGGAGATCGCGGGCGACGATTTTAGCAATCTGCTGCTGCGGCACGACAGCGGCGTCGTCGGCCATATCCAGCTCGACATGCTCGCCCCCGCCTATCGCGGCGAGGCGGAGATCGTGACCGCCGACCATATCTACCGCTGGTCGCTGCGCGATGGGGTGCTGAGCCGCGCCCAAGGCGACAATGTCGATGTCATCGACAGCACGCCGGAGACGTTTCAGCGCAACGATCTGTTCCTGTCCCACATGCGCCATTTCCTGGCCCGGCTGGACGACCCCGCCCTGCCCGCTTTGTGTTCGCTGGCGGACGGCATCTCGGCCTTGGATATCGTGCTGGCGGCCCGGCGGTCGCAGGCGGAAAATCGCTTCGTAACCTTGGAGAAGCCATGATGACAGGGCTTTGCGTCATATCCGCGCGCGGCGGCAGCCGGGGCGTGCCGGGCAAGAATATCCGCCCGCTGCTGGGCCGGCCGATGATCGCCTGGTCCGTCGAGCAGGCGCTGGCGACGCCGGAGATCGACCGCGTCGTGGTCTCCACCGATTCGGAGGAGATTGCCGCCGCCGCCCGCGCCGCCGGGGCGGAAACGCCGTTCACGCGGCCGCCGGAGCTGGCGACTTCCGAAGCCGGTAAATTCGCCGTGTTCCAGCACGCGCTGGCAGCCTGCGAGGATCACTATGGCGAGGAATACGAATTCTTCCTCGACCTCGACTGCACTAACCCGCTGCGCGACACAGCCGATATCTCGGCCGCCATCGCCCAGTTCCGCGCCCGGCGGCCATACGGGGTGGATGGCGTCTTCGCCATCTGCGAGGCCCGCAAGAACCCCTATTTCAACATGGTGGAGCCGGACGCGACCGGCGCGCTGAAGCTCTCCAAGACGCTGCCCGGCACGGTGGTGCGCCGGCAGGACGCGCCGCCGGTCTATGAGCATGTCGCCAGCATCTACATCATGACGCCGGACTATGTGCGCCAGGCCGGCTACCTGCTGGACGGTCATATGGAGGGCTACGATATCGGCCCGGAAAAGAGCTTCGACGTCGATTCCGAGCTGGATTTCGCCATCATCGAATTCCTGATGAAACGCAAGCTGGGGATAGCGCCATGAGCCTGCGCACCGATATCGACGGCAAGCGCGTCCTGCTGCTGGGGGCCTGCGGCGTGCTGGGGCGGCGGCATGCCGCCATCCTGGCCGAGCATGGCGCGCGCCTCGCCATCGCCGACCGTCCCGGCAGCGACGTGATGGCGCTGGCCGCCGAACTGGGGGCGCACGGCATCGAGATCGACGCGACCGACGAGGCGGCGATGGTCGCCGGCGTGGCGGCGGCGGTGGGTGCCCTGGGCGGGTTGGACGGCGCGATCTTCAACGCCGCCGTCACCGGCGAGGCGCTGGCCCGGCAGGGCGGCGACCCGTTCCCGCCCTTCGAGGAGTATCCGCTCTCGCTATGGCAGACGACGATGGATGTGAATCTGACCGGCGCCTTCCTGTTCGCGCGGGAGGCCGGGCGCGCGCTGAAGGCGCAGGGCGGCGGCAGCCTGATCAACGTCGCCAGCATTTATGGCATCGTCGGCCCCGACCATCGCATCTATGACGGCCAGCCGTTCAAATCCTTCCCCGGCTATGCCGCCTCAAAGGCCGGCCTGATCGGCCTGACGCGCTGGCTGGCGACCTGGTGGGCGGAAAGCCAGGTGCGGGTGAATTCAGTCTCCCCCGGCGGGGTCTATAACGGCCACGATGCCCGCTTCGCCGAGGCCTATGGCAACCGCACGCCGATGGGCCGCATGGCCGACAAGGATGAAATCACCGGCATACTGATCTACCTTCTGAGCGATTCCTCGCGCTACTGCACGGGGCAGAATTTCGCGATAGATGGCGGCCTGACCGCCTGGTAGGAAGCCTGCGAGGATATCCCGATGTTCGATGCGTGTGAGATTTGCGGCGATACCGGCTGGAGCGTGGTCTATGAAGGCCGCATCCGCGCCGGCGGCTTCGGGCAGACTTACGAGGCTGGCCGGGTCGGGCGCTGCGGCGGCTGCGGCGTCGAGCGGCTGGACGAGGCCTGCTCGATAGATTCCGCCGCCTATGAAAGCGAGGCCTACAGGGCAGCCCTCGGCCAGGGCCTCAGCACCGAGGCCTTCTTCGCCCATGCCGATCCCACCCAGTTGCAGAATCTGACCGCGCTCTGGCCGCTGTCGCTGCGCGGCAAGATTCTGGCCGATATCGGCTGCGGCGCCGGCAGCTTCCTCGATCATGTCAGCGGGCTGGCGGCGGAGATCATCGCCATCGAACCCACGCCGCTCTATCGCGACTCGCTGGGCCAGCGCGGCTATGCGCATTTCGCCTATGCCTCGGACGCGGCGGCGGCGCGGCCGGCCAGCGTGGATATCGCCGTCACTTTCCAGGTCATCGAGCATGTATCCGACCCTGTCGGCTTCCTGCGCGACATCCATGCGCTGCTGAAGCCTGGCGGCGAGATCGTCATCGCCACGCCAAACCGCGCCGATATCCTGATGACGCTGCTGCCGGACGAATTTCCCGCCTTTTATTATCGCCAGGTCCATCGCTGGTATTTCGCCGCCGACAGCCTGCGCCTCTGCGCCGAAAAGGCCGGTTTCACCGTGAATGAAGAACGTTTCGTGCATGGCTTCGGCATGGCCAATGCGCTGTCCTGGCTGCGCGACCGCAAGCCGACCGGCCACCGCACGCTGCCGGGCATCGACCGCACCGCCGACAGCCAGTGGCGCGCCTATTTGGAGGCGACCGGCCAGGCGGATACGCTGTATCTACGGGCGCGCCGCCCGCTCTGACGCCGCCAGCAGGGCCCGCACCCGCAGCGACATGCGGTCCAGGAAATCGTCAGGCGACAGCGCCATCACCGCCTCGAATACGCTGTCGCCACCGCAATAACCGCGCCGGTGCAGGATCTGCGTGAACAGGAAATTCCGCAGGATATCGTGATACCCCATCATGAAGACGAAATCGGGGTCGTGATCGGGGAAATCCTCGGGCTTCAGATAGCCGCTGTAATGGATGTCCTTCCCCAGGAAGAAGTCGCTGTTATAGACCCGCACCGCGGCCGGGCGGAATCGCAGCACATCGTAGAGGATGCGCGGTATCGCATAGGCCGTCAGCCCGTAGAATCCGCGAAACCCGTAATGCTTGCGCACCGGCAGCACGCCGCGATAGCGCGCGGCCGCCGCCTTGTAGCCGGTCGGATGCAGCACGACGCAGTCCAACGGCCGGACCCGCAACAGACTCAGAATCCGGTCCCGGTTCTTCTCCTCGAAAGCGAAATTATAATAGGCGATGTCGGTGCGGCGGCCGGTATAAGCGGCGCGGGCCTCGATGGCGTCGGGATTCAGGTAATTGGTGCGGATCACCACATCGGCGGCATCAATCTCCGCCCCCATTTCCAGACCGGTATTAGCCGCGCCGACAATCGCCACCCGGCGACCCTCGATCAGCGTGCGAAACGCCCGGTCGGCAGGCACGGAGCGCCAGAGGCAGGCGGCCTCCTCCGGCCGGCCATCGAGCAGCGCCGCCCCGGCTGCCATCTCCGCCGCTTCCTCGGATGGCTGGCCGGCCAGCAGGCTATAGGCCACCGCATAATCGCCCTGGTCGATGCAGGCCGCCGCCAGATCGAGCCGCTGGCGGGCAGTGCCGCCCTGCGCCGCATCCTCCCGGCTGCGCCGCACAGCGATCCGCTTCGCCGCATAGGCCGCCCGCAACTGGCCCAGATTGAACAGCCGCATGTAGGCGGCCTGCCACCAGCCGGCTGGGCGTTCCCGGTCCGTCGCGCCGTCGGCCAGTGCATCGCGCAGCGCCTCTTCCGTCAAGGCATCCGCCGGCGCGTCGAGCAGTACGCCCGATCGTCCTGGGTAAAGCGCCGCCACATCCCGCCAGTCGCCGGTCATTACGCTGATGCGCATCAGGCGGGTCTGCCAGGCCGGGCGATTGCCGCTGCGCCGGATCGCCGCCGCATAGGCCGCCCCCGCCGCCTCCCAGTGCCGCAGACGCTCCAGCGCCCGGCCCAGGCGGTAGAACCAGTTCGGCACCGTCCCGCCGGCATCGATGGCGGCGCGATAGGCGCGGGCCGCCAGTTCCCACTCCTGCAAGGCGTCGGCGACGAAGCCGAGGCGATAATGCCGAATCGGCGTGCCGGGGGCGATTTCCACCGCCTGAGCATAGGCATCCCTGGCGCCGGCCAGATCGTTCAGTTTTTCCCGCGCATAGCCGAGGCGGAAAGCCGAATCCGCCGCCGCCTCGTCGGTCTCGGACGGCAAGGCCGCCAGATAGGCCTCGGCGGCACCACGCCAGTCCCTGGCGCGCTGCCGCCGCCGCCCCCGCCAGTACAGCGTCGGCCTATTGTCCGGCATCGACGGCCATTGGCTGCCGCGCCCCGACGGAGATCAGCGCCGCCGCAATCTCCTCGGGCGGGGCGGCCAGAATAGGCTGGAGCGCGTCGCGCTGCCGGCCGTGGCGTTCCAGCACGCGCGCCGACGGGTTGCCGCGCAGCACCTTGCCGTAATTGGCATGGATGAAGCGGAAGAAAGACAGCTTGACGGCATCCAGCGCCACCTGCCGGGACACGCCGTCGCGCGGGGCCGCCAGATCAGCGACCAGCCCGGCCGCGACATCGAGATGGGTGGAAAAGGCGGGGTCGATAATCATGTCGAGCCACTGCGCCCCGGTTTTCGATTCTTGTGTCGGATGCATCTCGCGCATCCCGTAGAAACCGTCCAGCGCCCGATAGCCGCCCTGCGCCAGCAGGCTTGACGACAGCACCAGTTCCGCCAGGCGCGGCCAGAAATTGAACGCCTGCACGCCCTCGCCATAGGCGGTGCGGATGGCCGCCGTGCGATAGACCGAATAGAAGGTCGGCCGGTATTGCGTCATATGTGCATCGATCCGCTGCAAGGCGGTCGGCCCCTGCACATCATGCGAGACATGCACCCGCAGCGCCGGCCCCTTGGCCGGATTGGCGGTAAAGACGATCATCGGCCCGCCGCAGGCCACGGCATCGGGATCGGCCTCCAGGCACGCCACCGCCTCGCGCACCTTGGAGGGAAAGACGAAATCATCGTCGGCGCACATCAGGCAATAGGTCGTCTCCAGCGTCATCAGCGCCATGCCGACCCTGAGGCCCGGCGTCACCGACGAATCGTAGCGCTGGTGCCGCACCGTCAGCCCCTCGGCATGGCGGGCGATGATAGCCGCATTGGCCTCCGCCCCCGGCGCCTCGCTGCCGTCGGCGACCAGAATCGGCATGTCGAAGCCGCTGGCCCGCGCATAATCGAAGAACCGGGCCAGGAAATGCGCCCGGTTATAGGTGGGAAGAATCAGCGTCAGATCCTGCGCGGCAGCACGCATCCTAGACCCTTTTCAAAAACCCGTCGGTCGAGGCGGTGATCATGATCTTGTGCTCGATATCCTTGTCGATCTCCAGGCTGAGCGGCGCGCCATCGGCCGCCTGCCGTCCCGCGCCGCGCAGTTCTTCAAGATAAGCGAACAGCGCAGTCTTCGGATTATCGCCCTTGCCCCAGGGCCGGTCGGTCACGAAGCCTTCCGGCAGATCCTCCACGCCGGAATCCCAGACCACGCAATAGCTGCCGGGCGAAACCAGCGGCGCATAGGCCTCCAGCTCGGCCAGCACATGGTCATGCGTGTGATTGCTGTCCAGGAACAGCATGACGCGCTTGAAGCTGGCCGCGCGCTTGCGCACCGCCGCGACGATATCGGGATCGATGGAGGAGCCTTGCATCATCTCGATCAGATGCGCCATCGGGTGGCGCTCGATGGCCGCACGGTTATGCGGCCGGATGTCGATGTCGATGCCCAGCACCCGCCGCTTCGAGTCCGCCGGAACCAGCGGCGCGCCAGCCTCGACGGCCTCGGTGTAATCCAGCAACGCCAGCATTGAAGCGCTGAGGACCAGCGAGCCGCCACGGGCGATGCCTGTCTCGATCACCAGATCGGGCCGGATGCGCCAGATCAGCTCCTGGATCGCGTAGACATCCTGCGGCACCTGGATCACCGGACGACCCAGCCAGGTGAAATTCTGCGCATAGGAATGGCGGATCGATTCCCGAACCCACACATTGGTCAGCCCCCGGAAATCCGTATCCGCGCCCAGCCGGCGGATATTGCCCTGCACCCGCTGGGCGAATTCTTCTTCAGGCGTCATGGGACTCTCCGGTTCGGCGGGGCAAGGCGTAGCAGACGGTCTCCCACAGGGAGCCGCCCCGATGATGGCGCAGATACAGATCATAGAAGGGAAAATTATCCGCCAGGAAAAGCGGTATCTCGATCAGGTCGGCGGTGGTGTGATAGGTGCAGATTGCCAGCTTCGGGCGATGCCGGGCTATCGTCGCGCGCGCCCCGGCCAGGGCCGGCAGTTCCGCCCCCTCGATATCCATCTTGATGAAGGTCGGCCGCCGGTCGGCCAGGATGTCGTCGAGCGCAGTGCTGTGCTCGCTCCCCTCGATCCGCCCGCCCTGGCAATTATGCAGATGCAAGCTGCCCACCCCTTCCCGACCGGTTCCCAGGATCGCCTCATGGATGGCGATGTCGCCCAGCCCCAGCGCGGCCAGATTGGCCCGCGCACGCGCCGCGTTGGCGGGGTCCGCCTCGATGCCCAGCGCCGACCAGGTGCTAAGCCCCAGACGCCCGGCCTCGGCGGCGAAGCCGGTCAGCGAATCGCCGTCGAACGCGCCGCAATCGATGAAGCATTCGCCCTCCCCCAGGCGCAGGATATCGTCCGGGAAATATTGCGGATAGGTGGCGCAGCGGTCGGTGAACAGATTGCCCCTCATCGGGAAATGGAAATCCTGGAACAGCCGCGCCAGCACCACCGAGAGAAATGCGAAGCGCGACCGGTCGTCCGCCAGGCTATCGAACACGGCGTCGCAGGCCTGCCGACGCCGCGCCAGCAGGCTGCCCGGCAGGAAACCGACGGAACCGTCCCGCTCGGCGAACAGGCAGGGCACGCCGAGCGCCTCCAGCCTTGGCCCGATCCCCCGGGTATCCATCGCCGCGACCACGACCAAGGGACGCGATCCATCGGCCGCCAGCTTGTCGGGGGAGACCACCGGGTGGCCCTGCCAGTCGCTACCCCATTTCCCGGCATTGCCATCGACCAGATAGCGCACGGGGACTGCCTGATCGCGCCAGGCATCCAGCACGGCGCGCGCGAAATCGCCGGCGCCATACAGCACCACGCCGGACGCAGCGGCCAACGCCTCTGCCGCACTTCGACCGGCAAATTCCGCCGCACGCGCCGCGATGGCCGTATCGACCAGCGGCCACAGCCCCCGCATGTCACGCAGGGACGCCAGCGGGCGGAACAAGGCCGCTTCCCGATTATCCATCGCGGCCCCGCTCGTTCGGGATTGCATAGATCACCGCTCCGGTGCCGACCCAGCTATGCAGGCGCAGGAGGAAGCGATACTCCGGCAGCGCCTGCATCAGCCAGCGCGGCAACTCCCACAGCCCCAGCGCGTTATGATAGCTGGTGAGCGCCAGCAACGGCCGGCAGCGCATAATGGTTTCCAGCGCGCCGCGCAGGGCCGCCAGCTCGCCGCCTTCCAGATGCAGCTTCATGACGCTGGGATCGATGCCCAGCCGGTCGATGGTGGTGACGTCCAGTGGCTTCCCCCCTATCCCGGAAAGCTGCGAGGCATAGCCCAGCCCGGCGGCGAAGGCGGCCCGCCGCTCGCCATCGGCCACGGCCCTGTCGATGATCGTCACCCGGCCATCGCCGGCAACGGCCATGCGCAGCCGGGCGCGGTTTCGCGGATCGGGCTCCACCGCCCAGATCGCCGCGCACTGTCCGCCGACGACATCGAGAAACCGGCGGATCACGCCGCCCTCATGCGCGCCGATATCGGCGAAGCGCTCGCCGCCGGTCAGCAGGCCGCGCAGTTCGGGGATGAAATACCGGTCGTCGAGCGTGACCGGCGCGCCGGTGAAACGCCATTCCTGCCGCAACCGGCGCCAGGCCAGGAATTGCAGATGATGCGCGCGCGACAGATCGTCGTCCCAAGCATCGAGAACGGTGGCGATGCCGGTCCTGTCGCGGGCATCGAGCGGCGGCGCGATCCAGCCGTTGGACAGGGGATGGCGGTCGCGATAAGCCTCCGCGATATCATAGAAGGGCACGATATCCAGCCAGCCCATCGCAGACAAATCCGCCTCCAGCGGCGCATAGGGCGCGGTGGCGACGCAGACCGCCAGCAGCATCTCCCGCTTCGCCGATTCCGGCACCTGATCCGGCGTCAGCAGGCGCATCCCCTGCCAGGCCGGGGATGCGGCCAGCCGGTCGGCATCGCGATCGACCACCAGCGCTACGGGGATGCCTAGATGATCGAGATGGTCGCGCGCCATGCGCCCCAGATCGCCAGCACCATACAGCGCCAGCGGCCGGTCGATGGCGCGGGGGCGCGGATCGGCGGGATAGTCGGCGATCTCCCGCAGCAAAGCGGCCGCCATCGCCGCATCCGGCGGGGCGGGGAAATGACGCTCCCTCAGGACAGGCACAGGATCGACTCCGCCGGCCAGCCCAGCGCCATCGCCTGCTCCCGGATTTCCGGGCCGGCCATGTAGGAACAACAGATCAGACGGCCCTGCCCAGCGGCGGCTTCAGGCGCCTCGACCGGCCGCCCATCGACCGTGAGTCCCAGCTTTGTCTGGTTGCGGTCGAGCAGCCGGACCTGCCTTCCGGCCAGCAGCGGGCCGGCATAGCCGTACAAGGCGAAGAATTCCAGCCCGATGCCCCAAAAGCACAGCGGTTCGGACGGGTCGGCCGCGATCTCCCGGGCGTAACGCTGCATGATCGCGGTATCGCGCCGGAAGGCGGCGGGAAAATCGGGGCCGTCCGCCACCGCCGCGTCAATATCCGCAGCGGCGTCCTTGCGCGCGCAGAGCAGCAGCGAGGGGTAATGCTTGTCGCCCTTCATCGGCTGGCGCGACTGCAGGACATCCACCGTCGCGAAGCCGTTGCGCCGCAGGAAATGCCGCAAGGCGCGCGGCGTGAAGTGGTTCACATGCTCCTTCATCGCCAGCCAGAACATCGGCCCGACATAGGTTTCCGGCTGGAAATAGCCAAGGGCGTCCGGCACCTCGACGATCAGCGCCCCGCCCGGCTTCAGCACCCGCGCCGCCTCGGCAAGGGCGGAATCGACATCGTACAGATGCTCCAGCACATGGAAGTAGGACAGCACATCCTTCTCCCCATCGGCGAAGGGAAGGGCGAAGGCATCGCCCTCCAGCGCGCCGAAGCCGTCCGCCGCCAATCCCGCCAGGCTGCGCGCGTCGCAATCCACCCCGGTGCTGACGATGGCCGGGGCCTGCGCCGCCAGGTACCGCACGAAACCGCCGCGCGAGCAGCCGATATCGGCATGGCGACCTTCCGACACCCGATTCGCCCGCATCAAGGCGAGATATTGCGCATAGCGCGCGCGATCCTGCGCGCTGTCGCCGCCAACGCCGACGCCGGACAGCGCCACGTACAGGCTGACCTCGGCGTAATGGCGGGAGATTTCGCGGTCCGACAGCCCGGTCTCCACCCGCGTGAAGCCGCAGGCCGGGCAATGCCGGAACTGGCCGTCGAAGGTGAAGATCGATCCGTCGAAATCCTTCGCTGGAACGCTTCCGACGGATGCCAGCGTGGCGCCGCAGGCCGGGCAACTCATAGCAGCGCCCCATGCGGATCGTCCGCCCAGCGCCGCAGCGTCGGATCGTCGGGAAACTTCTCCAGGAAGTGATGCAGACTGCCCTTGCGGCGTTCTGACGGAGCATCCAGCGCGGTCGCCACCGGACCGGCCGGTTGGAAGCTGGCGAACCATTCGCCCGGCGTCGCGCCGAAAACACGCTCGAACCGGAATTCCTTCTTATCCTGTTTTATCAGATGTTTATACTGCGCTGCTAATCCGGACTCCATGCGTGCGGCGGTGAACCGGGACCGCACCGATGCGGCCCCGCGCCGCGCCATCCGCCCGCGCAGCGCGGGATCGCCCAACAGCTTCAGCATTGCCGCGCGAAAGCCCGCCTTGTCGGCGACCACGAAGCCGGTATCCCCATCCATCACGATGGCGCGCTCCGCCGGATTATCCAGCACCACCGGCACAACGCCCATCGCCATCGCCTCGATCAGCGCATTCTCCGCCGTGCCGTAATGCTGCGGGTGCAGCAGGTAGCAAAGGATTCCCAATTGTTGCAGCGCCGCCGGCATATCGTCGGCATAGCCATGAAACCGCAGCAGGGAGGGCCGGCCGGCGGCGGCGCATTGCGCTTCCAGATGGTCGCGGTTCACCGCATCGCCATAGAGATGCACCGGCGTGGCGTCGGCGGGTAATTCCGCCAGATAGCCGACGAAATCGGGATGCAGCTTGGCGAAGTTCAGCGTCCCGGCATAGCCGATTCGCGGCGGGTTCGGCCCGTTCCAGGCCGGCAATTCGTCGACGCAGCCGCTGGAGACCACCGGATGGTCCCTGCCCTGGCGGCGTACCCTTGGATTGGCTAGCGAGCAGGGCGAGGTGAAGACGACCAGCGCGTCGGACTCCAACAACCCGGCCGGGATTGCTGGCGCGTGCAGGCCCGAGACATGACACCAGGCCAGCAGCCGCAGGGAAACCGGCCCCAGGGCGCAGAGCAACCTTGGTATTTCCGGATGGTTCCAGAATTCCAGCTGCACCATATCCGCCTCGGCGATGGCGCGGCGGGCCTCTTCCAGCGACGGGGCGATGGTCACCGGGCAGCCGACGGCGCACAGCGCGTCGACGGCGTGGCGTTTCTCCGGCTGTTCCAGGCAGAGCACGCTGTGCCGCACGTCGCTGCGCGAGACAGCCGCCTGCCGGATCAGCGTGGCGACCGCCTTGCCGACGCCGCCGCCCAGATGCGGTGTGATATGGACCAGCCTCATGGTGCGCGCCCCCGCCGCCCCGGCCTCGTCAAACCGGTTCGGGAAGCCGCTTCCTGACCGTCATGCCCGGCACCTCCGGGCTGATATTGCCGGCCGCATATTCCCGGAAGCGCGGCAACAGCGCCTCGCGATGCGCATCGATATTGTCCGGCAGGCAATGGCTGAGCTGGCCGCAACTGCCGCACACCGGATGCTGGCGGCGCTTGCCTTCCAGATGCAGCTGGCGCAGCGCGTTCAGGGAATCGGAATGCCAGATCGATTTCAGGCTCTGCTGGCGCACATCGCCCACCACCAGCTTGCGCCCCCAATCAAGGAAGCAGGAACTGACCAGCCCATCGGCATTCACCGAGATCGAGTAGAAGATATACGGGCAGGTATCGGTTGGCTGCACCGGCTGCTGATATATGCCCTGGGTGATCTTGAAGCCGGTATGCGCCTCGACATCGAATTCCGGCCAGCAGGGGGCGAAATTCTCGATGAAGATGCGGTCGCAATGATCGCCGAACGTGTCGTAGAATTCCTGCCGCTGGGCCTCGCTGATCAGTTCGCCCGGAATCTTCACGACGATTTCGCAATTGCCCTTGTTGGCGTACAGCCACTTCACGTTCTCGACGAACTTCTCGAAGTCGAACTTGAAGCCGGTGAACTTCTTGTACTGCTCCGGATTCATGCCATCGACCGAGATGTTGATCTTGTCGAGGCCGGCTTCCAGGATCGGCCCCAGCCGCTCCGGCGTCATCAGGGAGCCGTTGGTGGTGGTGTCGATATACTCCACCCGGCCGCTGGCCTTGGCATAGGCGATCATCTTCGCCAGATTGCGGTTCAGGAACGGCTCGCCGTCCTTGTACATACGCAACACCTTGATCGGCCTGTCGAATTCCGACAGGTCATCGATGATTTTGGTGAAGACGTCATACTTCATGGCGCCTTGATAGCGCCCTGTCTCGTCAATCATGTTCCGGTGCCCGGTCGGACAGAACGGGCATTGGAAATTGCAAGCGCTCGCCGGATCGACGAAAACAACGAACGGTGTATTTAACGGGATCACATCCTGTAAAGGCGTTCTGCCTTCAAGATTGATCCGGGGCTTGATCTTCGCCTTCATAGCGCGCCCTCCTGGCAGATCGACCGGCATAGTGCCATTTACACGGCTTTTTATCAACCACCATCTCCCGTGGGGCAGGCTACCCGGTCCAGATCAAAAAGACGGGATGCCAACGACATAGGGCGGATCATGCGGCGGCGTCGGCCGCGCGCCGAAGCGCAGCAGATCGCGCCGGCCCTGGGCGTCGGCAAGCCGCTCGGCCAAGGCCCGCAAGCTGACCGGCACGCCGGAGCAGATGTTCAGCGCCCCCTGCCGGTCGGACAAGGCCGCCTCGGCGATCTGTGCGCCGGCGTCGCGCACATCCAGATAATCTCGTACCTGGCTGCCTTCAGTCAGATCGGCCGGCACGCCATCGGCTAGGCAGCGGCGCAGATAGGGCACGAAGCGCCGCTCATCCTCGCCCTCGCCATAGAGGTAGAACAGGCGGCACCAGGCGAAACCGGCGGGCTGCCCGGCGAAGAATGCCTGAAGCGCCAGATAGCTCGCCGCCTTGGTCGCCGCATAGAGCGTGCGCGGCCGCAATGGCGCGTCGACCGCCAGGGGGGCTACGTCAGCCGGGGCTACGCCGGCCAGATCATACTCGAAACAGGTGCCCAGCCCGACGAAGCGACCCACGCCGGCATCCGCCGCCCCCTGCGCCAGGGCCAGCGTGCCGCTGAGGCAGGCAAGATTCTCCGCCGCCTCCAGATAGCGCCCCGGCTTAGCATACCAAGCGGCATGCACGATGATGTCCACGGCGACGCAGGCATCGCGCCACCAGGCCGCGCTCTCGGCGAACAGGTCGGGGGTGCGGATAATGCGCTCGACCGGCACATCCGGGGGCGGCTGGCCCTCGCGCAACACGAGGCGCAGGCGGATATCCCGCTCCGCCAAGGCGCGCAGTATCTGCCGGCCGACAAAACCGGCCCCGCCCGTTACCAGGCAGGTTTGGCTCACCAGATCTTCCAGGGGGCGCGGCCGGACGCCCAGAGTTCCTCCAGCATTACCTTGTCGCGCAGCGTATCCATCGGCTGCCAGAAACCGTCATGCTCGAAGGCCATCAACTGCCCGCGCTCGACCAGGCTGAGCAGCGATTCCGCCTCCCAGCTCGACCGGTCCCCCTCGATAACCTGGAGACAGGAAGGCGACAGCACGAAGAAGCCGCCATTGATGGTGCCGCCATCGCCGCGCGGCTTTTCCCGGAAACTGGCGACCCGGCTGCCGTCGATCTCCAGCGCGCCATAGCGGCCGGGCGGCTGGACGGCGGTGACCGTTCCCCATTTGCCATGCGCCTTGTGGAAGGCAATGGAAGCCGTGATGTCCAGGTCCGACAGCCCATCGCCATAGGTGAAGCAGAAGGCTTCCTCATCCTTCACATAGTCGCGCACGCGCTTCAGGCGGCCGCCGGTCATGGTGTCGTCGCCGGTATCCACCAGCGTCACCTGCCAGGGTTCGGCATGGCGCTGATGCACCTTCATCCGGTTATTCGCCATGTCGAAGGTGACATCGGACATGTGCAGGAAGTAGTTGGCGAAATACTCCTTGATCACATAGCCCTTATAGCCACAGCAGATGACGAATTCGTTCACCCCATGGGCCGAATACAGCTTCATGATGTGCCAGAGGATCGGCTTGCCGCCGATCTCCAGCATCGGCTTCGGCTTCAGATGGGTTTCCTCGGAGATTCGCGTCCCCAGCCCACCCGCCAGAATGACGGCCTTCATGCTTCCCCCTCCCTATCGCGCGACCCCGTCGCCGCGATATCCCATCATAGCCTCTATCGCCTCCAGATACGCCAGCAGGCTGTAAAGGCTGGCTTTGGCATCCGGCGCGTCGGCCGCAAGCCAGGCCTCCAGCATCTGCGGGAAGCCGCATTTCAGCCCGTCCGACACCGGCGGCACGAGCATTTCCGCCGGCCCGCCCGCCAGCGGCTGGAAGCTCAGCGTCTCCACCGGCTCCAGCATATAGACGCCGCGCCCGGTCCTGACGGTCATCGACCAGCGCCCGGCGCTGAGCCAGTCGGCCAGATAGGTGAAGCAGATGCCGGACTCCGTCGATCCCGCGCCGGCGAACACAGCCCCCGACGGATGCCAGTCGATCCTGCCCTGCCCCGACACCAGCGGATGCAACAGGCGCGGCAGGCCGATCAGGGAGAAAACCGTGGCGATGACATGGATGCTGTTGGCCAGCCCCAGCCGCGCCAGTACCGGCGGGGCGAGGTTGGCCGCCTCGATGCGCGGCAGCATCTCGCCGAAGGAGAAGCTGGCGGATGTCGCCGGCTCCACCGCCAGCCGGTCGGCCAGCGCCTGCACGGAGGGGTAATAGAGCCGATTCAGCGCCGCCATCGCCGTCGCCTGCGGGTGGGCGTGCAGAAACGCCCGCAACTCGGCGCTGGACAGGCAGACCGGCTTTTCCACCAGGATGCGCCGCGCGCCCTGCCGCGTCAGTTGGACGAGATAGGGCAACAGCGTCTCGATCGGCGTGGCGACGATATAGCCGTCATAGGAGAGATCGAGGCTCGCCAGCCGGTCCTGCCCGCCCCAGAACGCTTGCGCCAGCCCGTGGCGCTGCCGCAAGCCGGCGGCCGATGCCTCGGTGCGGGACAGGATGTCGATCTCGACAGGGCCGCGGGCCTGCAGCGCCTTTACATACTCGCCGGCGATGCGCCCCGCCCCGATCAGCAAAATCCGCATGGCCGACTCTTCCTTATGTGATCGGGCCCTAAGTAATTGGGCAGGTCTGGTCGTCGGCATGATGTCCGGTCAATGCCCGATTATAGGCGTCCAGCATCAGCCGGTTGGTCTCGAACCCCTCGGCCAGATCGGGCAGCACCGACAGGCCGCCCTGGATATCCCGGATCATGCCGGCGGTCATCGCGCTTGCCATTGGCATCTCGAATCGCGCGCCGGCAAGGGCCGCATCGTCGCTGCTGACCGCGCCGGCCTGGTCGATGATCGTGCGCCTGCCGTCGATATCGAGGGTCAGCACCGCCAGCCGCTCATGGTCGGGCACGAAGGCGATCCTGGCCTGCGCGCCGGTTGCGGTGCGCGCCCGCGCCACGCCGGTGAATTCGACCAACGCGGCGTCGCGCCGGTTAGGCTGCACCGGACGGTCGATGGCCGCAGTCATGTCGATGGGCGGCTGGCCGGCCAGAAACTGGAAGAGATCGAGAAAATGGATGGCGTTGCAGCCCATCCCGCGATTGCCGACCGTGACGTCGAGCGTGAAAGGCCGCCCGGCGATCCGTGCCCGCAGCGCCTGCAAGACGGGAACATAGCGCAGCGGCACATGGGCGCGCACATCGGCCCCGGCCTGCCTGGCCATCTCCAGCGCCGCGCGGTAGTCGGCGACCGACTGGAACAGCACCTTCTCCGCCAGCACATGCCGGATGCCTGATTCCAGCACCCGGCGCAACTGGGCCAGGCGGGCTGGCGCCGCCGTCGCCAGGATGGCGGCGTCGAACCCCTCCGGCAGCGCCGCCGCCGCATCGAAGCGTAGGCTCACCCGCTCATGCCCCGGCATTGCCTGCCAGCGCGACAGGGCCAGGGCGCGGGCATCATCGCGTGGCTCCAGCGCCAGAATTTCGCTGCCGGGCGGCAGGTGGGACAGCCCTTGCAGATGGCGGCTTCCCATCTCGCCCGTGCCGAACAGCAGAACCCGCATCAGCCCTGCCCCATCGCATCGGCCCAGCCCGGCAGGGCGGCGTCACGCTCCGACATCACCGCCGGCGTCGTCGGCCAGTCAATGCCGATGTCGGGATCGTCCCAGCGCAATCCCCGCGCCGCGTCGGGCATATGCGGCGCGGAAATCTGGTAGAACACTTCGGTGTCGTCCGACAGCGTCAGGAAGCCATGGGCGCAGCCGGCGGGAATATACAGCGCCAGCCGGTTCTCCGCCGTCAGCTCCCGCGCCACCCAGCGCCGGTAGCTGGACGAGTTCGGCCGCAGATCGACCGCCACGTCGAAGATTGCGCCCCGCGTGCAGCGCACCAGCTTCGCCTCCGCGTGGGGGGCTGCCTGCCAATGCAGGCCGCGCAAGGTGGCCGCCGCCCGGTTCCAGGAGACGCTGCATTGCGGAAAATCCGCGACCATGCCGTGCGCGGCGAAACTGTCCGCGCAGACCAGGCGGGCGAAGAATCCCCGCGCATCCGGCACGGGTTCCGGTTCGACCAGATGCACGCCCGCCAGCGGAGTCGGCGCGATCCGCATCACTTAACCCTCAGTCGGGGAATCGGGGTGACGAACCGCCCGCCCCAGCCGCGCACGAAGGCGAGCTGGGCGGTGACCTCCGCCTCCAGGTTCCAGGGCAGGATCAGCACATAATCGGGCCGCGCCTCGGCGATGCGCTCCGGGACGACAATGGGAATATGGCTGCCGGGCAGCCGCTTGTTCTGCTTATGCGGGTTGCGGTCGGCGACGAAGGGCAGGTCGGCTTCGCTGACGCCGCAGTAATTCAGCAGGGTATTGCCCTTGGCCGCCGCGCCATAGCCGACGACACGCCGCCCCGCCCCCTTCGCCTCGGTCAGGAAAGCCAGCAGACCAGTCCGCACCGCGCCGACCTTATCGGCGAAAGCCCGGTAGGGTTCCGGCGTATCCAGGCGCAAAACCGCCTCCTCGTCGCGTACCGATTGCAGCCCCGGCGTCGCCGGGCGGGGCGTCTTGCCGGCGGAGAGCCGCAGGCTGCCACCATGTGTGCTCAGGCGCTCGGCATCGAACAGAAACAGCCCGTGCCGCTCGAAGCACCGTTCCACCGCCAGCAGCGAGAAATAGGAATAATGCTCGTGATAGACAGTATCGAAAGCCACCTTCTCCAGCATCGTCGCCAGATGCGGGAATTCCACGCTCAGCACGCCCTCCTTCCCCAACAGCAGGGCGATGCCGGCGACGAAATCGTTCAAGTCCGGCACATGCGCCAGGACGTTGTTGGCGACGATCAGGTCGGCGGGCCGGTAGCGCGCCAATATGTCGGCGGCGGTATTGCGGCCGAAGAACATCTCCTCCGTCGGCACGCCGATGGCGCGGGCCGCCGCTGCAACCGTATCGGACGGTTCGACGCCGAGGCAGGGAATGCCTGCCGCTACGAAATTCCGCAGCAGATAGCCGTCATTGCTGGCCAGCTCGACCACGAAACTGTGCGCATCCAGGCCGAACCGCCCCACCGCCGCCTCGGCGAAGCGCTGGGCATGCGCCAGCCAGCTATCGGAATAGGAGGAGAAATAGGCATAGTCGGAGAACAGGATGTCAGGCGGCACATCATGGTCGATCTGCACCAGCAGGCAGGCCGGGCAGCGGCGCAGGCGCAGGGGGAAAGACTGCTCAACCCCGCCTTCCATCGGCAGATAGGCGTTCGAGGGCGGCATCGCACCCAGATCGAGGAACGGCGCTTCCAATGCCGCCCCGCAGCTCCGGCACTCAGTGCGCGACAGGCCGGTCACCGCTGATACCGCTCCGGCTCGAACAGCCGGATATTGCGGCCGATCCACTCCGCCGTGCGCTCCAGCCCTTCACGGAACGGCACGGCGCGGCGCCAGCCGGTCAAGGCGGCGATCCGCGTCGTATCGGCCAGCAGCCGGTTCACCTCGCTCTTCTCCGGCCGCAGCCTTTCCTCGGCGCAGGCGATGGGCACCTGCCGGCCGATAATCTCCATCAGCATCCGCGCGGTCTGCTCGATCGACCATTCCTCGCCGCTGCCGATATTGACCACCTGCCCCTCCGCCGCGCCGCAGCCGCCCAGCGCGATCATACCGGCCGCCGTGTCGGTGGCGAAGTTGAAGTCGCGCGTCGGCGTCAGCGCCCCCAGCGTCAGCTCAGGCGTGCCCGCCAGCAATTGCGCGGCGATGGTCGGGATCACCGCGCGGGCGGTCTGCCGGGGGCCGAAAGTGTTGAACGGCCGGGCGGTGACCACAGGCAGGCCAAAGGAGAGATGGAAGCTTTCCGCCATCTTGTCGGCGCCGATCTTGCTGGCCGAATAGGGCGACTGGCCGACCAGGGGATGCGCCTCGGCAATCGGCACCTGCTGCGCCGTGCCATAGACTTCCGAGGTCGAGACATGGACCAGCCGGACCAGCCGGTCGGAATCCCGGCAGGCCTGAAGGATGTTCAGCGTGCCGCCGATATTGGTGGCGACATAGGAATCCGGCGCCTCGTAGCTGTAGGGAATGGCGATCAGGCTGGCCAGGTGAAACACATAGTCACAGCCGGCGACCAGGGCGCGCATCCGGGCGGGGTCGCGCACATCGCCCTGCACGATCTCGATCTCCGCGCGAATCGCGCCCGGCAGGTCGGCCAGCCAGCCCTGCGCGTTCCAGGAATTATAATAGACCAGCGCCCGCACATCGGCCCCGGCGGCGACCAGTCCTTCGACCAGATGGCTGCCGATGAAACCGTCCGCGCCGGTCACCAGGGTTTTCTTGCCACGCAGATATTCCACGGTGCGGCGTCCCTTCCGTCAGGTCAGTTTCAGCAGGGCCAGGCGGGCGTCCGCCAGATCCTTGGGCGTGCCGATATCGGCCCAGTATTCATGCAAGGGGAAGATGCAGACCTTCTGCCCGGCGGCCAAACAGGTTTCGATCAGGTCGGTCATGTTGAAGGCCCTGTCCGGCGGGATACGCTCCAGCGCCTCGGGCGACAGCATGTAGATGCCGGCATTGCACAGGAAGCGCTGCGACGGTTTTTCCATCAGCCCGGTGACGCACGCGCCGTCCGACTGGATCACGCCATAGGGGATATCGACCCGATATTCCATCGCCGCGACCGTCACCATCGCCTCCTGCTCCGCATGATAACGCTGCAGGGCGTTGCAATCGAAGCTGGTCACCACATCGCCATTCATCACCAGCACCGGCCCGTCCGGCCGGTCCGTCAGCAGCGACAGCGCGCCGGCGGTGCCCAGCTTGGTCTTTTCCCGCAGATAATCGATGCGCCCGCCCAGCGCCGAACCGTCGCCCAGATGCTGCTCGATGACATGATGCAGATAATTCACCGCGATGCGCAGCTGCGGCACGCCGGCGGCGATGAGCGACCGGACGATCCGCTCGATCAGCGGCATGCCGCCGATATCGACCATCGGTTTCGGCAGGGTCTCCGTCATCGGCCGCAGGCGCTGGCCCTCGCCGCCCGCCATGATGACGGCCAGCGCGATGGCGCTCCGCGCCTCGACCGGCGCGCCGGCGGAACCCGCCGGGCCGAGATCGTAGCGGCTGACGACCGCGACATAGCGCCCCTGCGCATCGACCAGCGGCAGCGATTCGAAGCCGCGATTGACCAGCAATTCCAGCAAGTAGGAACGCTCGCTGGCGGCATGCGCCGTGGTCGGCGCGGCGTTCATGGCGCTGGCCACGCCGTCTTCCAGCGTCAGGCCACGCAGCAGGCCGCGGCGGATATCGCCGTCGGTCAACGTGCCGATCAGCATCCCCGCCGCGTCGGCCACCACGGCGATGCGCCGATGCGTCGCCTCAATCGCGCGCACCGCGTCGCGCAGGGTGGCGGCGGGATCGAGCGGCGGATTTTCTAGCGATGCCATCCGTCCCGCGCCTCCCCGGCCAGCATCATGCGCTTGCGGATCAACCGTTGGTCGAGCGGTACGCTGGCCAGCACCTCGGCCACCTTGATGCCGGCATCGCCGATACCGTAGGGATTCTCGCACCCGGCGCAGAGGAGGCGAAATTCCGCATCGAACAGGCAGGTGCGGATCGCCGCCTCGATTGCCGCCGAATCATATCCGGCATCCAGCACATTCTCCGCCCGCAGGCGACCTTGCTGGCGCGAGCCGATATTCACCGTGGGGCAGCCGAAGGCCGGCGTCTCCTTGATGCCGGAGGAGCTGTTGCCGGCGCAGCAGACCCGCCAGGCCGGATCGCGCGCCAGCGCCAGCAACCCGTGGTAATTATAACGGCCCAGCGACCGGTGAATCTGGATGCCCGGAACCGACTGCCGGCCCAGTTCATCGATTTCCGCGATGATCGCCTGCGCGCCGGCATCATTGTTCGGATAGGTTACGATCACCTGCACGCCGTCCGCCGCCAGCGCAGACAGCGCCTTTAGCGACGGGCGGATCTGCTCGGCGGCGGCCGCCACCTCCGTGGTCACCGCATGCTGGGTGAAGAGCACCAGCGGCCGCGCAGGGTCAAGCGCGTAACGCGCGGTCAGCTCCCCGGGGCTTGCGACATTGCCGGCGGCAATCATGTCGATGGCGGGAAAGCCCACCGTATGTACCCGCCAGGCTTCCTCCCCCATGGCCAGCACGCGATTGCTGGCCTGCTGGTTGGTGGTGAAATGCAGATGCGCCAGCTTGGTCATGGCATGCCGCACGGAATCGTCCAGCGCGCCGCCTTCGGTGATGTCGCCGCCTTCGATATGGGCGGTCGGGATGTTCATCTGACTGCCGGCGATGACCGCCGCGAAGCCCTCGAACCGGTCGGCATAGACCACCAGCATGTCGGGCTTCAGCCGCGCCAGCGCGTCGCTGATCGCCAGGATGCCGCTGCCGATGGCCTTCGCGGTGGCGCCGGCCTGATCGTCGGCCGCCATGTCGATCGTCACCTCCGCATGAATCTCGAAGCCGTCGGCGGCGATTTCGTTTAGCGTGCGGCCGAAATTCGGATCGAGATGCGCGCCCGACACCAGCAGCCGGTATTCCAGCGCCGGATGCGCCTGGATCGCCTTCAGGATCGGGTATTGCAGCCCATATTCCGCCCGGTTGCCGGTAAAGACGGCGATCACCCGCTTCATGCCGCCTCTCCCACCGCCAGCCGCGCCAGCCCTTCGTCCAGCGCAATGCGCGGCCGCCAGTCGAACTGCCGCAGGGTCTCGCTTATGTCCAGGCGCAGGATAGAGGCGCGGTCGCCAGGCGCGGTGGCGACCGCGCCATCGCCCTCGCGCCCCCACAGCCGCAGGCAGGTTTGCGCCAGCCGTTCCACCGAGGCCGCCTCGCCGGAGCCTAAATTGAACACGCCGGTGGCGCTGCCCTCGGCAATCGCAACGAGGCCGGCGACCGCATCGTCCCGCCACAGATAATCGCGCACCGGGGCAAGATCGCGCAGCCGGATCGGTCCCGGAACAGCGCGCTGCGCCAGGATATCGGCGATCACCGTGCCTTGGCTCATGCCCGGCCCATAGACGTTGGTCAGGCGCACCACGACGCCCTCCGCCGCCAGGGCGACGGCTTCGCCAGCGCGTTTCATACGGCCATAGCCATTCTCCGCCCTCGCCGGTTCGTCCGGCCTGCGTGGATAGGGCTCCATATCGCCATAGACCGCCGCGGACGACAAGTAGACCAGCCGCCGATAGCCGCGCCCGGCCAGCGCCGCCAGCGTCGCCGTCACCGCCCCCTCGATGGCGTCGCCCGGCACGGCGGCGGGTTCAGCCAGATGGATCAGCACATCGGCCGGCGGGGCATCGGTATAGTGCGTGACAGTCACCACCTGCACGCCCACGGGCGCGGCGAAGGGCCGGCGAGCACAGGCCAGCACCTGGTGGCCGCGCGCCGACAGCGCCGCCGAGAGCGCCCGGCCGATAAAACCGGACGCACCCGTCACGCAGATCGGCCGGGAGAGGCTCACCGCAAGCTCACGCCAGCATCTCCGGGCTGAGCTGGCAATCCTTGGCGATGTCGGTGGCGGCGCGGCGGCCCAGAAGCGCGTCGAACTGGCCGGCCAGGATCGGTCCGGTGCCGGGGCGCTTCACCCAGATATTCGCCATCGTCAGCTCCTCCCCCGCCTTGATCGGGGCGATGGAGACGACGCTGGCATAGGCGAAGTCGATGGTCGGCTGTTCCGCCGGCAGGATGTCCTTGCGGCCGCCGCGTGCCAGGTGAATGGCGCGCGAGCCTTCGACCAGGTCACGCAGATCCTTTGGGTCCATGGAGACCGCGATGTCGGGACCGGGCCAGGATTTATCGGCCGTGAAATGCCGCTCCAGAATGCCCGCGCCCAGCGCCACCGCACCCAGGCAGGTATAGTTCGTCAGCGTATGGTCCGACAGGCCGACCACCGCATCCGGGAATGCCGCCTGCAACTCCGCAATCGCGCCCAGCCGGACAGCCTCATAGGGCGTCGGGTAGATGCTGGTGCAATGCAGCAGCGCATAGGGTACGCCGGCATCGCGCAGCAGCGCGACGGACCGGGCGATGCTGGCGATATCGTTCATGCCGGTGCTGAGAATGACCGGCTTGCCCTTGCGCGCGATATGCGCGACCAGCGGGTAATTATTGCACTCCCCAGAGCCGATCTTGTAGGCGTCGACGCCCAGCCGGTCGAGCTGCTCGGCCGCCGCGCGGGAGAACGGCGTGCTGAGGAAGATCATGCCGTGCGCCTCGGCCCGCGCCTTCAGCCGCGCCTCCGCCTCGGCCGATAGCACGCAGCGCTCCATGATGTCCCAGATGCTCTCCGATGCATTCGCCGGCACGACATCGTTGGGGATCATCTCGTCGTCGATCACATGGGTCTGGAACTTCACGCATTCGCATCCCGACGCGGCGGCGGCGTCGATCATCTGGGCGGCCTTTTCCTCGCTGCCCTCGTGATTGATGCCGATTTCCGCGATCACCAGCGGCGGCGCATCGCCGCCGATCCGGCGGTTGCCGATCAGGAAGGAATTACCCGCGCCGCTCATCCGCCGCATCCTTAAGTTCGTGTTCCAGCCGGGATTTCGAGAACCCACCGCCATGATAGGAAGATTGGCGGTTGATGGGAAGCGAGGTCCATCCCCGGATGCCGGAGGATTTCGCGCGCTGACACGCGCTCCGCTTCTCTGTTAGGCTTTGCGCCGCATTTCCTTTTCGTGGCCATCCGATACGAGATGAACAGAAAACAGCGCCGAAGCGCCGGCAAGGCCGCCCCTAAAAACTCTCCGTCGAGCAGGGCCGCGATCCAGGCTAAGGCGCTTCCGGCGGAGCTGCATCAGCTCTTCCGCATCGCGGTCGAGCATCAGCGCCGGCAGCGGCTCGACGAGGCCGAGGCGATCTATCGCCGCATCCTCCAGCAGCGCCCGGATCATCCGGACTGCCTCAACCATCTCGGCCTGATCGCGCGCGACCGGGGCCAGCTGGAGGCGGCGATGGCGCTGATCGACAAGGCGCGCAAGCTCGATCCCGCCTATGCCGAAGCGCACAACAATATGGGCACGGTGCTGATCCAGACTGGCGACTATGACGCCGCCCTGGTCTGCTTCGACACGGCCATCCGGCTGAACAAGGATTATGCCGACGCGCTGTATAATCGCGGCACCATTCTGCAGGCGCAGGACAAGCCGGCGGACGCCATCGAAGCCTATCGCCGGGCGGTCGCCATCCGGCCGGCTTTCCCCGAGGCCTTCAATAATATGGCCATCTGCCTGCGCAGCCTGGACCGGCTGGACGAATCGCTGGCGGCGCTGCGCCAGGTGTTGCGGCTGCGCCCCGGCTATGCCACCGCCTATGTGAATGTCGGCAGCGTGTACCGCCGCCGCCGCCGCTTCGCCGAGGCGCGGGAATTCTACCGCCGGGCCATCGCCCTCGATCCGGCGATGCAGGCGGCGGCGTATAATTACGGCACCTGCTCCCTCCAGCTCGGCGATCTGAAGACCGGCTGGCGGCTGTACGACATGCGCTTCCAGCGCCACAAGAACCCGTTGCGCGGGGGGCTCACCAACATCCGCTGGCGCGGCGAGGACATCGCCGACAAGAGCCTGCTGGTCTGGCGCGAACAGGGGGTGGGCGACGAGATCATGTTCGGCACCTGCCTGGCGGATATCGCGCGCAAGGCGGGCAAGGTCATTCTGGAATGCGATGCCCGGCTGGTGCCGATCTTCGCGCGCTCCCTGCCGCAGATCACGGTGCGTCCGGCCGATTCGCTGGCGACGCATATTCCCGACGCCGACCGCCATGTGCCGGTCGGCGGCCTGCCGGAATTCTGCCGCCCCGACCTTGCCGCCTTCCCCGATCATCAAGGCTATCTGCGGGCCGATCCCAACCGTATCGCCTATTGGCGCGACAAGGTGCTGGCGGCGGCCGGGACGGAGCTGGCCGTCGGCATCTGCTGGCGCTCGATGCGCCAGGGCACGCGGCGAAGTGCGGGCTACATGAATCTGGACCTGCTGGCCCCGCTGCTGCGCCTGCCGGGCATCCGTTTCTTCAACCTGCAATATGACGATTGCGCCGAGGAAATCGCCGAGGCCGAGGCGAAATACGGCATCCGCATCGAGCGGTTTCCCGATCTGGACCTGAAGGGCGACCTGGACGGCGTGGCGGCGCTGATTTCAGCGCTCGATCTCGTCGTCACCGCCGGCACGTCGGTGGGCGAGCTGTCGGCGGCACTCGGCATTCCGACCTGGCGGTTCGGGCAGAATACCGACTGGTCGATGCTGGGCGCCGACAACCGCCCCTGGTATCCGCGCATGCGCCTGTTCCACCGCGTGCCGGGCACGCCCTGGTCGCAGGTCGTGCAGGCGCTGACCGAGGCGCTGGCGGCGATGGCGGCAGCGCCCGAGGCGCTGCGGGCCGAGCGGGCGCAGGCGATGACCCTGTCGCAGCCCCTGCCCGCCACCCCGCCGGCGACGGACCGGCCGCCGGCGCTGGGCTATGACGAAAAACGGAACCCCCGGTTCCGGAATCCGGACAAGGGACAGGACGAAAAGCTGCGACAGGCGACCGAACTGTACGAAGCCAAGGACTTTCCGGCCGCGATGGAGCTGTACGGGAAAATCCTGTCGGAGGAGCCGGGCAATCTGGGCGCGATGCTGGGCGCGGCAAACATCGCGCGCGATACCGGGCAGCTGGAGCAATCCGCGGCCATGCTGGTGGCGATCCTGAAGATCGATCCCAACTCGCTGGAGGCGGCGCATAATCTGGGCACGGTCTATCGCCTGCTGGGCCAGTACGATGCCTCGGTCGAGATATTGCGCGAGGCCATCGGCAAGCGGCCCGAGGAAGCCCGGCTATGGATGAATCTGGGCTCGACGCTGCAACAGGCCGGCGACTTCGCCAATGCCCGCATCTTCTACGAGGAGGCGGTGCGCCTGGCGCCTGATTTCGGCGTCGCCTACGGCAATCTGGCGCTGCTGTCGCGCGCCGATGGCGACATGGACCAGACCCTGGCCTATTACGCCAAGGCGCTGGAGGCGATGCCGGACAACGCCCAGCTGCGCATCAATTACGCACAGACCCTGCTGTCGACGGGCCGGCTGATCCAGGGCTGGCAGGAATATGAGCACCGGCTGTCGCCCACCCGGCTGAAGAGCGTGATCTACCGGCATGGCCTGCCGCGCTGGCAGGGCGAACCCCTGGCCGATACGCACCTGCTGGTGTCGGCCGAACAGGGGCTGGGCGACCAGCTTATCTTCGCCAATTGCCTGGCCGATGTGATCGCGCAGGCGCGCAAAGTCACCATCGAGGTCGAGCCGAGGCTGGCGCCGATCTTCCGGCGCTCCTATCCCGACGCCGATGTCCGGCCGTTCCAGATGAGCCTGGAGAAAGGCCGCTGCGTCTTCACCTATGACTGGTTCGATCCCGCCGGCAAGCCGGACGCCGCCATCCCCATCGGCAGCCTGCCGCTGTATCTGCGCAGCCGGATCGAGGATTTCCCCGCCCAGAAGGGCTATCTGCGCGCCGATGAGGACAAGGTGGCTTCCTGGCGCGACAGGCTGGCGGCGCTGGGGCCCGGCACCAAGGTCGGCATCTGCTGGCGCAGCGGGCTGATGACCGCCGAACGGCAGCGCCACTATACCGATATGCGCTATTGGGGGCCGTTGCTGAAGACCCCCGGCGCCACCTTCGTCAATCTGCAATATGACGATTGCCTCGCCGAGCTGCGGCAGGCCGAGCGCGAGACCGGGGTGGCGATCCATGATTTCGCCGGGCTGGACCAGCGCAACGATCTGGACGGCGCGGCGGCGCTGATGCAGGCGCTGGATATCGTCATCTCCGCGCCGACGACGGTGCAGGCAATGGCCGGGGCGCTGGGCGTGCCGACGCTGCTGGTGAAGCGCCACTGGCTGATGCTGGGAACGCCGGGCTTCCCGTTTCAGCCCAGCGTCATGCCGACCGGCCGGGGCGCGGTCGAAAAGGTGATCGCTGAGCTGACCGACGCCCTGGCGGCGCTCATCCGGCGTTGAGCGTGTCCGCCAGCGCGGCCGTCACCCGCTCCACATCCACTTCCGCCATGCCGGCATAAAGCGGCAGGCTAAGGCAGCGCTGGTAGTAAAGCCGCGCGCCCGGCAGATCGAGCGCGCCATAGCGCTGGCGGTAATAGGGTTGCAGATGCACCGGGATGTAATGCACCTGCGTGCCGATGCCGCGCGCGCGCAAGCGATGCATCAGCGCCGCGCGGTCCAGGCCGAGTGCCGCGAAATCGATCAGCACCGGATACAGGTGCAAGCCCGCCTCCTGCGTGTCGCGGCGGGCGATGGGCCGGACGGATGGCAGCAGATTGGCCAGCTTGCGGTCGTAGGACGCCGCCAGATCGCGGCGCTGGGCGACGAACCGATCCAGCTTCGCCAACTGGCTGCGGCCCAATGCGCATTGAATATCGGTCGCCCGGTAATTGAAGCCCGGCGCGGCCATTTCGTAATACCAGGGGTTCGGCGCGCCATCGGCGGCCAGCGCCAGATCGGCCTGCTGGAAATCCAGCGGATCGCGGCTCATGCCGTGATTCCGGGCCAGCCGCAATTGCTTGGCCAGCGCCGCATCGTTGGTGGTGACCGCCCCGCCCTCGCCCATCGTCACGGTCTTTACCGGATGGAAGGAGAAGCTGGTCATATCGGCATGCGCGCCCTCCCCCACCCGGTTCCAGCCGCCCGAGGGATCGCGGTAGCGCGTGCCCAGCGCATGGGCGGCATCGTCCACCACCGCCAGCCCGTGGCGACGGGCCAGCGCGTGAATGCCCTCCACATCGCCGACCAGTCCGGCCAGATGCACATTGAACACCGCCCGCGCCCGGCCGTCCGCCGGAATGCGCGCCAGGGCGGCCGCCATATCGGCCGCGCGCATCAGCCCGGTATCGGGGTCGACATCGGCGAAGGCGACCTCGGCGCCGACATAGCGCGCGGCACTGGCGGTCGCCAGAAAGGTGACGCTCGGCGCGACGATCCAGTCGCCCGGCCCCAGCCCCAGCGCCAGCGCCGCCATATGCAAGGCCGCCGTGCCGTTGGCGCAGACGACGGCGTGGGCCGCCCCGGTGACGCCGCACAGCGCCGCCTCGAAGCGCTCGACCTCCGGCCCGGTGGTCAGATACTCGCCGCGCAACGCCGCCACAACGGCGGCGATGTCGTCCTCCTCGATGCTCTGGCGGCCATAGGGCAGAAAGCCGACAGGGCTGCCGGCCTTTTGGGTCACCGGGCGGCTTCCTTCAGGTAGAAGCCGAAATCGTGCCGGCCGAGCCATTCGGTATTATTCTCGCTGGAATAGACGAAATCCTCCGCCACCGGCGTCGCCTCCTTGTAGCTGGTCCGGCTGAACCAGGCGAAAGCCGGCTGGATGACGTAGCGGTCGCCCAGATCGATGGTGGTGCGGCTGTCGTCGGACGAAATCATGATCTCGTGGATTTTCTCGCCCGGCCGGATGCCGATCAGCTTGTGCGGCAGATGCGGGGCCAGGGACAGCGCGAATTCGGTCATCAGCATGCTGGGAATCTTCGGCACGAAAATCTCGCCGCCGCGCATGATCTGCATGCAGGACAGCACGAAATTCACCCCCTGCTGCAAGGTGATCCAGAAGCGCGTCATGCGCGGATCGGTGATCGGCAGATGATCCGCCCCCTCTTCGATCAGCTTCTGGAAATAGGTCAGCACGCTGCCGCGCGAGCCCACCACATTGCCGTAGCGCACCACGGCGAAACGGCAGCCGCTGGAGCCGGACAGATTGTTGGCGGCGGTGAAAATCTTGTCCGAGGCCAGCTTGCTGGCGCCATAGAGATTCACCGGGTTGGCGGCCTTGTCGGTCGACAGCGCGATGACCCGCTTCACCTTGTTATGGATCGCCGCGCGGACCACGTTCTCCGCCCCCATCACATTGGTGTGGATGCATTCGAACGGATTATATTCGGCGATGGAGACATGCTTCATCGCCGCCGCATGGATCACGTAATCCACCTCGCGCATCGCCATTTCCAGCCGGTCGGCATTGCGCACATCGCCAATGAAATAGCGCATGAAGGGGTATTTGTCGGTCGGCAGGGTCTGCGCCAGCTCGTACTGCTTCATCTCGTCGCGCGAGAAGACGATCAGCCGCTTCGGCTTGTAGCGCTGCACCACGGTTTGCAGGAAATGCTTGCCGAACGAGCCGGTGCCGCCGGTCACCAGGATGACCTTGCCGTTCAGATCCATCGTCGGGTCCAGGAATTCCCGGTAGCCGTCCGGCAGAGGGCCGCCAAAGGTTCCTTCGGATGGCGTTGTAAGGTTCATCCCGCGCCCCTGACCTTCATGTGAACTGTCCCCTTCACGGAATCATAACAGCCGGCCCGCCGGGCGTCACGCACACCGCTGGCCGAGCAGTGTCTCAGTTTGTAATCCCGCCATGCGGGATCGGCCTGTCTTGCTGTCTGTCACCCCCGGGCTTGACCCGGGGGTCCAGGAGCGGTGCCCTGCCTGTAACGTCACGGAACGCGGCCCCTGGATTGCCGGGCCAAGCCCGGCAATGACATGAGGACGAACAGGAAAGGCCGGGTTCAAACTGGGACACTACCGCTGGCCGAGGCGGAAACTGCGGCAGTCGCGCTTGAATCCGGCCAGGGCATCGCGGATTTCCGGCACCAGGGCTGCGAGCGGCTGCGGGCGCGGCAGGGAGAACAACCGCATGGAGGGGAACCAGGGCCGCTCCCCGGTGCCCAGCAGCGTCCATTCGTGCGGCCGGCCGAGACGCCAGCAGGGCACGCCCAGCGCGCCCGCCATCTCGCCCACCGAAGTGCCGACGGTGACGACCAGATCGAGCGAGGCGATCAGCGCCGCCACCCCATCCAGATCCTGCGTCAAATCCAGCCCCTCGACGCGATGCAGCCGGATGCCCCGGTCGCGTTCGGCGGCGGCGATCTCGGCGTCGCAATCGCCATATTGCAGATTGACGAAATCCAGGCCCGGGGCGTCGAACATCGGGGCCAGCGCCTCCAGCTCGGTCGTCAGCGTCTTGCGGCCGGGCCGGATGCTGCGCCAGCACAGGCCGATCTTCACTTCCCCCGGCAGGCCGGCCAGCGCCCCAGCCATCGCCGCGCGGCGCTCCGGGGCCGGGCTGAGATAGCCGGCATGATGCGGAAAATCGCTCAGCCGCCAGCGGAAATGCAGCGGCAGGCTGCCGATGGGAATCTGGAAATCGACGGCCTCGGCCAGCGCGGCGACCTGGCTGGGCTGGATCACCTCGATTTCCGGGAAGGAACGCTGGAACAGCGGCGCCAGCCGGGCATCGCATTCCAGCAGGATGCGGCAGCCTTCGGCATGGCGGATCAGGTCCGGCAGGCAGGAGGCGAACATCATCTGGTCGCCGATGCCCTGCTCGCGCCAGACCAGCAGGGTCTTGCCGACCAGCGGTTCGCCATACCAGCGCGGGCGGCCGGTGGCGCGATCCTCCGGCAGGCCGGCTTTCGCCAGCCGCTCCTCGTGCAGCGCCCAGCCGCGCGGCAGATCGCCCTGGCCCAGCAGCGTCAGCGCGCAATCGGTGCGGATGCCGGAATGCGCCGGATCGAGCGCCATGGCGGCGGTGTAATGCGTCAGCCGGCCGCTGGCATGGCGGTTCGGCAGCAGCATGGCCAGATTGGCATGCGCCGCGCCCAGCGCCGGATCGATGGCCAGGGCGCGGCGATAGTAACGCTCGGCCTCATCATAGCGCGCGGTCTCCCGCGCATTGCGGCCGGCATTGTAGTGATTGGCCGCATTGGCCGGATTCAACGCCAGGGCAAGCCGGTACAGCCGGTCGCGCTGCGCGCCGGCCGGCAGGGCGTTTGCCACATTGAGGCAGGCCTCGGCCTGGCTGGGGCGCACGCGCAGCAGCGCGGCATAGGCCCGCAGCGCATCCTCCCCGGCGCCGGCCTTCTCCAGCGCATGGGCCAGATTGGCGAGATAATCCGCCTGCTCCGGCTGCAACCGCGCCGCGTTGCCCAGCGCCATCACCGCATGCGGGTAATCCTGCTGCGCCAGGAACACCAGCCCCAGGCTGCCGTGATACAGCGCGTTGGACGGGTCCTGCTCGATCGCGCGCACGATATGGCGCACGGCAAAATCGAAATGGCCGAGCTGCTGGCCGACCATGCCCAGCAGATGCAGGATATCGGGATCGTCCGGGGTTTCCGCCAGCAGCAGCCGGTAGATGCCCGCCGCCTCCTTCAGCTTGCCGGCACGGTGCCAGCCAATGGCGGTGGAGAGCGGGGATTGCGCGTGACTGGGCAGCGGTAAAGCGGTCATGGTCTACACCAGAATGTTCAAATTGCCGCCCTGCAGAAGCTGCAAGGCGAGAGCGCCGGGGGTGTTCATGTTGATGCCGCCCATGCCGGACATCTGCGCCTCGGCATCCTTCTGGGCCAGGAAGCGCTCCAGGAACTTGTCGACGAATTCCGGATCCTTGAAATCCTCCGGCTTCACCTTGGCCCCGATCACCTTGGCCTGACGCTCGATGCCCTGATTCACGATCTCCTTCGGGATGCGCAGCGTGTCGGTGATGACCGAGCGCAGCACCTTGTCGCCCATCAGCTTGTAGAGATCGTCCTCGGACGCCACCTCGGCGACCTTGCGGCGGAAATAGGCGGCCTCGCGCAGCGCATCATTGCCGCCGCCCAGGCTCTTCTCGAATTCGTTGGTCAGGTATTTATCGGCCACGCCCTGCAGGAACTCGTCGCTCTGCAGATTGGCGGTGCCCGACTTGAAGAAATCGAACGCTTTGGCGATCTCCTTGTAGCGCGGCTCGGCCAGCTTATTGACCAGCGAGTCCTTGCTGTCCGGATCCTCGGTCATGATCGCCTTGGTGCGCGCGGTGTAATTCGCGTCGCCTTCCAGCCCATAAGCGCCCAGCGCCACCTTCAGCAGGCGCGGATCCTTGAAGAAATCGTCGACCGACTCGACCTCCTTGGCCTTCTTCAGGAAATACTCGACCTCCCGCTTCACCATCGGCTGGTTGGCGAATTGCTGTTCCTGCGCCTCGCCGGTTTTTTGCAGGCTCTTGAAAACCAGCAGCGCCGGCATTCCCGAATTGATCTGCATGTCGCCGTCCTTCGCGTGATTGACCGATTTCCCACCACTCAAGCAAGGATGGGGCCAAGGGCGGCGTCCGGCGCTCAAGCTAGCCTCCGCCCCGCTTTGCGCGGGCCTGGGGTTGACGGCGACCGGCCGCAGGCGGCAATTTCCTCCCACGGGTCGGCAAGAACTGCCCTCTATCCGGCTGACTCAACAGGGGTTTCCATGGAACGCTGCGATTTTCTGGTCATCGGCGCCGGCATCGCCGGGGCGTCGGCCGGCTATGAGCTGGCCCGGCACGGCACGGTTGTGCTGGCGGAAAAGGAGAGCCAGCCCGGCTATCACACCACCGGGCGGTCGGCCGCCTTGTTCGCGGAAGGCTATGGCAATGCGGCGATCCGCGCGCTGACCCGCGCCAGCCGAGGCTTCTTCGAGAGCCCGCCGGAGGGCTTCGCCGATACGCCGCTGCTGGCCCCGCGCGGCGCGCTGATGGTGGCGCGGCCGGACCAGATGGAGATGCTGGACGCCGCCTTCGAGGAGACCCGCGCAACCCTGCCGGAGATCACGCGGCTGAGTGCCGAGGAGGTGCTGCGCATCGCCCCGGTGATGCGCCCCGGCTACGCCGCCGGCGGCTTCCTCAACCCCGGCGAGCGCGACATGGATGTGAATGCGATCCACCAGGGCTATCTGCGCGGCATCCGCGCCCGGGGCGGGCGGATCGTCACCGATGCCGGCATAACCGGCCTGGCGCGCGAGGGCGATGGCTGGCGGGTCGAGACGGCGGCCGGCAGCTTCGCCGCCGGCGTGGTGGTGAACGCCGCCGGGGCCTGGGCCGATGAGATCGCGGCGCTGGCCGGCGCGCGCCCGGTCGGGCTGGCGCCGAAGCGGCGCACCGCCTTCACCTTCGACGCGCCGGACGGCATCGACGTGCATGTCCTGCCGGCGGTGATCGATATTGCCGAGGACTGGTATTTCCGGCCGGAATCCGGCCGCATCATGGGCAGCCCGGCGGACGAGATACCCTCCCCGCCCTGCGATGCGCAGCCGGAGGAGATGGACATCGCCATCGCCGTCGACCGCATCGAGCAGGCGACGATCTTCCAGATTCGCCGGCTGGCCTCGCGCTGGGCCGGGTTGCGCAGCTTCGTGGCCGACAGGACGATGGTGGCCGGCTTCGCGCCCGAGGCCCCCGGCTTCTTCTGGCTGGCCGGCCAGGGCGGCTACGGCATCCAGACCGCGCCGGCAATGGGCAAGCTGGCCGCCGGGCTGATCGTCGACGCAGCGGTGCCGGCGGATATCGCGGGTTTCGGCGTCACCGCGGCGGCGCTGTCGCCGGACCGGCCCGGCCTGGCGCGCCAGGCCAATCCGGCAACTGACTGAAGTGTAAGCAACTAATTCTCAATCTTTTGCGCGTAACGTCCTGGGAAATCGCGTCGCTACGGACGCCGGCCCAAGGACAATGATTGTGACCACCCCGCGCTCTTCCATTCTCGTCATCGGCGCGCTCGCCAGCCGGCGGGCCACGCTGACCGAGATGCTCGGCGAAACGGCGGATTTCGTCGTCCATACCGCCGACAGCATCGCCACCGGAGCCCATATATTGGGCGCGGCCGCGTGCGACGCCATCATCATCGATACCCGGGAAGGCACCGACCTGGATGTCGGCGCGATCCCGACGCTTCGCCGGCTGGCCGGGCCCGCGGCGCTGCTCGCCGTGCTGCCGATGATGGAGGGCGACGAAGCCGGCCGGGCGCTGCGCATCGGCGCCGACCGGTGCCTGCTGCTGGAGCAGCAGGACGCCGCCGGCCTCGCCGCCACGATCCGCGCCGTGCTGACCGCCGGCCCGCGCCACCGGGCGCTGCGCGAGCCGCATGTCATGATTGTCGAGGACGAGCCGGCGACGGCGGAGATTCTGTCGCGCTTCATGGCCTGGCGCGGCTACCGCGTGACCGCCGTGCCCAACGGCCGGCACGCGCTGGAGCGGCTGCGCGGCGACCCTGCCGACATCGTCATCACCGATCTCGACATGCCGATGCTGGACGGCGAAAGCCTGATCGCCGAGTTGAAGAGCGCGTCCAACCGCCCGCCGGTCATCGTCGTCACCGGCAACCCGATCAGCGAACTGACCTGGTCGCGCCTGCGCCGCAGCGTGGTTGAGCTGTATCTGAAGCCGCTGAACCTGCGCGAGATCGGCCAGACCGTCGACCGTATCGTCGGCACCCGCGCAGCCTAGTCTCGTCGTGGCTGCGCAGGGAATTCTCCTGCCTACCGCTACTCCGCCGCCTGGGGCGGGTACAGCCGGGCCAGCGCGCCGCCGAGAAAGTCGGCGAGGGTGGCGCGGCCGGAGATGCCGGCCTTGGCCTCCGCGTCCGTGTTGTAATTGGTGTTGGTGTTGACGTCGTAGGTGAAGGCCACACCCTCGGCGTCAAGCACGTACTCGATCCCCGCGACGTCGATGCCGGCAGCTTCCAGCAACCGCTCATAGGCGGCTTTCTGCGCCGGATCGATGCCGGGGATGATCTCGAATTTCGGTCGGGCGGCTTCCTCGCCCACCGGGCAGAAGGCGTCGCCGATGGGGCAGGCATCGGCCGGGCACAGTTCGAACCCGTCGCTGGTATCAACCCGCACGGCATAGAGGAAACGCCCGCCGATGAATTCGGCGCGGATGATGTAGGGCTCCGGCGCCTTCACATATTGCTGCAGCAGATGGATGCCATCGACCGGCTCATCATACAGCGGGCTCTCAATATAAGCCTGAAGCCCATTTAAACTATTGAATAATTGAACGCCGAGACCCTTGCCGCCGCGATTCGGCTTCAAGATGAACGGGCCGTCGCCGAAGGCTTGTTGGGCCGCCTCCAACAGCCTGTGCCGGCCGAGCACGATCAGCGTGCGCGGGGTGCGGATGCCGGCCTTCTCCAGCGCCGCATATTGCCGCGCCTTGGAAAGTTCGAGGTCGAGCGCCCGCACCCCGTTCACGACATAGCGGCCATGGCGCTCCAGCCAGGTCAGCACCCCGGCGGTCAGGTCGGTCGAGAAGCGGTGGTCGCGGGTATGGGCCGAGGCGCTCATGCGGCTGAAGAACACGCCGTCCGGCGGCGGGGCGGAAATGTCGAACGCGCCATCCGCCATGTCCCAGCCGTGCCAGGGCAGGCCCCGGGCATCGAAGGTCTCGGCCAGCGGGGCCAGCCAGTCGGCATTCTCGTAGAGGATGTGGATATGCGCCATCACGCGGTTTCCTCAATGACGATGTCGTGGGTGATCTCGGCGGTCTTGTTCAGGATATGTGTGGCCGAGCAGTATTTCTCGACCGACAAGCCGACGGCGCGCTCGACCGCTTCCGGCTTCAGCCCCCGGCCCTTCACCAGATAGCGCATGTGGATCCTGGTGAAGACCTTGGGGTCGGTTTCGGCGCGCTCGGCCTCCATCTCGACCTGGCAATCCTCGACCGCGTGACGGCCCTTCTTCAGGATCAGCACCACGTCGAAAGCGGTGCAGCCGCCCAGCCCCAGCAGCAGCATCTCCATCGGTCGGGGCCCGAGATTCTTGCCGCCATATTCAGGCGCGCCATCCATCACCACGGCATGGCCGGTGCCGCTCTCGCCCAGGAAGGCCATGCCTTCGACCCATTTTACGCGCGCTTTCATGCCCTTTTTCCTTACCGATATCGCGAGCGGCCCCACGCCCCCCAACCCTCCCCCCGTCAAGGGGAGGGAGTATAGGGCGCAACCGCGCTCCCTCCCCCCTTGCGGGGGAGGGTTGGGGTGGGGGGTAGCCGCTTACACCCCCTCCAACGCCACTTTCAGGTCGCCGACGATATCGTCGACATCCTCCAGCCCGACCGAGATGCGCACCAGCCCCTCCTCAATGCCGAATTCAGCGCGCTGGGCGGCCGGCACGGCGCGGTGGGTGGTTGTCGCCGGATGGGTGATCAGGCTCTTGGTGTCGCCTAGATTGTTCGAGATATCGACCAGCGACAAGCCATTCAAAAAGCGGAACGCCCCTTCCTTGCCGCCCGGCACGGTGAAGGCGACAAGATTGCCGCCGCCGGCCATCTGCCGGACCGCAAGATCGTGCTGCGGGTGGCTGGGCAGGCCGGGATACAGCACGCGCCCCACCTTCTCATGCGCTTCCAGCGCCTTGGCGACGGTCAGCGCGTTGGCGCAATGTCGCTGCACGCGCAGATCCAGCGTCTCCAGCCCTTTCAGCAGCACCCAGGCGTTGAACGGGCTCATCGACGGGCCGGTATGCTTGTAGAACGGCCAGAGGAATTCCTTGTGCCACTCGGCCGACCCCAGGATGGCGCCGCCCATGCAGCGGCCCTGGCCGTCGATATGCTTGGTCGCGGAATAGACGACGATGTCCGCCCCCAGCTCCAGCGGGCGTTGCAGCATCGGGGTGGCGAACACATTGTCGATGATAACGCGGGCACCCGCCGCATGCGCCAGCTCCGACACGGCGGCGATATCGACCAGCCCGAGGATCGGGTTCGACGGCGTTTCGAAGAACACCGCCTGTGCGCCCGGCTTCAGCGCCTCGCGCCAGGCATCCAGATCGCCGCCATCGACCAGCACCGTCTCGATGCCGTAGCGCGGCAGCAGGGTGGAGACGATCCAGTGGCAGGAGCCGAACAGCACCCGCGAGGAAACCACCCGGTCGCCTGCCTTCAGGAAGCACAGCAGCGAGGCCGCGACCGCCGCCATGCCGCTGGCCGTGGCGCGGCAGGTCTCCGCCCCTTCCAGCAGGCGCAGCCTTTCCTCGAACATCGAGACGGTGGGGTTGGAATAGCGCGAGTAGACGTGGCGCGAGCCTTCGTTCTTGAACGCCTCCTCGGCTTCCTCGGCCGAGCCATAGACGAAGCCGGAGGTCAGATACAGCGCCTCCGACGTTTCCTGGAACGGGCTGCGCACCTGCCCGCCCCGCACCAGCTGCGTCTGCGGCTTCCAGCCCTTGCCCTTGTGATCCGCCATCGCCCACTCCAGAAACGAAAAAACCCCAACCATGCCAAGGTCAGGGCTCCGGCGGAGACACCGACCTTTTAGCGATTTCTTTAAAGTGGCCGCAAGCCGGTCGGCTCAAATCACCACGAGGCGACGGTAGGAGCGCCGCATCGGGGTGTCAAGCGGATGGGCGCCCTCTCAGAAATGGCGCGCGGCAGGCCCCTCCCCCACCCGGTCGCGCGAGGGGGTTGAGCAAATCGCAGCCGACAGCGGCCGGAACGCCGGTATCATGCGCACAAAGGGAAACGAGGAACAGGCGATGCGCGGGCTTCATGGCTGAGACGGCAAGGCGGCCCGCCTGGGTCGATGCGGCGGTTGCCGGGATCATGCTGCTGCTCTGGGCGCTGGCGGCGCTGGAGGTGGCGAGCGGCTGGCGCGCGGCCGGCACGCTGGCCGGGGCGGTGGCGCTGCTGCTGGCGCTGTGGGGCGCGGTTTCGCGCGGCGGGGTGCCGCGGCTGGCGGCCATCGTGTTCGGCGGGACCGGGTTCCTGCTGCTCTGGCGCAGCGGGGCCTGGGGCGACGGCATGGCGGCGCTGGAAAAGGCGGCGCGCTTCACCGCCTTCGTTACCTGCCTGCATCTGCTGCGCACCATCGTGCTGACCGAACCGCTGCTGGCCCGCGTGCAGGACGGTTTTATCGCGTTGCGGCCGCAGGCCAAGAACGGCGCGCTGCAAATTCTCTCCACCCTGTTCTCGCTGCCGCTGGGCATCGGCGCGATCAGCGTCATCGCCCCCTTCGTCACCCGCGAGGAAGACCCCGCCGCCCGGCTGGAGGGCGCTTCCTGGACCATGCGCGGCATGGCGCACGCCAACCTGTTCTCGCCCTTCACGGTGGCGATGGGGATGGTCGCCTCCTGCCTGCCGCTGCTCGACCTGCCGGTGCAGATGGGCGCCGGGCTGGCGCTGGCGGTGCTGATGATCCTGGCGACCCACGCCCTCGGCCAATGCCGGCTGCCGCGCCATCTGCCGGCCAGCTTCTGGCGCGCCTTCGCCGGAGTGATGCTGCCGGTGACGCTGATCGTGGCGGTGAACATCACGGCGATCTTCGCGCTGGGGCTGACCACGGTGCAATCGGCGACGCTGGTGGTGCCGGCCTCGGCCCTGGTGCTGGCCGGCATCGCCGCGCTGTCCGGCCCGGCGCTGGCCGGGCGCGGGCTGGTCATGGCGCGGATGATCCGCCAGACCGCCGCCGGCACCGATGGCGAGACCGCCGTGTTCGTCGCCGCCCTGTGCTTCGCCGCCGGCGTGACGGCAACGCCGGAGATCACTGAGGCCATCCGACGTCTGGCGCCGGTCCTGGGGCCGGAGGCGATGATCGTCGCCACCCTGGTCGGCATCGCCGGGGTAAGCTCGATGGGGCTGCACATGGTGGTGCCGACCACGGTGCTGCTGACCCTGTTCGGCCCCGCCATGCCGGACGCCACGCATATGACGCTGCTGGCGCTGGCCGCCCTGATCGGCTGGTCGTTCGGCGCCATCGCCTCGATGGGCTCGATCTCGTTTCTGATCTGCGCCAAGCTGTTCGAGGTGCCGGCCCGCCGCCTCGCCTTCGGTCGCAATCTGCGCTTCATGCTGGCGCTGTCAGCGGGGTTCTCGGCGGGGGTGCTGCTGCTGGTCTAGGCTTGCGGGCGTCGCCGATCCTCGCTAGGACAGGCCCACCGCGTTGCAAGCAAGGGCCATCACCATGACCGACCTCCCCGACCGCCTGTCGAACGATCCGAGCAGCCCCTATTATGACGCCGCCCTGCTGGAGCGCGGCGTCGGCATCCGCTTCAAGGGGGTGGAGAAAACCAATGTCGAGGAATATTGCGTGTCCGAGGGCTGGGTGCGCGTGGCCGCCGGCACGGCGAAAGACCGGTTCGGCAAGCCGATGACGGTGAAGCTGCAAGGGCCGGTCGAGCCCTATCTGCGGGAACCGGCGGGCGATTCCGAGGGCGCATAAACGAAACGGGCCGTCCCCGAAGGAACGGCCCGACCGCTCGCCCGTACCGGCGAAGACGGGATTACATCGCCGGCAGGAAGGCGAAATCGACCAGCTTGCCGGACACGCCCTGCACCTTGCCGATGGTCTTCACCGCGCCGGTGGTCATATCGACCTCGTGCAGCGCATCCATGGCGTACAGCACGGCCATGTTGCCGCCCTTGCCGTCGGCGATGATGTCGAAGCCGACATCGGTGCCGATATCCGCGCCCAGCTTGCCGACCGGCTGCTGGATGCCGTCATTCGGCGGGCTCTGCAGATACAGCATGTCGGTCTCGGCGCTGACGGTGTAGAGCGCCGTCTTCTCCGGCTTCGGGCTGACCGAGTTGGTGTAGGCGCCAGCCGCGATGGTGGCCTTCTTGCCCATCATCGGCCCGTCCTTGGCGTAGGCGGTGGAACCGTCGAGCGTGACCGCGCCGGTATCGACATTGACGCGGAAATTGGTGCCGTCGCTGGACATCAGCCGCAGCCGGTCGGCGGCCGGGTTGAAGTCGACCGTCGCCTTGCCGGCGGCCGGGAAGGTCTTGTCCAGCTTGGAGACCATCTTGGCCGAACCGCTGTCCAGGTCGATCACATAGATGCCGCCGGTGGTGTCGACGCCGTACAGCAGGCCGTTGGCCGGGCGCACATCGATGCCGACCAGCTTGCCCGACGCGCCGCTGACCTTCACGGTCTTGGCGGCCATGCGGGATTCGGTGTTCATGGTGACGAGCGAGCCGTCTTCGGTCAGGGCGACGACGCTGGCGGCGCTGGCGATGGCGGTGCTGGACAGCAGGGCGGCGGCGGCGAGGGCGCCCAGGGTGAGCTTCTTCATGTTCGTTCTCCCGTTTGCGGTTCAATTCCATGCAGGACCGGGAAAGACGGGCGGATAAGGGGGCCTATCCGCCCTGCGCCTCCCCGTGCCGCGCGGTCGAAAGGGGGATCGTGCGCGGCCCTGCATACTGACTACCCGGCTGCCAGGCGGACGGATGACGGCGGATGCGATTTTTTTTGCGCGGCCCAATGCGTCGAGGCGCGGAAGATCGCCGAGGCGCGTCAGCGACGGCTCGAAAGGAAAGCCGGCAAATCGGAAATCAGTTCGAGGCGACCTGCACCGCGCGGCCGATGAACAGGACCGGACCGGTCGGCCGGCTGCCGGGGGAGCCGCCCTGGGGCTCCAGCGTCAGCTCGAACAGCTGGCCGGGGATGACCGGGCCAATCCGGTCGGCCGGGATTTCCACCGTGCCGCCCGGCTGCACCAGGCCCAGCGAGCGCGGCCCCTGGGCCGGGTCGACCAGCGTCCAGAACTGCACCGAGCGGTCGGCCGGCACCGCGGTGTCGACCAGCGGCGACAGGCTCAGCCCGCCATCGGCGGCGACGCGCACGATCCAGCCCGGCCGCGCGCTCTCGCCCGGCTGCTGCAGCACGGCGACATAGCCGCCGGTGGGCGGCGCGCGGTCGAAGATCGGCGTGACGAACACCAGCAGCGCCGCCGCCAGCGCGCCGATGGCGGCGATGCGCCACAGGCCCAGGCTGTTCCACAGCCGCTCGGTCAGCGCGGGCGATGCCGCCGCCTTGCGTGCGGCGAGCCCGGTCTCCGCCTCGATGCGGGCCCACAGCTCCGCCGCCGGCTGCTGCGCCGGCACGATATCGGCCAGCGCCAGGAAGTGCCGCGACCAGAACAGATAGTCGCGCTCCGCCGCCGCGTCGCTGTCGATCAGCGCCTGCACCTCGGCGGCCTCGGCCTCGTCCAGCAGGCCCAGCGCATATTCGCCGATCAGCGCCCGGCGTTCCTTCGGGTCGGACAGGATTTCGGGGGGAATCATGATTGCAGGCACTCCTGCAGATCGCGCAGCGCCAGGCGGATGCGGCTCTTGATGGTGCCCAGCGGGGCGGCCAGCCGGTCGGCGATCTGGATATGCGTCAGCCCGTCCAGATAGGCCAGCAGGATCGGCTTGCGGCGCGGCTCGTCCAGCCCTTCCAGGCAGCGGCGCAGCGCGGCGCTCTCCTGCATCTGGCCGAGCGCCTGCTGCGGGTCGGGCGCATCGTCGGGCACCGCCTCCGCAGCGCCCTCGTCCAGCTCGACCTCGCGCGAGGATTTGCGCAGCGCGTTCAGCGCCCGGTAGCGCAGGATGGCGAACATCCAGGCGCGGGCCGAGCCCTTCTGCGGGTCGAAACGGTTGGCGTTGCGCCAGATCATCACGAAAGCATCCTGCACCACGTCCTGCGCGACATCGCGCCGCCGGACCAGCCGCATCGCCAGCCCCAGCATGCTGCCGGATTCCGCGTCGTACAGTGCGCGCAACGCGCCGCCATCGCCGCGCGCGCACGCGGCCAGCGCCGCCTCGTGATCGGCAAAGGGATTCGGCATGGGGGTCCCTCGGGGCCTCCTTCGGACGTCTCGCGCGCCGACGGCGACACGATGGATGCCGGCAGCTTAACGGAAATAACCGCGAAACAGCAGCTTGGATGACCACGCCCGCGATTTTATCGCCAGGCGAGCAGTTACGGCTTGACCCCGGACAGGAACAAAACTAAAACATCAGCATCGGTTTTTGTTTTGTTCCATATCTTGTTTCCACCGCCGGGAAGATGCCCAGACCTTGCGGCGGCAGGGGGAACACAGCGCCTCACCGGCGCGCAAGCGGAGGATACCCGGCATGCTGACACGCAAACAGTTCGAGCTGCTGACCTTCATCAACAAGCGGCTGAACGACAGTGGCGTGTCGCCCTCCTTCGACGAGATGAAGGAGGCGCTGGGGCTGAAATCCAAATCCGGCATTCATCGGCTGATCACCGGCCTGGAGGAGCGCGGCTTCATCCGCCGCCTGCCGCACCGGGCGCGGGCGCTGGAAGTGCTGCGCCTGCCCGAGGAAGTCGCGGCGCGCAAATCCCGCCCGGAAGCCGGGGCCGAGCCTGGCGGCTTCCAGCCCAACGTCATCAAGGGCAATTTCGCCCCCGCCCTGACCGGCGCGCCGGCCAGGACGACCCGCGACAGCGACGAGGATGCCGGCGCGATGCCGCTGCCGCTCTACGGCAAGATCGCCGCCGGCACGCCGATCGAGGCGCTGCGCGACGATTACGCCTCGATCCAGGTGCCGATGGCGCTGCTCGGCAAGGGCGATCATTACGCGCTGGAGGTCGAAGGCGATTCGATGATCGAGGCCGGCATCCAGGATGGCGACACCATCATCATCCAGCGCTGCGAGACGGCCGAGAACGGCACCATTGTGGTCGCCCTGGTCGACGAGGCCGAGGCGACGCTGAAGCGCTTCCGCCGCAAGGGCGGCTCGATCGCGCTGGAGCCGGCCAACCCGGCCTACGAGACCCGCATCTTCGGGCCTGAGCGGGTGAAGGTGCAGGGCAAGCTGATCGGCCTGATGCGCCGCTACTAGCGGCGGCGCGAGGCCGGCCGCACCGGCGTCCAGGGCCGGTCGCCGCGCCGGGCGCGCACGCTGTCCAGCCTGATGCCCTGCGGCCCGCCGCCAAGGTCGATATAGACCGCATGGGCGCCATCGCGCCACAGATCGAACCGGTCGATCACCGCGCGGGCCGATGGGCAGCGCCGCCGCACCGGCACCAGCGACACCATCAGATCGGCGATCCGGCAATCCTCCGGCAGGGCCGCCGCGTCGCGCGCGAGGGCCAGGGTCAGCCCGTCGCGCCGGACGATGCAGCCCAGCCGGTCGCAGGCGATGCCCTCATCCACCCCCATTCCGGAGCGCGGCAGCAACCGGCGTCGCTCCTGCGTTTCGCGCCGCAACCAGACATCGCCGGTGAATCGCGCCGCGACGCCGGAGGTGAAGAGCAGCGGCGCATCGCGCGCCGGGCCGGCGCGGATCGCCGCCAGCTTGCCCTCGTCATCGACCAGCAGCGCCGGCCGCTCGACCAGCCAGGGCGAGGCCATCGCCAGGATGATCGCCGGCACCGCCGCGTGCCGCCAGGGCCGCCGCCACAACAGCAGCCACAGCCCGCCCAGGCTGAGCGCCGCCAGCGCCAGATCCGGCATGGCCGGCACCGCCAGCACCGCGCCGGGCCAGGCGGCCACGACGCGGCCGGTCTCGATGATCGCCTCGATGCCCCAGCCCATCGGCGTCAGCGCCCAGCCTTCCAGCCCCAGCGGCATCAGCAGCAGCGCCAGCACGCCCAGCGGCATGACCCAGATGCCGGTCAGCGGCACCGCGACCATGTTCGCCGCCGTGCCATAGACCGCCACCTGGTTGAAGTGATAGGCGCTGTAGGGCGTGGTGCCGATGGTCGCCAGCACCGAGGTGATCGCCAGCCCCAGCGCATAGAGCCAGATCCAGCGCAGCGGTCCGGCGCGCCGCTGGCTCGCCAGCCGGTCGCGGTTGGCCTCGTAGAAGGCGATCAGCATCAGCACGGCGGCGAACGACATCTGGAAGCTGGGGCCGAGCAGCGCCTCGGGCATGATCAGCATGACGATGGCGGCCGCCCAGGCGATCAGCCGGAAGGAGATCGCCACCCGGTCGATCAGCACGGCGGCGAACACCAGCCCGGTCATCACGAAGGAGCGCTGCGTCGGCACCGTGGCGCCGGACAGCAGCAGATAGAAGAAAGCGGCCAGGATGGCGGCCAGCGCCGCCCATTTCTTGATCGGCCGGCTGAGCGCCAGCGGCGTCAGCGCCAGCAGGAAGCGCACGCAGAAGAACACCGTGCCGGCCACCAGCGTCATATGCAGGCCGGAGATCGACAGCAGATGCGACAGGCCGGAGCCGCGCATCGCCTCCAGCGTCTCCTCGGAGATCGCCGCCCGGTCGCCGGTGACCAGGGCGGCGGCCACCGCCCCCGCCTCCCCCGGCACGGCGGCGCGGATGCGGCCGGTGACAAGCCGGCGCAGCTCGTCCATCGCGATCCAGAAATCGGCCCGCACCGAGGCCTCGCCGGCCACCCGCTCGACCCGGCCGACCGCGTAGCCGACGCCGCCAATGCCCTCGAAGAAAGCGTGGCGCTGGAAATCGAACGCGCCGGGCGCGGCCGGTCCCGGCGGCGGGCGCAGCACCGCGCGCACCCGGACAATATCGCCCAGCCGCAGATCATCGGGCGCCGCGCGGGCGGTGAAGCGGATGCGCCGGGGCGTCTGCTCCGGCGACAGGCGGGCCAGCACCGGGCGGTCCAGCGTCAGCCGCCAATCGCCGGCGCGCGCCTCGATCTCGATCACGCGCCCCTGCACCGCCGCCGGCCCGATGCGCTTTTCCAGCAGCGGCGTGCCGATGGTCGCCGTGCGCAGCTGCGCCGCCGCGAAGCCCAGCGCCACTGCGACCAGCGCTATCCCCAGCAGACGCAGCGCGCTGCCCTGCCCCGCCAGGATCGCCAGCCCCAGGAAGGGCGGCAGCAGCGCCGCGCCCAGCCAGACCGGCGGCTCCATCGGCAGCAGGAAATAGCCGCCGATGCCCAGCCCCAGCAGCACCGGCAGCCAGAGCGGCCAGCGGCTGCGCTCCGCCAGGAATTCGCCGGCCAGCCAGGCGAGCGGGCGCGCAACCCCCCGCCCTTCGCCCGCCCCGATGGCCGCTTCCTGCCGCATCGCCCCGCCCCGCAACCCACCCCGCAACCCACGGGCGAAGCCTAGCCCAGCCGCACGGGCCATGCATCCTCCATAAGCAAAACATGCGCGAAGAGGGCTCCTCGCCCGCCAGCCCGCCCCGCCCCTGGCGCTTTAGGTTCACGTAGAAGAAAAAAGAAAAAGAAAAAGTAGGAGAATCCCTCGCCCCGGAAGGGGAGAGGGTTGGCGAGGCTTAGCGACGAAGGAGCTTAG
>NZ_LPXN01000045.1 GCF_001618175.1 Oceanibaculum pacificum | reverse complement strand
CTCTGCCCGTCACCCCCGGCCCACCCTCGGACTTGATCCGAGGGGCCGGGGGTCCACGGTCCAGCTAACTCGATTGTCGTTCCAGCGGGCGGAAGCCTGGACCCCCGGCACAAGGCCGGGGGTGACGGTGGGAGTAGGGGGGGCTGGGCGAGAAAAGCACGGAAGCGGCCGAATGCTTCGAGACGCCGCTTCGCGGCTCCTCAGCATGAGGGAGCTGGGCGGTACGGCCGGATTAAAGAACTCTTGGCACCGCCGATCCCGCCTCTCCCCTCGTCCTGAGGAGCCCCGCAGGGGCGTCTCGAAGGGGGCGGCGGCCGGCTCTCCCTACAGCGCAGGCGATTACAGGCTTGCCTTGATCGCCTGGATCACGCTGTCGGCCTGGGCGTCGGTGAGCTGCGGGAACATCGGCAGGCTGAGGATGCGGCCGGCGGCGCGCTCGGTGCGGGCCAGGCCGGCGGGGGAGAGCGGCACGCGGTCCTTGTAGGCGCGTTGCAGATGCACCGGCACCGGGTAGTGGATCAGCGTGCCGACGCCGGCTTCCTTCAACGCCGCCTGCAGCGCGTCGCGCCGGTCGGTGGCGACGACATATTGGTGATAGACCGGCTGCGCGCCCGGCCGTGTCGCCGGCAGCTCCAGCCCGGCCACGCCGGCAAGGCCGGCATCGTAGCGCGCGGCGATCGCCCGGCGGCGGTCGGTATCGGCGGCCAGGCGGGTCAGCTTGGCGCGCAGGATGGCGGCCTGCAACGGGTCGAGCCGGCTGTTGAAGCCGGCGATGTCGCTGATATAGCGCTCGCGCCAGCCATATTCGCGCAAGGCCTTCAGCGCCTCCACCAGCACCGGGTCGTCGGTGGCGATCACCCCGGCATCGCCGATGGCGCCCAGATTCTTCGTCGGATACAGGCTGTAGGCGGCGATGCGGCCGAAGCGGCCCACCATCGTTCCGTCCAGCGTCGCGCCATGCGCCTGGGAATTATCCTCCAGCACGATCAGGCTGTGCGCCAGCGCCAGCTCCATGATGCCGCGCATATCGGCCGGCTGGCCGTAGAGATGCACCGGGATCACGACTTTCGGCGTCACGCCCTTGACCGACCAGCCCTTCAGCGTGGCGGCCAATCCCTCGACATCCATCGTGTAGTAATCGTCGATATCGACCAGGATCGGCGTCGCCCCGGTCAGCTCGATGGCCGCGACGGTGGCGACGGCGGTGTGCGAGACGGTGACGACGCCGTCGCCCGGCCCGACGCCCAGCGCCTTCAGCGCCAGGATCAGCGCATCGGTGCCGCTGGCCACGCCGACGGCGTTCTTGGCCCCCATATAGGCGGCGAATTCCTGCTCGAACGCCTCGACCTCGGCGCCGAGGATATAGCGGCCGCCCTCCAGCACGCGGGTAATGGCGGTATCGATCTCGGCGCGCTGGGCGAGGTAGGCGGCCTTCGGGTCGGTCTGCGGGATCATGCTCTGAGCCTTAGAGAGAAAGGGAACCTTAGAGATAATGGGCGCCGTTGGCGCGGTAATAGGCGATGCTGCGGGCCAGCCCCTCGGCCAGGTCGATTCTGGGCTCCCAGCCGGTGGCGGCGCGGAAGGCGCTGTCGTCGCAATAATAATCGCCGATATCGATCTTCTTGCGCTCCTCCGGGAAGGCCTTCAAGAGGAACCGGCCCGACCCGCCGACCTTCACCAGCAGCTCGGCCAGCTCCAGCAGCGTCACCGACGGGAAGCCGCCCACATTATAGACATTGCCGATCGCCGCGTCGGCGGTCGCGGTGGCCAGCAGCGCATCGACCAGATCGTCGACATAGGAGAAATCGCGCCGCTGGTCGCCGCCCCACACCTCGAACTCGGTGTCCTGGATGGCGTGGCGCACCCAGATGCCCAGGAAGGTCTGCTTGGCGTCCTTGATGCGCATGCGCGGGCCGTACACGTTGGTCAGCCGCAACGCCGATATCTTCATGCCATACACGCGGGAATACAGCATGTGGTAGCTCTCGGCCGCGTATTTGTGCACGCCGTTAATGTCGGGCGGGAAGATCGGATGCGCCTCGTCCACCGGCAGATAGCGCGGCGGGCCGTAGAATTGCCGGGTGCTGGAGAACACCAGCCGCACGCCCGGATTCACCGCACGCACCAGATCGAGGAACTTGATGTTGGCGATCTGGTTCAGCGCCATGTCCTCCAGCGGCTTCTGCATGGAATCCATGTGCGAGGTCTGGCCGGCGATGTTGAAGATCATGCCCGCCCCGGCCACCGCCTGCTCGATCTTCTCCGCATCGCCGATATCCGCCTCGATCAGCTCGATGCGGCGCGCCCCCTGGTCCGGGTTCAGCGGATTGGCGAGGTTATAGCGGTTCGCGCCATATTGGGTCAGCAGCCGGTCGATCACCGTGACCCTGGCGCCCATCGCTTCGAGCCGCAAGGCCAGGTTGGAGCCGATAAAGCCGACGCCGCCGGTGACGACCACCGGGAGATCGCGGCACCACTGGGTATCTGTGGTCATGATCAGAAATATGCCTGCGCCAAGGTGGGGGAGGCTTTTTCGCCTCTATCTGAACAATTTAGCAAAAAATCCTTTCCGCTGTCTTACCGCTTCTTAACGGGATACGCCACTGACGCTTGCCATCTTGTCGCAGCCGCGTTAGTGCTCATTGAGAACGGAAATCACTCGCATTATCATGCGTGACGCTCGAATGAAGCAGGAGGGGAACAATGAGGCAGACGATCCTTGCGGTCGCGGCGATGGGCATGGCGGCCTTCGCGACGGCGCCGGCCATGGCAGCACCGGACGCCAAGGGCGTGGTGAAAACCTATGCCGATATCGCGCACGCGATGTACGAGGATTCGCTGATCCGCGCCAAGGCGCTGCAAAAGGCGGTGAATGCGCTGGTGGAGACGCCCAGCGCCGCCGCCCTGACGACCGCGCGCCGCGCCTGGCTTGCCGCCCGCGTGCCCTACCAGCAGACCGAGGCGTTCCGCTTCGGCAACGCCATTGTCGATGATTGGGAAGGCAAGGTGAACGCCTGGCCGCTGGACGAAGGGCTGATCGATTACGTCGATGCCTCCTACGGCCAGGATTCCGACGAGAACCCGCTCTACACCGCCAATGTGATCGCCAATAGCAAGATCACCCATGGCGGCGAGGAGATTGACGCCAGCACCATCACCAAGGAATTGCTGTCCGAGACGCTGCAGGAGATCGGCGGCGTCGAGGCCAATGTGGCGACCGGCTACCACGCCATCGAATTCCTGCTCTGGGGCCAGGATCTGAACGGCACCGGGCCGGGGGCGGGCAACCGGCCCTGGACCGATTACGCCAAGGGCTCCGCCTGCACCAACGGCCATTGCGACCGGCGCGGCCAGTATCTGTCCGTCGCCACCGACCTGCTGATCGACGATCTGGAAGAGATGGTCGGCAATTGGGCCGAGGGCGGCGAAGCCCGCGCCGGCCTTCTGGAGGGCGACAGCGGCACCGCGCTGACGGCGATGCTGACCGGCATCGGCAGCCTGTCCTATGGCGAGCTGGCCGGCGAGCGCATGAAGCTGGGCCTGCTGCTGAACGACCCGGAGGAGGAGCATGATTGCTTCTCCGACAACACGCATAATTCGCACTATTACGACATTGTCGGCATGCGGGCGATCTACTTCGCCAGCTACAGCCGGATCGACGGCAAGACCGTGGTGAACGGCCCCAGCCTGGCCGATCTGGTGAAGGCGGAGGATCCCGTCCTGGCCGCCGAGATGAAGCAGAAGTTCGACGCCACCCTGGCCGCCGCCCGCAAGATGAAGGCGCGCGCGGAGACCGTGGAGGCCTATGACCAGATGCTGGCCGCCGGCAATGCCGAAGGCAACGCCACGCTGGAGGCGGTGATCGCGGCCTTGACCGAGCAGACCCGCTCGATCGAGCGCATCGTCGCCCTCCTGGACCTTCAGCCGATCTCCTTCGAGGGCTCGGACAGCCTGGACAATCCGGCCGCCGTCTTCCAGTAAGCCAAGGCGGGGAGGGGCGCGGCCTCTCCCCGTTTCCGTAGTTAGAAGTCAAACGCCATGCCCCGCCTGCGACGGCATCATCACCCTGTTCTCGGCCTCGCCATCGGGGCCGGCCTGCTGGCGGCGGCGATGGCCCCGCTCAGCGCCGCCAGCCCGGCCGAGAAGGCCCGCATCGCCGCCGTGGTGAAGCCCGCCACCAGCTTCGACGAGGCCGAGAAGTTCGAGGTCAACCAGGCCGGCGGGGCGACGGTCCATAAGCCGCTGAACACCAGCGTCTTTTCCCATCCGTCCGGCACGATGAGCTTCGAAAAGCAGCTCGATTTCCGGGTCGGCGACGGCATCTTCCGGAAAATCTGGGTGTCGGCCCCCAGCTCCACCCTGTCCTCGGACGGGCTGGGGCCGCTGTTCAATTCCCGCTCCTGCCAGGGCTGCCATCTGAAGGACGGGCGCGGTTCGCCGCCGGCCGAGAACGAGGCGGCGGTGTCGATGTTCCTGCGCCTCAGCATCCCGGCGCAGGATGCCGCGCAGCAGGCGCTGCTGGACTCGCACCGGGTCTCGATCATCGCCGATCCGGTCTATGGCACGCAGTTGCAGAATTTCGCCATCCAGGGTCATGAGCCGGAAGGCGAGATGAAGATCGCCTATGAGGAAATTCCCGTCACCCTGTCGGACGGCGCGGTGGTCACTTTGCGCAAGCCGACCTACAGCGCGGAGAATCTGAAATACGGGCCGCTGCATCCGGGCGCGATGCTGTCGCCCCGCGTCGCGCCGCCGATGATCGGCATGGGGCTGCTGGAGGCGGTCGCCGAGGCGGACATCCTGTCCTGGGCCGATCCCGACGACAAGGATGGCGACGGCATCTCCGGCCGGGCGAACCGCATCTGGGACGTGGAGAAGGGCGAACTGGCGCTGGGCCGCTTCGGCTGGAAGGCCGGCGAGCCGAACATGGCACAGCAGGTGTCGCATGCCTTCGCCGGGGATATCGGCCTGTCCTCCTACCTGACGCCGACCTCCTGGGGCGAATGCACCGAGCCGCAGAAAATCTGCCGCGAGGCCCCGACCGGCGACGATGAGGCCGAAGGCGTCGAGGTCACCCGGCAGATGATGGACCTTGTGGTGTTCTATTCCCGCAATCTGGGCGTGCCGGCGCGGCGCGACGTCGACGATCCAACGGTGCTGCGCGGCAAGCAAATGTTCTACGAGACCGGCTGCACCGCCTGCCATCGGCCGAAATTCGTTACCCAGCGGCTGAAGGACATGCCGGAGCAATCCTTTCAGCTTATCTGGCCTTATACCGACATGCTGCTGCACGATATGGGCGAGGGGCTGGCCGACGGCCGCCCGGAAAGCGTCGCCACCGGCAGCGAATGGCGCACCCCGCCGCTCTGGGGCATCGGCCTGACCGAGATTGTCAGCGGCCACACCAATTTCCTGCATGACGGCCGGGCGCGGAACCTGCTGGAGGCGATCCTTTGGCATGGCGGCGAGGCCGAGCCCGCCAAGCAGCGTGTCGTGGAGATGAGCAAGGACGAGCGGGACGCCCTGCTCGCCTTCCTGAATTCGCTATAGGAGAAGTGGCATGATCCGGAAAACCGCGCTGGTCCTGGCCTTGGCGCTGGCCGCCCCGGCGGCGCACGCCGCCGCCGATTACGCGGCGCTGAACAAGGCGGCGGTCGAGACCCATGTCATCCCGCGCTATCGCACGCTGGAGCAGTCGACCGCGGCGCTGAACGACGCCGCGCGGGAATTCTGCGCCGCCCCCGGCGATGCCCGCTACCAGGCGCTGACCGACGCCTTCCATGATTCGGTCGATGCCTGGCAGCAGATTCAGCATGTCCGCTTCGGCCCGGTGGAGCTGTTCATGCGCTCGATGCGGCTGGCTTTCTGGCCCGATCCGCGCAACAGCGCCGGCAAGCAGCTGGGCGAGCTGCTGGCGAGCCGCGACGAGGGCCAGATCACCCAGGATGCGTTCCAGAGCAGCGGCGTCGCGGTGCAGGGCTTCCCGGCGCTGGAGCGGGTGCTGTTCGAGGAGCAGGCGCTGGCGAAATTCAGCGCCAGCAATGCCGATTCGGCGTTTCGCTGCAAGCTGGTAACGGCGATTTCCCAGAATCTGGCCGACATGGCGAAGGACATCCGGGGGGATTGGACCAAGCCGGAGGGCTTCGCCCATACGGTCGCCATCGCCGGCACGCCGAACACGCATTACCAGGAGCCGAAGGAAGCGACGCTCGACCTGTTCAAGAGCCTGTACGGCACGGTGGAGATCGTCGCCGACCACAAGATCGCCCGGCCGCTGGGCGCGTCCCTCGACAAGGCCCGGCCGCGCCTCGCCGAATCCTGGCGCAGCGCGCGCTCGATGCGCAATGTGGTGCTGAATCTGGAGGCCGGGCAGGCGCTCTATCTCGACGGTTTCAGCGCCGCCGTCGCCGCCTCGGACAAGAAGCTGGACGATCTGTTCCGCCGCGCCTTCACCCAGACCATCGCCACCGCCAATTCGGTCTCGCTGCCGCTGGAACAGGCGGTCGAGGACAAGGCGGCGCGCGCGACGCTGCAACAGCTGGTCAAGGAGGCATCGGCGATGAAGCAGCTCTTCACCCAGCGGCTGACCGCCGTGCTGGATATCCCGGTCGGTTTCAACGCCATGGATGGAGATTGATCATGATGCTCTCCCGCCGCGCGTTGCTGACGCGCTCCGCCCTCGCCGGGCTGGCCGCCGCCGGGGCCGTGCCGCTGCCGCTGCGCGCCGCCGCGCGGGAGCCGCTCTATCTCAGCGCCCGGGCCGACGATGCGGGGCGCTTCTATGCCGCCGCCTTCGACGATGCCGGCAACCGGGTGTTCGACCTGCCCCTGCCGGCGCGCGGTCATGGCGCGACGCTGCGGCCCGGTGGGGCGGAGGCGGTGTTCATGGCGCGCCGGCCGGGGAATTTCGCGCTGGTGGTCGATCTGGCGGCCGGCGTTGTGCGCCACACCATCGCCAATGCCGAGGATCGCAATTTCGCCGGGCACGGCCTCTATGTCGATGGCGGGCGCATCCTGCTGGCGACCGAGATGAATTATGCCGGCGAGCTGGGCGTGATCGGCCTATACGACGCCGAGGATAATTACCGCCGGCTGGGCGAGATGCCGAGCGGCGGGCTGGACCCGCATGACCTCAGGCTGCTGCCCGACGGGCGCACGATCATCGTCGCCAATGGCGGCATCCTGACCCATCCGGACGCGCCGCGCGCCAAGCTGAATTTGATGGAGATGGATTCCTCCGTCGCCTTCATCGACTGGAAGCAGCGCGAGATCGTCGCCCAGCACCGGCTGGAGGCGGAGCTGTTCCAGCTCAGCCTGCGCCACATGGCGGTGACCGCGACCGGCGAGGTCGGAATCGCCATGCAGTATGAGGGGCCGTCCGGCGATCTGGTGCCGCTGGTGGCGCTGGCCTCGGCCGGCGGGCTGGAACTGCTGGAGCTGCCGGACCCGCTGCTGAACCGGCTGAACAATTATTGCGGCAGCGCCGCCGTCGACAGCAGCGGCGCTGTCCTCGGCGTCAGCTCGCCGCGCGGCGGGCGGGCGATCTTCTGGGACGTCGCCGCGCGACGGCTGCTGGGATCCGTGGAGATGGCCGATTGCTGCGGGCTGACGGCGGCCGGGCCGGCCGGCGGCTTCCTTTTGTCCAGCGGCATGGGCGACGCCATCGCCTGCAACGCGCTCAGCGGCGCGTCGCGGCGTCTGCACACGCTGTTCCTGGCGACCGCGCACTGGGACAACCACATGGTCACGGCATAAGCCGCATTGGTGACGCCGCCCGATGCTTCGAGACGC
>NZ_LPXN01000044.1 GCF_001618175.1 Oceanibaculum pacificum | reverse complement strand
GCGTCTCGAAGCATCGGGCCGCCCACTCCACTAGCCCCGCGACATTCCGCGCGGCTGACGATACGGTCCCGGCTGCCTATGGTATGATCAAAAGAAATACCGAGGTCGCGACCATGGATTATCAGCGCTTCTTCGCCGAGCGAATCGCGCAGTTGCAGGGCGAGGGCCGCTACCGGGTCTTTGCCGATCTGGAGCGCGAGGCCGGCCGGTTTCCCGCCGCGCGCCAGCATGTCGGCGGAGCGCAGAGCCGGCCGGTCACCGTGTGGTGCTCGAACGATTATCTCGGCATGGGCCAGCATCCAACCGTTCTGGCGGCGATGCGCGAAGCTATCGACCGCACCGGCGCGGGTGCTGGCGGCACGCGCAACATCTCCGGCACCACGCATTACCATGTGCTGCTGGAACAGGAGCTGGCGGAGCTGCACGGCAAAGAGTCCGCGCTGCTCTTCACCTCCGGCTATGTCGCCAACGAGGCGGCCTTGTCCTGCCTGGCGGCGTCGCTGCCGAACTGCCTAATCCTGTCCGACGCGCTGAACCACGCCTCGATGATCCAGGGCATCCGCCATTCCGGCGCGGAGAAGAAGATTTTCCGCCACAACGACGTTGCCCATCTGGAACAATTGCTCGCCGAGGCCGATCCCGACCGGCCGAAGCTGGTCGCCTTCGAATCGGTCTATTCGATGGATGGCGACATCGCCCCCATCGGCGATATCCTCGATCTGTGCGAGCGCCATGGCGCGCTCAGCTATCTGGACGAGGTGCATGCGGTCGGCCTGTACGGGCGGCACGGCGCGGGCGTGGCGCAGCGCGACGGCGTGATGGACCGGGTCGACGTTATCCAGGGCACGCTGGGCAAGGCTTTCGGGCTGATGGGCGGTTATGTCGCCGGCTCGGACATGCTGGTGGACTTCCTGCGCTCGCATGCCTCGGGCTTCATCTTCACCACCGCGCTGCCGCCGGCGATCACCGCCGGCGCGCTGGCCAGCGTGCGCTTTCTGAAGGAAGCCGGCGGCGCCGCCCTGCGCAGCCTGCACCAGGAACGGGCGGAGACGCTGCGCGGCAAGCTGCGCGCCGCCGGATTGCCGATCATCGAGGCCCCCAGCCATATCGTGCCGGTGCTGGTGGGCGACGCGGCGCGCTGCAAGCAGGCCAGCGATTTGCTGCTGGAGCGCCACGCCATCTATGTCCAGCCGATCAACTACCCGACCGTACCGCGCGGCACGGAACGGCTGCGCCTGACCCCGAGCCCGCTGCATGACGATGCGGCGATGGATCGGCTGGTCGCGGCCCTGAAGGATATCTGGACCGCGCTCGATCTAAAGCAGGCGGCCTAGATTTCCTCCAGGCTCAGCGGCGCTATGTCCCGGCCGGTGAGGCCCTTCGGGTTGCGTTCCGGCACGCGAGCCTCGGCGCGGATCTGCCCCTGCTCCACCTGCTCGGCGGCGGCGGCGAAGTCGAAGGTCAGCACCGCGCCATTCTCGACCCGCTTGACGCCGTCGACATAGACATCGGTCACCGCCCGCTCGGCCGCGGTATAGACCAGGCTGCGCAGCGGGTCGCGCAAGGGCCGCATGATCGGATGTGCGGCATCGACCAGCACGATATCCGCCTTCGCCCCCGGCGCCAGCCGCCCGATATCCGGCCGGCCCAGCGCCTTCGCCGGGCCGATGGTGACGGCGTTGAACATGTCGGCGGTGGTGACGGCGCGGAAATCCCGGGCGTTCACCTTGGCCAGCGTGGCCGCCAGGCGCATCTCCTCCCACAGATTATGCGGGTGGGTATCGGTGCCGATGGCCATGTTCACCCCGGCCTCCAGATATTTCCCGAAATGCTCCAGCGTGTGGCCGTAGCGCGAGAACACGACCGGGCAATGCGCCACCGTCGCCCCGCTCTTGGCCAATCGGGCGAGGTCGGTGCGGCTCTCCCAATTGATCAGCGAGTGATGGTCGAGAAAGATGCCGTGGCCGATGGTCACGTCCGGCGCCAGGAAGCCGATCTCATCCAGCCATTCGATCGGCGTCAGCCCATGCCGGCGGACCATCTCGTGGAACTCGACCACGCTCTGCGCCGCATGGGTCTGCAAGGGCAGGCCACGGGCACGCGCCGCCTTCATCGAATCCTGGAACAGCTCCGCCGTGCAGGTGTCGATCTGCGCCGGCATCACGATGCCGGACAGCCGGCCGGACGGATGCGCCACCGCCTTGTCGACGATATCCAGCGCCCGGGCGTATTGCGTGCGGCCGGCTTCCTTATCCCAGACGAAATCCAGCCGGTGGCCGGTCGGCACGTCCCAGCGCGCCTCTCGGAACTGCGGCGTCACATAGGCGCGCAGCCCGCTCTGCTCCAGCACGTCGAGCCAGCCCTCATAGTTGGGCGACAGATCGGCGACGGTGGTGACGCCGCTCAGCAGCATTTCCGACAGGGCATAGGCGCAGGTCGCCTTGCTGCCGGCGGCATCGGTCTGGAACAGCGCCGTGCGGTCGTACAGCGCGCTCATATAGAGCTTCGGATTGCCCAGCTCCTCCCGTACGCCCTTGTAGGTCGGCTGGTTGTAGGGATGGCAATGGATGTTGATCAGCCCCGGCAGCACCACGCTCCTGCGGCCATCCACTTCGGTATCGGCGGGGCCGTCATAGTCCGGCCCGACATGCAGGATGTTAGTGCCCTTGAAGGCGATGTCGACGCCCCGGCGATAGACGTGGCGATTCTTCTCCGCATCCCAGGCGACGACCCAATCGGCCTTGCGGATAACGGTGGTCTGCTGCTGCGTGTCCATGAGTGTCCCCTGTCCTTATTGTCAGGCAGCATGACAAATCCCGGCAGCCGGTCCAAGCATAAGTAAGCGCGTCGGCCCTCGACCGGCTTGGCGCGCTGGGGTATGTCGAATGCCGAGGCGCAAAACGAGGCACGCATGTCCAATCCCGTCCAGGACCAGTACGAGGCCTATCCCTATCCGGGACGCAACCCGGCGGAGGAGAAGGCGCGGCTGATCACCGGCTCGCCCAGCCGATTGCTGGAGATCGACCATTACCTGTTCGGCGGGCGGCGCGACTGGACCCGGCCCTTCCGCGCGCTGGTCGCCGGCGGCGGCACCGGCGACGCGACGGTGATGCTGGCGCAGCAACTGGCCGATGCCCGCACCCCCGCGGAGATCGTCTATCTCGATTTATCCAGCGCCTCGCGCGCCATCGCCGAGCAGCGCATCGCGGCCCGCGGGCTGGCCAATGTGCGATTCCTGAACGGCTCGCTGCTGGAGTTGGGGGCGCTGGGGCTGGGCGGTTTCGACTATATCGATTGCTGCGGCGTGCTGCACCACCTGCCCGACCCGGCGGCCGGCCTCGCCAGCCTGACGGGGGCGCTGGCGCCGGGCGGCGGCATCGGCCTGATGGTCTATGGCGAGTATGGCCGCACCGGCGTCTATCCGCTACAGGCGGCGCTTCGCCAGCTTGCCGGCGACATGCCCCTGAACGAACAAGTCGGCCTCGCCAAGCAATTGCTGAAGATTTTGCCGGCGACCAACGCCTTCCGGCAGAACCGTATCCTGGGCGACCATCAGCGCGGCGACGCGGAGCTGGTGGACCTGCTTCTGCACCGCCAGGACCGGGCCTATACCGTGCCGCAACTGGCCGAACTGGCGGCCGGTGCCGGGCTGGCGGTCGCCAGCTTCATCGAGCCGATCCGCTACGACCCCGGCCTGTACCTGGCCGACCCGGCGCTGGCGAAGCGCGCCGCCACCCTGCCGGCGCTGGAGCAGGCGGCCCTGGCCGAGCGGCTGGCCAGCAACATGAAACTGCATATCGCCTATCTGACGCGCGAGGCCGGCAGCGTCGCCCGGCCATCGCCGGACGCGATCCCGCTGCTGATCGAGTGGGACGCCGCCGCCATCGCCAAATCGGTGCAGCAGCAGGGTGCGATCAAGGGGGCGTTCGACGGGCTGCCGGTCACCCTGCCCCTGCCCCGCCAGGCCCCGGCGATCCTGTCGCGCATCGATGGCCGGCGCACGCTGAGCGATATCCAGCGCGAGATGGAGAAACTGCCGGACTGGGCGGCTTTCATGACCCTCTTCCAGCCAATCTACCGGGCGCTGAACGGCATCAACCGGCTGGTTCTGCGGTTCTAGCCGCGCCGCTGCGCCTGGGGCTGCGGCGGCTGCCCCGCCTGGAAGAACAGAAGCTGGATCAGCCGTCCATCCTGCGGGCCGCTGCCGAATTCCGGGCCGCTGGTATGCCACAGCCAGGGGCGGAACAGGACGCAGCGGTTGAACTTCATCGGCAGGGTAAGAATTTTTTCCCATTTGGCGAGGTCGCGCCCGTCCTTGCCCAGCACCGTATCCACCGCCGTGGTGCGGTCGGGCATATTATAGAATTTCCGCGCTTCCTCGTCGCTGACCGGCGCGCGCTCGGTGCCGAACTCCTTGTTGCGGAAGAATTCGGTGCCGCCCTGGCAATAGTCCGGCAGGGTCAGATAGACGATGCCGGCCCACACGCAATTCTGATCGACATGGATTTCCGCCGGCCTGGGATCGCCGCCCAGCGCCAGCCGGCAGCGGCCATGCGCCATGCGGCGGTTACCCACCACCGGCTCGTGCAGGATGGTGCTGAACATCTGGTCGGTCTGCGGCGGCAGCATGGATTCCACCGAGTTGCGGCCGGAGTAATAAACCGTGCCCTCCGGCTTCGGATAGGTGAGGGCGAGCGCCTGTTGGCGCACCTCCATCGGGTTCTGGTAGAAATCGTCGATGACCATGTAGCTGAGCAGCATGGGAGACCTCGAAACGGACGGATCGCTTGGTCGCTACCCTAGCGACGGGGCCGGCCGGCTGCCACCCGAAAAAGCCTGTTGAGCGCGCTGGACGCCGCCGCCGCGCCTGCCTATAGTCCCGGCTCATGACAGCCGACAGCACCGCCCCCGCCGAGCCCTGTTCCTTCTACCGCTACCGCCATTTGCTTGGCATCGAAGGGCTCCATCCGCCCGAGATCGCGGGATTGCTGGACCTTTCCGATTCCTATGTCGAGCAGAGCCGCCGGCCGGAGAAGAAATCCGCCATCCTGCGCGGCCGCACGCTGATCAATCTGTTCTTCGAGAATTCGACCCGCACCCGCACCAGTTTCGAGCTCGCCGGCAAAAGGCTGGGCGGCGACGTGATCAACATGTCGGTCGCCTCCTCCTCGGTGAAAAAGGGGGAGACGCTGATCGACACGGCGATGACGCTGAACGCCATGCATTCCGACGTTCTGGTCATCCGGCACGGCGAATCGGGCGCGGTGAAGCTGCTGTCCGAGAAGGTGAATTGCGCGGTCATCAATGCCGGCGACGGCAGCCACGAGCATCCGACCCAGGCGCTGCTGGACGCGCTGACCATTCGTCGCCGCAAGGGCCGGATCGACGGGCTGGAAGTGGCGATCTGCGGCGACGTCGCCCATAGCCGCGTGGCGCGCTCCAACATCTATCTGCTGACCACGATGGGCGCGCGGGTGCGGGTGGTCGCCCCACCGACGCTGCTGCCCAGCAATATCGACAAGCTGGGCGTCGAGGTGTTCCACGACATGCGCGAAGGCATCGCCGGCTGCGACATCGTGATGATGCTGCGCCTGCAGACCGAGCGGATGAAGAGCGCCTATGTGCCGTCCGTGCGGGAATATTTCCACTTCTTTGGGCTGGATTACGAGAAGCTGGGCGCGGCCAAGCCGGACGCGCTGATCATGCATCCCGGCCCGATGAACCGGGGCGTGGAGATCGACACCGACGTGGCCGACGATATCGATCGTTCGCTGATCCACCAGCAGGTGGAGATGGGCGTGGCCGTCCGCATGGCCTGCCTGGACGTGCTGGCGCAGAACCACGCCGCCTTCCTGGCCGCCAAGCACAACGACCCGAAAGCCGGGACGGGCCTGAAATGACGAAGCGCATCCTGTTCAAGAACGCCCGGCTGCTCGATCCCGCCAGCAAGCTGGACCGTGTCGGCGACCTGCTGGTCGAGGGCGAGAGGATCGCCGCCCTCGGCGCGCTGGCCGACGCCGCCGCCGACAGCGTGATCGAGTGCGACGGCAAGGCGCTGCTGCCCGGCCTGGTCGATATGCGGGTGCAGATCCGCGAACCCGGCGAGGAGCATAAGGAAAACCTGGTCAGCGCCGCGCATGCGGCGGCGGCCGGCGGCATCACCAGCCTGGCGACCCTGCCCAACACCCAGCCGGTGATCGACGACCAGTCGCTGGTCGAGTTCATCGCCCGCGAGGCGCGCAAGATCGGGCTGGTGAAGATTTTCCCCTACGCCGCCGCCACGCGCGGGCTGCAGGGCAAGGAACTGACCGAGATGGGGCTGCTGACCGGCGTCGGCGCGGTCGGCTTCACGGACGGGATCAAGACCGTCGCCAGCGCCCAGGTGATGCGCCTGGCGCTGTCCTACGCCCGGACCTTCGGCCAACTGATCGTGCAGCACGCGGAAGAACCCAGCCTCACCAACGAGGCAGGCATGAACGAAGGCGAATGGGCGACCCGCCTGGGTCTGCCCGGCATTCCCCCCGCCGCCGAGACGATCATGGTGGAGCGCGATCTGCGCCTGCTGGAGCTGACCGGAAGCCGGCTGCATTTCGCGCATGTCTCGACCGCCGATTCCATCGAGGCGATCCGCCGCGCCAAGGCGCGCGGCCTGCGGGTGACCTGCGATACCGCCCCGCCCTATTTCACCCTGAACGAGGGCGCTGTCGGCGATTACCGCACCTTCGCCAAGCTGTCGCCGCCGCTGCGCAGCGAGGCCGACCGGCTGGCGGTCATCGCCGGCATCGCCGACGGCACCATCGACGCCATCGCCAGCGACCACAGCCCGCACGACCAGGATTCCAAGCGCCTGCCCTTCGCCCAGGCCGAATCCGGCGCGGTCGGGCTGGAGACGCTGCTGGCGCTCAGCCTGGCCCCGGTGCATCAGGGCAAGCTTGCCCTGCTCGACGTGCTGGCGGCCCTGACCTGCCGGCCGGCGGCGATCCTGGGGCTCAAGCTGGGACAGCTCGCGGCAGGCTATCCCGCCGATCTGGCGCTGGTCGATCTCGACCGGCCCTGGCGCATCGAGGCGGCGAAGTTTAAATCCAAATCGAAAAACAGCCCGTTCGACACGCTGCCGGTCCAGGGCCGCGCGCTGCGCACGATGGTGAACGGCAAGACCATCTTCGAGCTGGAAGCCTGAGATGGACAGCGCCGACCTTTCCTTGAACCTGCCACTGCTGATCGCCGCACTGTTCGGCTATCTGCTGGGGTCGATCCCGTTCGGGCTGATCCTGACCAAGCTGGCCGGGCTGGGCGATATCCGTGCCATCGGGTCCGGCAATATCGGTGCGACCAACGTGCTGCGCACCGGCAACAAGACGCTGGCCGCCGCGACCGTGCTGCTGGATGGCGGCAAGGGCGCGGCGGCGGCGCTGATCGCCGCGATCTACGGACCGGACCTCGCCCTCCTGGCCGGCGGCGGGGCCATACTGGGGCATTGCTTCCCGGTATGGCTGACCTTCAAGGGCGGCAAGGGTGTGGCGACGGCGCTGGGCATCCTGCTCGCCGTCGCCTGGCCAGTCGGCGTGATCGCCTGCGCGCTGTGGCTGGCCCTCGCCTTCCTGCTGCGCTATTCCTCAGTCGCCTCGCTCGGCTGCCTCGCCAGCGCGCCGCTGCTCTGCCTCTGGCTGGCCGACAGCAACCGCGCCTGGCTGGCCCTGTTCATCTTCCTGCTGGTCGCGTTCCGCCATAAGACCAACATCCAGCGCCTACTGCGCGGCGAGGAAAGCAAGATCAAGCTTTCCAAGAAGTAGCGCCGGGTATTGCCGGGTAATACCGGTGCATGGCCTTATAACTACAATCTGAATTTCATTGCTTTGCCTGATGCTTCGAGACGCCGCTGCGCGGCTCCTCAGCATGAG
>NZ_LPXN01000043.1 GCF_001618175.1 Oceanibaculum pacificum | reverse complement strand
CCCCGCAAGGGGGGAGGGAGCAATGCCGGGCCGCACCTCTCTCCCTCCCCCCTTGCGGGGGAGGGTCGGGGTGGGGGGTGGCCCGCGGAGGAAACAGCCGCGTGACACTCGACCTGATCCTGCTGCAGCTTGTCACCGGGGTGGCGCTGGGCTCCATCTTCGTGCTGCTGGCGATCGGCCTTTCGCTGATCTTCGGCATGCTGACGGTGGTGAATTTCGCGCATGGGGCGTTCTACATGGTGGGCGCTTATATCGGCGTCTATCTGTACGGGCTGACCGGCAATTTCTGGGTCTCCCTGCTGCTGGTGCCGCTGGCGGTCGGCTCGATCGGGCTGGTGGTGGAGCGCTTCCTGGTGCGCCCGCTCTATGGCCGCGGCATCGACTATCCGCTGCTGCTGACCTTCGGGCTCGGCTATGTGTTCGTCGAGACCATCCGCATCCTGTTCGGCATCACCGGCGAGCCCTTCAGCACGCCGGCGGCGCTGCGCGGGGCGGTGAATATCGGCATCGGCTATTTTCCGCTCTACCGGCTGTTCCTGATCGGCGCGACCGCCGTGCTGGTGCTGGCCCTGTGGCTGTTCATCGAGAAGACGCCCTATGGCCTGATCATCCGCGCCGGCGCGCGCGACCCGGAAATCGTGCGCGTCCTGGGCATCGACATCTCGAAAATCTGGCTGATCGTGTTCGGCATCGGCACCGGCATCGCCGGCTTGTCCGGCGTGCTGGCCGCGCCGATCCACGCGGTGACGCCGGAGATGGGCATTCCGGTGCTGGCCGAGGCCTTCGTCGTCACCGTGATCGGCGGCATGGGCTCCCTGCTGGGGGCGGTGACCGCCGGGCTGTTGGTCGGCATCGTCGTCGCCATGACCTCGCTGTTCGCGCCCGACATGGCGAAGGTGGCGATCTTCGGCCTGATGGCCCTGGTGCTGCTGGTGCGCCCGCAAGGCCTGTTCGGCCGCGCCGGGCTGATGGGCTGAGGGCGGCGGCATGAGCGAGACAACAACCGTCCCCGTCACACCACACGGCCCGGCACACACCCCGGCACACGCCAAGGGCCGCCACCGGTTCTACGACGCCATCGCCCGTCACCGCGCGCTGGTGACCATCGGCTTCCTGTTCGTCTTTCCCTGGCTGATGCCCTATGAGGCGCTGGCGATCAATATTCTGATCTTCGGGCTGTACGCCCTCGGCTTCAATTTGCTGTTCGGCTATACGGGCCTGCTGTCCTTCGGCCATGCCGCCTTCCTGGGGTCGGGGGCCTATGGCGCGGGCGTGGCCATCGTCAGCTTCGGCGTGCCGTTCCTGCCGGCGATCCTGATCGGCGTGCTTCTGGCAACGGTCATCGCCGCGATCATGGGCTTCCTGGCGATCCGCACGCGCGGCATCTATTTCGCGATGGTCACGCTGGCGCTGTCGCAATGCGTCTATTACGCCTTCTACCAGGCGGTCGACCTGACCGGCGGGGAGAACGGGCTGCGCGGGGTGAACATCGCCACACTGACCCTGTTCGGCTGGGAGCTGAACTTCCTCGACCCGATGACGAAATACTACGTCATCTTCGCCTTCGTCGCGGTCGCGGTGTGGCTGTTCTCGCGCCTCCTAGCCTCGCCCTTCGGCGCGGCGCTGGAGGCGATCCGCGAGAACGAGAACCGGGCGCGGGCCTGCGGCTACGACGTGGCCGCGACCAAGCTGGCCGCCTTCGTGCTGTCCGGCGCCTTCTGCGGGCTGGCCGGCGCGCTGCGCGCGGTGCATCTGTCCATCGTGCCGATAGAGACGCTGCACTACCTGACCTCCGGCCAGGTGGTGATGATGAGCCTGCTGGGCGGCATGGGCACGTTCTTCGGCCCGTTCGTCGGTGCGGCGATGTTCCTGCTGTTCGAGGACATGCTGACGCTGCTGACCGTGCATTGGCAGCTCTATCTGGGGGCGATCTTCATTATCTTCGTGCTGTTCTTCCCGCGCGGCATATGGGGCACGCTGCTGCAATGGGTGCGCCGGCCATGACCGAGCTGATCCTGGAAGCCGAGGGGCTGACCAAGCGCTTCGGCGGCTTCACCGCGCTGAAGGATGTCTCGGTCGGGTTCGAGCGCAACTGCCTGACCGCGATCATCGGGCCGAACGGGGCCGGCAAATCGACCTTCTTCAACGTGATCTCCGGCGCGTTCCCGCCCACCTCGGGCCGCATGCGCTTCGAGGGCCGGGACATCACCGGCCTGAAGCAGCATGAATTTGCCCGCATGGGCATCGCCAAGAGCTTCCAGATCACCAACATCTTCCCGCACCTCTCGGCGCTGGAGAATGTGCGCGTCGCGGTGCAGGCGATGCATAGCCGCTTCGATTTATGGCGGCCGCGCGAGAACCTGACCGGGCTGATCGACCAGGCGCACGCGCTGCTGGCGCTGGTCGGGCTGGGCGGCCACGGGCCGCGCCTGGCGCGCGACATGGCGCATGGCGAGCAGCGGGCGCTGGAGATCGCCATGGCGCTGGCCTGCGAGCCGCGCCTGCTGCTGCTCGACGAGCCGACCGCCGGCATGTCGCCGGAGGAGACCAAGGGCATGATGGAGCTGATCCAGCGCCTGGCGGGCGAGCGCACGGTGGTGCTGGTGGAGCACAAGATGAAGCTGGTCATGGGCATCTGCCAGCGCCTGATCGTGCTGCATCACGGCGAGCTGCTGGCCCAGGGCACGCCGGACGATATCCGCGCCAATGACGAGGTGCGCCGCGTCTATCTCGGCCAAGGTAAATGAGCGAGGACGCCATGCTGACGGTCGACAATCTGAACGCCTGGTACGGCCCCAGCCACATCCTCCAGGGCGTGTCCTTCGAGGTGAAGGCCGGCGAGATCGTCACGCTGATCGGCCGCAACGGGGCCGGCAAGACCACCAGCCTGCGCACCATCATGGGGCTGGTCGGCAAGCGCACCGGCAGCGTCGCCTTCGACGGCCAGGAGATACTGGACCAGCCGGCCTTCCGCCGCTTCCATCTCGGCCTCGGCTATGTGCCGGAGGACCGGCGCATCGTCGGCGGGCTGACGGTGCTGGAGAATATCCGCCTGGGCCTGATCGCCTCCCGGCACGCCCGGCAGGAACGCGCGGTGATCGACCGCATCGCCGAGACCTTCCCGCGCCTGAAGCAGCGCTTGACCCAGCAGGCCGACACCATGTCCGGCGGCGAGCAGCAGATGCTGGCCATCGCCCGCGCCATGGCGTCGGACCCGAAGCTGATCATGATGGACGAACCGTCGGAGGGCATCATGCCAGTGCTGGTCGACGAGATGTTCGAGCTATTTCAGGCGATGAAGCGGGCCGGCACCACCGTGCTGCTGGTCGAACAGAATGTCGAGCGCGCGCTGCAGGTCTCCGACCGCGCCTATATCATGGACCAGGGCGTCATCGTCCACCACGACACCGCCGCCGCCCTGCTGGCCGACACCGACATCCAGGACCGCTACTGCTCGGTGTGACGGTCCGAATAGGCTTGCCGCAAGGGATCGCCTCCCCCACTTATCGGCCTGATACCCGCCCACCTTGCGCCCACCTTGCGCCTGGGGGGCAAGGTCTGCATTATGCGGCGTCTCATGAACCCCTGATGAAATGGCGTAGTACCGATGGCCAGTTCCATCCCCAACACCTATCGCGCCGGGCCGGACGATTCCGGGCATTTCGGCATCTTCGGCGGCCGCTTCGTGGCCGAGACGCTGATGCCGCTGGTCCTGGAGGTCGAGGCGGCCTACAAGGCGGCGAAGGCGGACCCCGACTTCAAGGCGGAGTTCGACTATTACCTGAAGCATTATGTCGGCCGCCCCTCGCCGCTGTATTACGCCGAGCGGCTGACCGCGCATTTCGGCGGAGCCAAGCTGTACTTCAAGCGCGACGAGCTGAACCATACCGGCGCGCACAAGATCAATAACTGCCTGGGCCAGGCGCTGGTCGCCAAGCGCATGGGCAAGACCGAGATCATCGCCGAGACCGGCGCCGGCCAGCATGGCGTCGCCACCGCCACGGTGTGTGCGCTGTTCGGCATGAAGTGCAAGGTCTTCATGGGTGCGGAGGATATCGAACGCCAGCAGCCGAATGTCGAGCGCATGCGCCTGCTGGGGGCGGAGGTGGTGCCGGTCACCTCCGGCACCTCGACGCTGAAGGACGCAATGAACGAGGCGCTGCGCTACTGGGTCGCCAAGGCGGAGACGCATTTCTACATCATCGGCACGGTCGCCGGCCCGCACCCCTACCCGGCCATGGTGCGCGACTTCCAGTCGATCATCGGCACCGAGACGCGCGAGCAGATGATGGAGGCCGAGGGCCGCCTGCCCGACAGCCTGGTCGCCTGCATCGGCGGTGGCTCCAACGCCATCGGCCTGTTCCATCCCTTCCTCGACGATGCGTCGGTGAAGATGTACGGCGTGGAAGCTGCGGGAAGCGGCATCGACAGCGGCAAGCACGCCGCCTCGCTGACCGGCGGCCGGCCCGGCGTGCTGCACGGCAACCGCACCTACCTGCTGCAGAACGAGGACGGCCAGATCACCGACGCCCATTCGATCAGCGCCGGCCTGGACTATCCCGGCATCGGGCCGGAGCATTCCTGGCTGCACGAGCAGGGGCGGGTGACCTATGTCAGCGCCACCGACGAGGAGGCGCTGGACGCCTTCAAGCTGTGCGCCGAGAAGGAAGGCATCATCCCGGCGCTGGAGCCGAGCCACGCGCTGGCCTATGTCGGCAAGCTGGCCCCGACCCTGCCGAAGGACCATCTGCTGGTGATGAATCTGTGCGGCCGCGGCGACAAGGATCTTGCCGCCGTGCTGAAGCATCTGAAGGCGCGCGGCAAGCTGTGAGGGGTAAGCTTTAATGACGACCGACGATTCCCGCATCGCCCGCCGTTTCGCCAAGCTGAAGGCCGAAGGACGCGGCGGCCTGGTCACCTTTGTCACTGCCGGCGATCCGGACATGGAGATTTCGGCGAAGATCATCCAGGGCCTGCCCGGCGCGGGGGCCGACCTGATCGAGATCGGCATGCCCTTCTCCGACCCGATGGCCGACGGCCCGGCGATCCAGGCCGCCTCACTGCGGGCGCTGAAGGCCGGCATGTCGCTGGCCAAGACGATCGAGCTGGTGCAGGGCTTCCGCAAGGCCGACGCGGACACGCCGATCATCCTGATGGGCTATTACAATCCGATCTATATCTACGGCGTCGACCGCTTCCTGGCCGACGCCAAGGCGGCGGGCATCGACGGGCTGATCATCGTCGACCTGCCGCCGGAAGAGGATGTCGAGCTGTGCCTGCCGGCGTTGCAGGCGGATGTGGCCTTCATCCGCCTCGCCACGCCGACGACCGACGACAAGCGCCTGCCGACCGTGCTGGCGAATACCTCGGGCTTCGTCTATTACGTGTCCTTCACGGGCGTCACCGGCACCAAGTCGGTGGACAGCGCCCATGTCGCCCAGGCCGTTGACAGGCTGCGGCGGCATACCGATCTACCCATCGCGGTCGGCTTCGGCATCAAGACGCCGGAGCAGGCGCGCGCCATTGCCGCCGTCGCCGATGCCGCCGTCGTCGGCACGGCTTTGGTGCAGGTGATCGCCGACCATACCGACGCGGCCGGACGCGCGACGCCGGGGCTGGTGGACGCCGCCCTGGGCTTCGTCGCCGACCTGGCAGGCGGCGTGCGCAACGCCCGTTCCGCGGCTTGAGGAGCTGACGCCACATGGATTGGCTGACCAATTTCGTCCGTCCGAAGATTCGCGCCCTGGTCCAGAAGACCGAGGTGCCCGATAATCTGTGGGAGAAATGCTCCAGCTGCGGGCAGATGATCTTCCATCGCGAGCTGGATGAGAATCACCGCGTCTGTCCGCATTGCGGCCATCACATGCGCCTCGGCGCGGTCGCCCGGCTGCAGATGCTGTTCGACAATGGCGCCTACCAGACCATCGAGCTGCCGAAGCCGCCGGCCGATCCGCTGCGCTTCCGCGACCGCAAGCGCTATGGCGACCGGCTGAAGGAATCGCAGAACAAGACCGGCCGGCCGGACGCGATCATCGTCGCCCACGGCACGATGGACGGGCACAAGACCGTCATCGCCATCTTCGATTTCGACTTCATGGGCGGCTCCATGGGCATCGCCGTGGGCGAGGCGCTGGTGGCCGCGGCCGAGCTGGCCGTCCTGCAGGAAGCGCCGCTGATCGCCATTCCCGCCTCCGGCGGCGCGCGCATGCAGGAGGGCATCCTATCGCTCATGCAGATGCCGCGCTCGATCATCGCGGTCGAGAAGGTGAAGGAAAAGGGCCTGCCCTACATCGTCATCCTGACCGACCCGACGACCGGCGGCGTCACCGCCTCCTTCGCCATGCTGGGCGACATCCACATCGCCGAGCCGGGGGCCGTGATCGGCTTCGCCGGCGCGCGCGTCATCGCCGAGACGATCCGCGAGCAATTGCCGGTGGGCTTCCAGCGCGCCGAATATCTCCAGGAGCACGGCATGGTCGACCTGGTGGTGCCGCGCAAGGAGATGCGCGACACGCTGGCCCGCATCCTGGGCCTGCTGCGCGACCGCAAGCCGACCGCGCGCATCGTGCCGCTGCCGCGCAAGGAAGCGGACGCGCCGCCGGCCTACTGACCCCTCCCCCAGCGCCGGCCCTGCCGGCAGGCGGTACAAGCGTGACCGGCCCCGATACCATCCTGGAGCGCCTGAAGGCGCTGCATCCCAAGCTGATCGACCTGTCGCTCGACCGGATGTGGCGCATCCTGGCGGCCCTCGACCATCCGGAGCGGCGCTTGCCGCCGGTGATCCATATCGCCGGCACCAACGGCAAGGGCTCGCTGGTCGCCTATCTGCGGGCGATCTACGAGGCGGCGGGCTACCGGGTGCACGCCTATACCTCGCCGCATCTGGTGCGTTTCAACGAGCGCTTCTACGTCGCCGGGGCGGAGATCGACGATGACCGCCTCGCCGCCTATCTGGCTGAATGCGAGCAGGCCAATGGCGGCCAGCCGATCACCCTGTTCGAGATCACCACGGCGGCCGGTCTGCTGGCCTTCGCGCGCACGCCCGCCGACGTGCTGATCCTGGAAACCGGGCTGGGCGGCCGGCTGGACGCGACCAACGTGGTCGAGCGTCCGCTGGCCACCGCGCTCACCGCCATCTCCATGGATCACATGCAATATCTGGGCGACACCATCCAGCAGATCGCCGGCGAGAAGGCGGCGATCATGAAGCCAGGTGTGCCGGCCGTCTGCGCGGTCGAGAGCCCGGCGGTGCTGGCGGTGCTGGAAGCCTATGCCGCGAAGGTCGGCGCGACGCTGGCGCGCGGCGGCATCGACTGGAGCGCCGAGGCGACCGGCGACGGCATGGCCTATCGCAGCAAATCGGGCGCGCGCGCTCTACCGCGGCCGGTGCTGCCCGGCCTGCACCAGATCGGCAATGCCGGCACCGCCGTGGCGGTTATCGAGGCCGCCATGGCGCGGCTGCCGGTGGACGACGCGGCCATCGCCACGGGCCTCCAGACCGCCCGCTGGCCGGCGCGGATGCAGCGCCTGACGCGCGGCCCGCTGGTCGATGCCCTGCCCGACGGCTGGGAGCTGTGGCTCGATGGCGGCCATAATGGCGGCGCCGGCGAGGTCATCGCCGCCACCGCCCGCGCACAATGGGCCGACCGGCCGCTGCATCTGGTGTTCGGCATGCTCGATACCAAGGTGCCGGTCGAATATCTGCGCCCCTTCGCCGGCCTGGCCCGCGACGTGCAGACCGTCGCCATCCCCGGCGAGCCGCACAGCCTGCCCGCCGACCAGACCGCCGCTATCGCCCGCTCCGCCGGCCTCGCCGCCACCCCCGCCGCCGGCGTCCCCGCCGCCATCGCCCATATCGCCGCCGCTGGCGGCCATCGGGACGGCGGCCGCATCCTGATCTGCGGCTCGCTCTACCTCGCCGGCCACGTGCTGCGGGAGAACGGGTAGCGATCTCCCCTCACCCAGCTCCGG
>NZ_LPXN01000042.1 GCF_001618175.1 Oceanibaculum pacificum | reverse complement strand
CAACCCGGCCAACGCCGCGCCGGGCACCATCCGCAAGGATTTCGCGGAATCGATCGAGGCGAACTCGGTCCATGGCTCCGATTCCGCCGAGAACGCCAAGATCGAGATCGACTACTTCTTCAAGCCGGAAGAAATCGTCGGCTGATCCAGGACGATCCGCCAACGCAAAAGGCCGGGAAAATTCCCGGCCTTTTTCTTTTCCGTCGCTCGCCGGATCAGACCAGGAAGATGGCCATCAGGATGAGCGAGATGACGACCGCGACGGTCGAGTATTTGAAGAACGACACGAAGCTGTCGTAAATCTGGGCGTGGCGTTTGGTTTCTTCATCCATGGTCATGTCGAACGGCCTCTTGCAAGCGAGAGAAGCAAAATACGATATCCAGCATGGCCGGACCGAAGTGCAGCATCATATAGCGCAATCGCCGTCCGCGAATAAAGAGGCAAAGCCACGCTCATGCGGCTTTAACATTCGCGTCATCCCATATCGGTTAAAATCTGTTGCGATTTGCCCTTGAAAGCGCCAATTTCAAGGCATCCGAAATGTCGGAATGTCGGGAGAGAGACCAAAAAAGGCCCTCGACTTTCCAGGCCCGCGGAAGATCGATGAGGTCAATGCCACAGGTATCGAGGTCGAGGCAGGTGGTCGCGGGTCGAATCTATTTTTGCCGAAAGAGCATCCCCCAATGAGCGATTACAATTCCGGTGGTGACGGTCCCACCATCAACGGGTCCGTGAAGTGGTTCAGCGCGGAAAAGGGCTACGGCTTCGTTGCGCCGGCCGATGGTTCCCCCGACGTTTTCCTGCATATCTCTGCCTTGAAGCGCGCCAACTTCGAGGATGCGCCCAAGGGCTCCACGATTGTCTGCCAGGTCCAGCAGGGCCAGAAGGGACGCCAGGTCTCCCAGGTTCTGGAACTGGATTTGAGCACCGCCGATCCCACGGCGCCGCGGGGCGGCGGCGGGTTCGAGGATCGTCCGCGTGGCGGTTTCGGCGACCGCCCGCGCAATAATTTCGGCGATCGTCCGCGCGGCGGCGACCGTTTCGGCGGTGGCGGCGAGCGCTTCGGCGGCGGCGGCAATGACCGCGGCGGCTATGCCGGTGGCGGCGACCGTTTCGGCGGTGGCGGCGAGCGCTTCGGCGGCGGCGGCAATGACCGCGGCGGCTATGCCGGTGGCGGCGACCGTTTCGGCGGTGATCGTGGCGGCTTCGGCGGCGGCGATCGCTTTGGCGGGGGCGGTGGCGGCGACCGGGGCGGCTTCAACGACCGCAGCGGCTTCGGCGAGCGCACTGACCGCCGCGATTTCGAACGTCGCGGCTCGCGTCGGCGCTACGAGGATTAAGGGATGGGCCGGCCCGGAGGGGCGGGCTGGCTTATCGCTGATCATGTTGAGGGGCGCCCCGGAAGAGGGCGCCCCTTTTTGCATTCCGCCTGCCTCGGCGACCGGACTTGCTTGATGCGGGGGGCAGCTATCCCATATGCAGATTGCAATGGGCGTTGCGGGTCGCCTGCTGCTTGGTAACATGCTGCGCCTCGCGCCGAGGGCTTCCGGAGACGGATGGCATCGACGGCGGCGACGAATTCCCGCCCCCGAGACGGCCCCGCACGACAAAAGGCGGCCGCCCCCACAAGACAGTAGGAAACGATTCCCATGAGCCTGCCCATCACCCTCAAGGACCCGAAGCTGTTCCGGCAGCAATGCTATATCGACGGCGCTTGGGCGGATGCCGACAAGGGCGAGACGCTCGATGTCACCAATCCGGCCGATAATTCCAAGCTGGGCACCGTCCCGAAGATGGGCGCGTCCGAGACCAGGCGCGCCATCGAGGCCGCCAACAAGGCGCTGCCCGCCTGGCGCGCCAAGACCGGCAAGGAGCGCGCCGTCATCCTGCGCAAGCTGTTCGACCTGATGATGGCCAATCAGGACGATCTCGGCGCGCTGATGACCGCCGAGCAGGGCAAGCCGCTGACCGAGGCGAAGGGCGAGATCGCCTACGCCGCCAGCTTCATCGAATGGTTCGGCGAGGAAGCCAAGCGCGTCTATGGCGACACCATCCCCGGCCACCAGGCCGACAAGCGGATCGTGGTGACGAAGGAGCCAATTGGCGTGGTCGGCGCGATCACGCCCTGGAATTTCCCCTCCGCCATGATCACGCGCAAGCTGGGGCCGGCCCTGGCGGCGGGCTGCACCATCGTCATCAAGCCGGCGACGGCGACGCCCTATTCCGCCTTCGCGCTGGCCGAGCTGGCGGAGCGCGCCGGCGTGCCCAAGGGCGTGATGAATGTGCTGACCGGCTCCGCCTCCGCCATCGGCGGCGAGCTGACCGGCAACCCGATCGTGCGCAAGATCACCTTCACCGGCTCCACCGAGATCGGCAAGGTGCTGCTGGAGCAATGCGCCGCCACGGTCAAGAAGGCCTCGATGGAGCTGGGCGGCAACGCGCCCTTCATCGTGTTCGACGATGCCGACCTCGACAAGGCGGTGGAAGGGGCGATTGCCTCCAAATACCGCAATGCCGGCCAGACCTGCGTGTGCGCCAACCGCCTGCTGGTGCAGGATGGCGTGTATGACGAATTCGCCAAGAAGCTGGCCGAGGCCGTCGGCAATCTGAAGGTCGGCAACGGCTTCGAGAGCGACGTGGTGCAGGGGCCGCTGATCGACATGGCCGCCGTGGAGAAGGTCGAGGAGCATATCGCCGACGCGCTTGGCAAGGGCGCCAAGGTGGTTGTCGGCGGCAGCCGGCATGCGCTCGGCGGCAGCTTCTTCCAGCCGACAGTGCTGTCCGGCGTCACCACCGACATGAAGGTGACCCGCGAGGAGACCTTCGGCCCGGTCGCCCCGCTGTTCCGCTTCAAGACCGAGGAAGAGGCGATCAAGATGGCCAACGATACCGAGTTCGGCCTCGCCTCCTACTTCTACAGCCGAGACCTCAGCCGCGTCTGGCGCGTCTCGGAAGGGCTGGAATACGGCATTGTTGGCATCAATACCGGCATCATCTCCACTGAGGTCGCCCCGTTCGGCGGCGTAAAGGAATCCGGCCTGGGCCGCGAAGGCTCGAAATACGGCATCGAGGATTTCATGGAGATGAAATATCTCTGCATGGGGATTTGATCTTCCCACGCATCGAACGGAAAAGGGGCCTCTTGCAAGGCCCCTTTTCTTTATCGGGCGAGGCGCTCGCTAGCCGGCTTGCGCCAGCCGGGCGACGGCAGCCTGGGGGAAGGTGACGATCATCGTCGCCCCGCCGCCGGGCGTGTCCTCAATGGCGAGGCTGCCGCCATGAGCCTGGGCCAGGCCGCTGACGATGGCGAGGCCGAGGCCGGTGCGGCCGCCGGCGGTGCGCAGCGGCTCGGTCTGCTGGCTGAACGGCTTGACCACCTTCTCGCGCAGCTCGACCGGGATGCCGCTGCCCTGGTCGATCACCCGCAGCCGGAAAGCGCCGCCCTCGCCGGCGACCTCCAGTCGCACGATGCTGCCGGCGGGCGCGTGGCGCACCGCATTGCCGGCGAGGTTGAGGATGATCTGCTTGAAGGCGCGGCGGTCGATCAGCGCGGTCGTCGCGCCCAGCACCGCGGTCTCCACCTGGATGTCGCCGCGGGCGGCCTGCGGCTGCAGGATGCTGGCGGCTTCCTGCAGCACCTCGGCGAGGGGGACATGCTCCAGATGCAGCTTCACCGCCCCGGCGCCCAACTGGGCGACCAGCAGGATGTCGTTCACCAGGCTGAGCAGATGGCGGCCCGCCGCCATGATGTCGCCGGCATAGCTTTCATGCTTGCCCGGCCGGCTGGCGAACAGGCCGCTGGCGATCATCTCGGCGAAACCGATGATGGCGTTCAGCGGGGTTCGTAGCTCATGGCTCATATTGGCCAGGAACCGGTCCTTCGCCGCGCTTTCCGACAGGGCGCTGTCGCGCGCGCTGGTCAGGCGGGTGACGTCGGTGGCGATGGCCCCGGCATAGCGCTGCTCTGTGCCATCGGCAAGCGTGACCGTAACCGGGAACTTGCTGACGTTGAAACTGCGCCGCTCGTCATTGAGCGTCAGCCCGCGCTCCAGCCCCTGCTGGCCGCAATTACTGCCCAGCACCACAAGGTTGCTCTGGTGATACTCGTCCGCCTGCGCTTGCGGGAACAGATCCCACAAGGTGCGGCCTATCGTCTGCGGCACGGTAAGGCCCAGAATCTGCGCGCAGGCGTTGTTGCAATAGACGATGACGCCGTCGGCATCGGCCATCCAGGCCGGCAGCGGGAGTCCATCGAGCAGACCGGCGGCGGCGGCTTCTATCCGAAGCTGGTCGGGCAGGGAAAAATTTTGGCGCATCGTCAGGGTTTCCAGATCACGTCGCAGGAGCGATTTGACTAAAATTATACCTAATTTACTAAAGAATCCTTTCCGCAGGATACTTACAAAAACTAACAATTCACGACAGGTAATAACAAAACATTACAAAGTAAAAACATGAGTTTAACTCCAAATTAACTGGATAAATGCGATCAATTCGTCCACGAACTTCAAGCAAGGAGGGTTGATTATGTCCGGTTCCATGAATTTTTCTCAGATGAGCGGCGCTGTTGATTTTTCTGGCAGCGATGGCGCCGATGTTATTTACGGCGGCAGCGGTAATGACCGGCTCCAGGGCCGTTTCGGCAGCGACGTCATCCATGGGATGGCTGGCATTGACATTATCTATGGCGGCCTGGCCGTCAGCAGCTTCAACCCGCTGGAACTGAACGACTCGCTCTTTGGCGGCGCCGGCAGCGACCTGATGCAGGGCAATGAGGGGCGAGACCTTCTGCATGGCGAAACCGACCATGACCTGCTGCGCGGCGGCAAGGGCCAGGACACGATGCATGGCGACGAAGGCAACGATGTCGGCTATGGCGGCCGCGACGAGGATATGATGTTCGGCGGGGTCGGCAACGACTTCCTGCATGGCAACCAGGACAATGATACGATCGATGGCGGCATCGGCGACGATTTGCTGCGGGGCGGCCAGGGCGACGATTCGCTGATTGGCGGCGAGGGCGCGGATGCGCTGTATGGCGGCCGCGGCAACGATCAGCTGTCCGGCGGCAATGGCAACGACATCTTGAATGCCGGCGCCGGCGACGATCTCATGAATGGCGGTGCCGGCGACGATGTGCTGCTGACCGGCAAGGGCAACGACACCGTCACCGGCGGCACGGGCGCCGATATCTTCGCGATCGGCCCGGCCGGCGAGGGCACGGGTGCTGGCCAGAACACCATCATTACCGACTTCACGCTGGGCGAGGATCATCTGCTGATCCTCAATGGCGAGGAGAAGGCCGACAATGCCGCCCTGGCCCGGGCGCTGGACCGCTCCTACGCCTCCGGCAACGATCTGGTGCTGGTGCTGGACGATGGCCGCCTGGTCACGCTGCAGGGCCTGGGCAACACCCCGGTGACGGCCGGCCAGCTCTCCAACAATCCGCCGACCATCGATTTCACCAATCACCAGGAGAACGAACTCTTCGACTTCCTCAACACGCCGATGGAAGATCTGGTGGGCGCGCTCGACGGTCTGGGCGACGTGGCCGGCAAGCTGATCAACAGCATCAACGTCAATGACGGCACGGCCGCCGGTCTCATCGACTCCGCGCTCGGCTCCACCGGCCTGCTGAACAATCTGCTCAGCAACGGCTACACCACCGCCGAGCAGCTCGTTTCCGACCTGCAGGATCTGCTGCAGGGTACGCCGCTGGGCGGTCTGGTCGCCGATGCGGACCTGATGGAGCTGGTCACCGACACGACCGGCGCGCTGGTCCCGGTCACCGGGCAGAACGGCCTGCTGGATACGCTGCTGGGCGACAATGGCCTGGTCAGCGGCCTGATCACCGGCACCGGCATCGTCGGCGGCCTGGTCGGTCCGAGCGGCCTGCTGCACACCGGCAATCCGGACGCCTTCGTGCAGTCGCTGGTCGGCAATGACGGCCTGCTGACCGAGGCGCTGAACAGCGCCAGCCTGATCGGCGCTGCCGACGATATGCTGGATTACAGCCAGCTGCTCGGCCAGAGCGGCACGCTGAACAGCCTGCTGACCGGCGGCGGCGATGTCACGGGTGGCGGGCTCGGCGTGACCGGCAGCCAGGGCGTTATCGCCGACATCGTCGGCAACGACCCGGTCGGCGCGTTGATCGACGGGCTGATCGGCGACGAGAACGCAGTCACCCAGCTCACCGGCGGCAATCCCGGCGTGCTCGGCGATTGGTTGGCCGAGGACAGCCAGCCCAGCCTAGTTGGCCTGATCGGCGGCATGATCGAGGTCGAAGTCGAGGTCGGCGTCGGCGTGTCGGTCGGCGGCGGCGTCTCCCTCGGCGGCTGGTCGCTGTTCGGCTGATCCTCCGCGTTTTCCACTCCCAAACTCCCCGCAAACTTGGGGCGGCACCCGCACGGGCGCCGCCCTTCTTTTTTGCGAAAGTAAGCGCAGGGGTTTGCCGATCCCGCCGTGCCGCCGTAAGGTCGTGGCCGATATTCGACTTACCGAGGACGCTGTCTCATGGCCCAGTACGACTACGATCTTTTCGTCATCGGCGCCGGTTCCGGCGGGGTGCGCGCCAGCCGCATCTCGGCGAAGCTGGGCGCGAAAGTGGCGATCTGCGAGGATTATCGGGTCGGCGGCACCTGCGTCATCCGCGGCTGCGTACCGAAGAAGCTGCTGACCTACGCCGCGCATTTCCACGAGGATTTCGCGGATGCCGCCGGCTTCGGCTGGACCGTCGGCGAGACGGCGCACGACTGGAAGACGCTGATCGCCAACAAGGATACCGAGATCGACCGGCTGAACGGCATCTATATCCGCCTGCTGAAGGATGCCGGGGTGGAACTGATCGACGGGCGCGGATCGCTGGTCGACGCGCATACCGTGAAGGTCGGCAAGAAGAGCTACATCGCCGACAAGATTCTGATCGCCACCGGCGGCTGGCCGGAGATGCCGGAGATTCCCGGCATCGAGCACGCCATCACCTCGAACGAGGCGCTGGAGTTGAAGAGCCTGCCGCGCCGGGTGGTGATCGTCGGCGGCGGCTATATCGCGGTGGAGTTCGCCGGCATCTTCAACGGGCTGGGCGCGGATGTCACGCTGGCAATCCGCCGCGATCTGCCATTGCGCGGTTTCGACGAGGATGTGCGCGCCGCGCTGACCGAGGAGATGGTGAAGAAGGGCATCACCATTGCCCCCAACACCAACATCACCTCCATCGAGAAAACGAAATCCTGCCTCAGCCTGATGACCGATTCCGAGGAGATCATCGAGTGCGACGCGGTGATGTACGCCACCGGCCGCACGCCCAACACCAAGGGGCTGGGGCTGGAGGCAGCCGGCGTGCATGTGAACAAGAAGGGCGCCGTCACGGTCGACGAATATTCCCAGACCACGGTGGAGAATATCTATGCCGTGGGCGACGTGACGGACCGCATCGCGCTGACCCCGGTCGCTATCGCCGAGGGCCATGCCTTCGCCGACACGGTGTTCGGCAAGAAGCCGCGCGCGGTCGACCATGCCAACGTGCCGAGCGCCGTGTTCAGCCATCCGCCGATCGGCAGCGTCGGCCTGACCGAGGCGCAGGCGCGCCAGCAATATGAGGCGGTGGACACCTATGTCTCCCGCTTCCGGCCGATGAAGCACACTTTGTCCGGCCGGGATGAGCGCACGATGATGAAGCTGGTCGTTGACCGCGACAGCGACCGCGTGGTCGGCTGCCACATGGTCGGCGTCGATGCGCCGGAGATCGTCCAGGGCCTCGGCATCGCGCTCAAGGCCGGCGCGACCAAGGCCGATTTCGACGCCACCATCGGCATCCATCCCACGGCGGCCGAGGAATTCGTCACCATGCGCGAGAAACAGCCGGAACCGAAAGTCCCCGGCACGGTCGAAGCCGCGGATTGATGAGGCAATCCCCCCTGCCTTCCGGGGCGAGGGACTTGTTCTCTAACCGTTTGACACCCTCCAACCGTCATTCCCGGCCCTGTGCCGGGAATCCAGGGTTCAGCCTTCTCGACCGACGATCCAGCGGGCTGAGGCGTGGACCCCCGCAACAAGTGCGGGGGTGACGGTCTGGGAAGGGGGCGACATAGAGAGCTCTCATCGCCGGGCTTGCCCGCCGCTCGCGCTGTGGATTCCCCACCCCCTCAACCGTCATTCCCGGGCTTGCCCCGGGAATCCAGGGTTCAGCC
>NZ_LPXN01000041.1 GCF_001618175.1 Oceanibaculum pacificum | reverse complement strand
CTCCCCTTCCGGGGCGAGGGACTAGCGGGACTAACCGCTAGAACAGCCCCTCGATCTGGCCCTTCCCGTTCACGAAGATGGCGTTGGCGGCGGGCACGCGGGGCAGGCCGGGCATGGTCATGATCTCGCCGCAGATGACGACGACGAATTCGGCCCCGGCGGACAGGCGCACCTCGCGGATCGGCACGATATGGCCGGTGGGTGCGCCCTTGGCGGCGGCGTCGGTGGAGAAACTGTACTGCGTCTTGGCGATGCAAACCGGGAAATGGCCGAAGCCGTCGGCCTCAAGCTGGGCGAAGCGCTTCATCACCGCGGCGTCGGCGGCGATGTCCTCGGCGCCGTAGATGGTGCGCGCCACCTTCTGCACCTTCTCGAACAGCGGCAGCTCATCCTCGTAGATCGGCTGGAAACGCGCCTGCCCGCTATCGGCCAGTTCGGCGACGCGGCGCGCCATCGCCTCGATGCCGGCCCCGCCCTCGGCCCAATGATTATTGAGGAAGCAGTCGACGCCCAGCTCGCGGCAGAACGCCATTACCGCCTCGCTCTCGGCCGCGCTGTCGCCGGTGAACCTGTTGATGCCGACCACCACCGGCACGCCGTATGCGCGCACATTCCCGATATGCCGGCCGAGATTGCTCAAGCCCGCCTGGACCGCGCCCACATTCTCGCGGCCCAGCTCCTCCTTCGCCACGCCGCCATGCATCTTCAAGGCGCGGATGGTGGCGACCACCACCGCCACGTCTGGGGCAAGGCCCGCCTTGCGGCATTTGATGTCGAAGAATTTCTCCGCCCCCAGATCGGCCCCGAAGCCGGCCTCGGTGACCACGTAATCGGCCAGCTTCAAGGCGGCCCGCGTGGCGATGACGGAGTTGCAGCCATGCGCGATATTGGCGAACGGGCCGCCATGCACGAAGGCCGGGCTGTTCTCCAGCGTCTGCACCAGATTAGGCATCAGCGCGTCACGCAGCAGCGCGGTCATCGGCCCGGCGGCCATCAGCTCGGACGCCCGCACCGGCCGGCGCTCGGCGGTGTAGCCGATGACGATGCGGCCCAGCCGGGCGGTCAGATCCTCCAGGTCGGTCGCCAGGCAGAAAATCGCCATCACCTCGGAGGCGACCACGATATCGAACCCGTCCTCGCGCGGATAGCCGTTGGCCACCCCGCCCAGCGAACTGACGATCTGGCGCAGCGCCCGGTCGTTCATATCGACCACGCGCCGCCAGGTGACGCGGCGGGTGTCGATGCCGATCTCGTTGCCCCAGTAGATATGGTTGTCGATCAGGGCCGCCAGCAGATTGTTCGCCGCCGCGATGGCGTGGAAATCGCCGGTGAAATGCAGGTTGATATCCTCCATCGGCACCACCTGGGCATAGCCGCCGCCGGCCGCCCCGCCCTTCAGCCCGAAGCACGGGCCGAGGCTGGGCTCGCGCAGGGCGATCATGGTCTTGGCGCCGATGCGGTTCAGCCCGTCGCCCAAGCCCACCGTGGTGGTGGTCTTGCCCTCGCCCGCCGGCGTCGGCGTCATGGCGGTGACCAGGATCAGCCGACCGTCCGGCCGGTCCTTCAGCCCGGCGATATAGCCCAGATCGAGCTTCGCCTTGGTCGGCCCGTAGCGATACAGCTTGTCGGCCGGGATGCCGAGGCCGGCGGCGATCTGCTCAATCGGCAGCAATCGCGCCTCGCGGGCGATTTCGATGTCGGACTTCGCCATTTTGGAAGTTTCCTTTCAGGCGCGGTTGCGCGGCGCGCTTCTTACTAGCGTCGGTGGGGTTGGCGGGCCAAACTATGGCGAAGCCGCCGGACCTCGTCCAGTCATGCGACAAGACGAAGACAGCCGGCCGGGCGTTAACTCTTCGTCAATCAATAAGAGATTACAGCAGGCATGGGCGCGTCGCATCGCGCCCGAGAGTGGGGAGATAAAAATGAGCGCTTCGCTAGACCTGAAGCCGGAAATACTGAAGCTTTTCGCCTTCACCCAGAAAATCCGGCATGAGCTGGCGGCGATCCGCAAGCCCGGTTCGGACGAGGACCGATTTAATTCCATGTCGCAGGAGCTGGACGCCATCGTCGAGGCGACCGAGGTGGCGACCAATGCCATTCTGGAAAGCGTCGAGGCGATCGATGCGCTGGCCCAGGAAATCCGCGCCATGGCGCCGGACAACAAGCCGATGACGAACAAGCTGGACGCCATCGGCGACAAGATCGGCACGGTGTTCGAGGCCTGCTCGTTCCAGGACATCACCGGCCAGCGCGTGTCCAAGGTGGTGACCTCGCTGAAATTCATCGACGAGAAGCTGAACACCATGGTCAGCCTGTGGGGCAAGGACGAGCTGGCCCGGCTGTCGAAGGAGATCAGCGAGGAGAGCGGCAAGAGCGGCGACGCGGCCCTGCTGAACGGCCCGCAATTGAAGGGCAAGGGCGTCAGCCAGGACGATATCGACCGGCTGTTCGACTAGCCCCTCATGGACTAGGCCCTCACGTCACCACCCAGCCGATCAGGAAGGCGGCGATCACCAGCTGGACGATGCCGCCGACGATGGAGGCCTTGAGCAGCGATTGGATTGCGCCGATCAGGAACAGCGCGCCCAGGCCCAGCAAGACCCAGCTGAACAGGCTGGCGTCCGACATGCCCGCGCCGTCGGCGACGCCGCCGAAGAAATCCGAGAAGACGGCGCCCAGCGAGCCCAGCACGCCCAGCACCAGATCGGCGATCCAGGCCAGGATGTTGCCGACCGCTTCGCCGGCATCGCGCAGAAGATTTACTTCCAGGATCATGATCGTTCCCTTTGCCATCGGCCTGTATTGGCTGCGCCAGATATCGCCTGAGCGGCCTTACAAAGGCAATCAATTCCTAACGAAATAAAAGAAACAATTGTTTCAGTGCTTAACGGTTCCTTCACGCCGTTATGGCATGGTGGCTGCAACTGGGGGTACATACCTCGAAAGAGACAAGCGCCATGATGTTTAGCAAACTGAAAAACTTACTGATGACAGAGGATAGTCGCGTCGCGCCGCGCGTCCCGGTCAGCGATGGCTGTCACGTCGAAATGGACGGCAAGAGCTATCCCATGAAGAATTGGAGCGCGACCGGCCTGTTCTTCGGCCCGTATGAGGGCGATGTGGTGCCGCGCCAGAAGCTGTATCTGCGCGTCACCGTGAAGGATGCGGCGTTCGATTTCGACTTCCCGGCCGAGGCCATCGTGGCCCGGGTGCAGAACGGGATGATCGGCGCCTATTTCGCCGACCTGAATCCGGGCTTCAAGAAGATGATCTACAAATATTTCAGCTATCACCGCGAGCTGCGCGGCGACGAATATTAACCGGCTTCCGACACCGAGCCGGCGCCGCGCGGCCTGATCCGGTACGGCGGCAGGTGGATCGTCACCGTGGTGCCCTGCCCCAGCACGCTGGCGATGTGTAGCTGGCCGCCATGCAGCTCGACCAGGGATTTCGCCACCGCCAGGCCCAGGCCGGTGCCGTCGACGCTCTGAAAGGCGGTCTGCTGCACCTGCTCGAACGGCACGATCACGCGGTCGATCTGTTCCTGCGGGATGCCCACGCCGGTATCGCACACCGCCAGCGAAAATCCCCGCTCTCCCTGCTCGGCGCGCACCGTGATGGTGCCGTCCCGCCGGGTGAATTTCACCGCGTTCGACAGCAGGTTCAGCAATATCTGTTTCAGCGCGCGCTGGTCGGCGCGCACCGAGGGCAGGTTCAGCGGCAGCTCCGCCTCCAGCGCGATGCCATGCTCCTCGGCCCGGCCCTGCAGCAATTGCAGGCAGTCGCGCACCACCGGTTCGACCGGGAAGTCGCTTTCGTTCAGCTTGTACTTGCCGGCCTCGATCTTCGCGGTGTCGAGAATGTCGTTGATGATGTTCAGCAGGAACGCGCCGCTATCCCGGATGTGCCGGGCATAGCCGGGATAGCGCACATTGCCGAGCGGCCCGAACATCTCGCTCTCCAGCACCTCGGCGAAACCGATGATGGCGTTCAGCGGGGTGCGCAGCTCATGGCTCATCTTGGCCAGGAAGTCGCTCTTGGCGCGGCTGGCCAGCTCGGCCGCCTCCTTGGCCTGCTGCAACTCGCGTTCCTTGCGCTTCAGGTCGGTCAGATAGAAGATCGTGCCGATCAGCCCCGCGACCGCGCCGCTATCGTCGTGAAAGGCCGATTTCTGCACCATGATGTCGCGCCACCCGTCATCCGGACCGCGCTCATGCATCTGGTACACGATGACGGCCTCTTCGCCCGACAGGATGCGCCGGTCGCTGCCCGCATGCTCGGGCGGCTGGCCGATCGGCCCCAGCTCCTGCCCGATGCGGCCGACGATCTCCGACCGGCTGAGCCCGACATGCGCCTCGTAGGCGCTGTTGCAATCGATGAAGCGGCCGGCGGCGTCCTTGTAGAAAACCGGCGTCGGAATGGCATTCAACAACCGCATTGCCGTCGGCCAGGGGCTCGACAAGGGGGCCTGCGCGTCAGCCCGGCCAAGCTGCGCGGCGGAGCGCGGAAACCGCAGCAGATACAGCCGCCCGCCCGCCGCCTCCGCGAAGGCGGCGACCAGCAGCCGCATCGGCTGGGCGGCGGAGCCTTGAAGCGTCAGCATCTGCGGCGTCTCGCCCTGCAGCGTCGGCAGCAGGGCGGTCAGGGCGGCAATGTCGTGCGACGGCAGGATCGCCGAGAGCGGCCTGTCCCGCGCCGCGACCTCCTCGATGCCGAAACGCACCGCGCACGCCATATTCACCGAACGCAGGACCGGGCCCTGGCCGGACAGCGCCATTATGGCGGCCGGCTCGTCGCTATGACCGAAGACAGCCCGGAACAGACTGGACGTCATTCGCCCTTCCTTTAGCCTGCGTGGAGCATACGGACGCCCGGAATTGGAAACGTTCGTTCACCTATAATTCGACGGCACAGTTAACGAACCATTAAATCATTGGATTAAAGATAAAATTACGCTTCCATGACGGCCGCCGCCGGGGAGTTGACATGCGCGCCCCCGACGCAGACATCGCCCTCGCGCAGCACCGCCAGCGGCGTTGCGTACATGATGGGGAAGCTGGTCGCCTCCAGCTCCGTCACCGGGCCGACGGCGCGCAGCGCCGCCAGCACCTCGGGCGACAGGCGGGGATCGGCCTCGATGCGCGCCGGATTGTCGACATTGATGCGCGGCGCGTGCATCGCCGCCTCCAGTTCCATCCCGCGATCCACCAGCATCGAGGTAAGCTGGAACACCGCCGGGAAGATGCGCCGCCCGCCCGATGCGCCGATGCCGAACCAGGGCTGATCGCCCTTCGTCACCAGCACCGGGCACATGTTGGAGAGCGGCCGCTTGCCGCCGGCCAGGGAGTTCGGCCGGCCGGGGCGCGGATCGAACCAGTTGATGCCGTTATTCATCAGCACCCCGGTCCGGGGCAGCACCACCTTGGAGCCGAAGGCCGACAGCAGCGTGTTGGTGACGATGGCCATGTTGCCCTCGCCATCCATGATCGAGAAATGCGTGGTGCAGCCCTGGCCGGCCGCATCGCCATCGTGCCCCATCGTCTCCAGCCGGCGCTGATAGGCCCCCGACAGCGCCTTGGCGTAGGCGGCGAAGCCCTCGGCGTCGCTGCCCAGGGTGGCCGGCAGGCGGCTCAGCGCGTCGCCGAAGGTCGGGCCGGCGTTCAGGCCGGGCAGCAGGTGGATGGTGGCCTCGCCGCGCCGGTGCGGCGTCGGCCGGGCGATATGCGCCTTGTAGGCCGCCAGATCGTCGGCCGCCAGGAAGCCGCCGCCTTCCTGCATGTCGGCGGCGATCTTGGCGGCGATGTCGCCCTCGTAGAAATCGCGCCGGCCGGCTTTCGCCAGATGGGCGATGGTGTCAGCCAGATTGCCCATGTCGAGCACCGGCTTGGCCCCTTCGCCCAGCGAGGGTGGCAGGCCGTTCGGCAGATAGGTCTGCGCCGCCGCCGCGAACTCGCGCAGCGCCGGCGCGTCGTTGGCGATGCGCAGCAGGCTCCACCAATCGACCGCGTGGCCGTGCTTCGCCGCCGCGATGGCCGGTTGCAGCAGCTCGTCCCAGGGCCTGCTGCCGAAGCGCTCCAGCGCCAGGCCGTAGCCATCCACCGCGCCCGGCACGGCGATGGAGAGATAGCCCTTCAGATTCTTGCCCTCCTTCACCGAGGGCCAGCCGAACAGGTCGGCATCGTTGCCCGCACTGGCCAGCGGATAGGCCGCCGGGTCCAGCCGCGCCGGCGAGACCACGCCGAAATCGACCGCGTGCACCGCCTTTTCCTTGGCGCTGTAGACCAGCATGTAACCGCCGCCGCCCAACCCGCTCATCCAGGGTTCGTACACCGCCAGGGCGAAGCCGGTGGCGACCGCCGCGTCGACCGCGTTGCCGCCATCGCGCAGCACCGCCGCCCCCACCGCCGCCGCCCGCGCGCTCTGCGAGGCGACCACGCCCTTCTTCGATCGGACCGCCGGCTTGGTGACCGTCCAATTCTCGATACGCGTCTGCATGATGATTCCTTAGGAGAGATGGCTGAGATACTGGCCCATGAAGTCGAAATCGACCGATTTGGCATAGGCGTCGATAAGCTGGCGGGTGACCGGGCCGGGCACCGCGCCGTCGCCGACCGTGCGGCCGTTGATGCTGCGCACCGGGCAGATGCACAGCGAGGTGGAGGTCAGGAACATCTCGTCCGCCGTATAGGCGTCGTACAAATCGATATCCGCCTCGGCGAAGGGCAGGCCGATCCGTTCCGCCATGTCGATGGTGTGCTGGCGGCTGATGCCCGGCAGCACGAAGCGGGCGCGCGGCGTCAGCAGCCGGTCGCCGCTGACGATGAAGACGTTGCTGCCCAGCCCCTCGCACAGATTGCCGTCCTGGTCGAGCAGCACGGCCCAGGCCTCGGCGTCCTGGGCGCGGGCCTCCAGGTCGGCCAGCACCAGGTTGATGTAATTATGCGTCTTGGCGCGCGGGCTCATCGCGTCCGGCGGGGTGCGGCGCACCGAGGGCACAATCACGTCGATGCCGTCGCGATAGAGCGGCGCGCGATGCTTCAGGGGCAGCGGCGAGCATTCGACGATCACCGTGGCCCCGGCATTCTCGGTGCCGGAGAAGCTTTCGCCGACGCCGCGCGAGATGCGCTGGCCCAGCCAGTAATCCTCGTTCTTGCCGATCAGGTGCAGATTGCGCTCCAGCACCTCCTCGGAGAGGCGGATCATCTCCTTCGGCGAGAGTTGCGGGTCGATCTTCAGATAGGCCAGCGACTTGTACAGCCGGTCGACATGCTCCTGCAGGCGGAAGATTTTGTGGCCGAAGGTGCGGGTCATGTCGAAGACCGCGTCGCCATATTTGAAGCCGCGGTCGCGGAACGGGATCAGCACCTGGCTTTCCGGCACGATCTTGCCGTTGAAATAGGCCACGCGTTCATTCGCCAGTTGAGACATTCGATACCTCCCCGGAGGATGGGCGGCAGGGTTGCGGGCAACGCAGCCGCACTGTCGAGACGCCGCCGATGATGCTAGTTTTCTTCGCGGGTAAGTGAAGCACCCGCCCCGCACGGATGTAAAGCCGGAGAACATCTCCATGCCGCTTTGCCGGTATCTGCTCTGCCTTTTCCTGCTGCTGCCGGCCCCGGCGCTGGCGCAAGGCGAAGCCCCGACGGATTCGCAAGGCCAGCCCCTCACGCCGCCGCCGCCCCGGCCCAATTGCGACTTGCTGCCCGGCGGCAATGCCCCGGTGGACCGCATCGCCCGGCTGAGCGGCGAATTGTCGGTGCATAATCTGAACTACACCTATTTCGGCAAGCCGCTGCTGGAGCTGACCGCCGCCGATTTCGACGAGATGGCGCGGATCGTGAAGGCCTGCCAGGTGGCCGATACCGAGGCCCCGAAGCGGCTGCAGGCGTTTCGCGAGAAGGTGATGAACGCCAACGCGGCGCGGCAGGAGACGCTGCGCTGGATCCGCCGCAACCAGGCGGAGATCAAGAAGATGGGCAATGGCCGCCAGGATCTGGAGCGGCTACAGGCGATGTGGCTGGAGATGCTGGCCCGCTCGGAGGAAATGCTGCCCGCCGACCGCGCGCCGCTGGCCCGTGACATCGTGCTCAAGCAGGAACAGATCTACGTCTCCACCCCCGTCCCCGCCCCCGACCCGGTCTGGACGCCGAAGCGGTAATTCCCTCACGCCGCCTTATGCTTCGAGACGCCC
>NZ_LPXN01000040.1 GCF_001618175.1 Oceanibaculum pacificum | reverse complement strand
CGGGGCTCCTCAGCATGAGGGTGTAAACGGCGCCGGCCGGATGTCCTCAATGCCCTCGCCCTGAGGAGGCGCGTGAGCGCCGTCTCGAAGGGTATGGGGGGCGGTAAGGACATTCCCACTGGGCGGACATGCCGCACGTGACGCTTGGCGCGCTTGGCGTTATACCGAAGGCCGTCCCCGGCGGCCGTTCGGCGCGCCGTTCCCCTGTTTGGAGAAGTTTCCGCGATGGAAAAGCGCCGCCTTGGCCGTACCGATATCGATGTCAGCGTCATCTGCCTCGGCACCATGACGTTCGGCGAGCAGAACACCGAGGCGGAGGGCCATGCCCAGCTCGATTACGCGCTGGAGAACGGCGTCAACTTCATCGATACGGCGGAGATGTATCCGGTGCCGCCGAACGCCAAGACCCAGGGCCGCACCGAGGAAATCATCGGCGGCTGGATAGCGGCGCGCAAGAACCGCGACAAGTTCGTGCTGGCGACCAAGGTGATCGGCGCCAGCCGCAGCGGCTTCGAGCATATCCGCGACGGCAAGGCGAAGCTGGACCGCAAGAATATCGAAGCCGCCATCGATGCCTCGCTGCGCCGGCTGAAAACCGACTATGTCGATCTCTACCAGCTGCATTGGCCGGACCGGCAGACCAACAGCGCCGGCCAGTTCGGCTATGTGCACAAGGACTCGCCCGACGCCACCCCCATCGAGGAAACGCTGGAGGCGCTGGCCGGGCTGGTGAAGGCCGGCAAGATCCGCGCCGTCGGCGTGTCGAACGAGACGCCCTGGGGCCTGCATGCCTTCCTGCGCGCGGCGGAGGAAAAGGGCCTGCCGCGCATCGCCAGTATCCAGAACGCCTATAGCCTGCTGTTCCGGCCGTTCGAGATCGGGCTGGCGGAAATGGCGATCCGCGAGGATGTCGGGCTGCTCGCCTTCTCGCCGCTCGCCATGGGCGCGCTCAGCGGCAAGTATCTCGGCGGGGCGATGCCGCAAGGCTCGCGCATGGCGCTGTTCAGCAGCCGGTTCGGCCGTTACATCGCGCCGAAGCCGGTGGCGGTGACCGAGAAGCTGGTGGCGCTGGCGAAGCAGCATGATCTCAGCCCGACGCAGATGGCGCTGGCCTATGTGAATGGCCGGCCATTCGTCACCGCCAACATCATCGGTGCCACCAGCGTCGCGCAGCTCGTCGAGAATATCGGCAGCGCCGACATCACTCTGTCGCCGGAGGTACTGGACGGCATCGACGCCATCCTGCGCCAGGAGCCGATGCCGATCCTGTAGCCGGTCAGCCCAGCCTTAGCGCCACCGCGCCGCCCAGCACCGCCACCGCGGCGGCGGTGCGGGCATAGCCGACCCGCTCCTTCAGGGCGAAGCTGGCCAGCGCGATGGCGAACAGGATCGAGACTTCCCGCAGCGCCGCGACCGAGGCGATGGGGGCCTGCGTCATCGCCCACAGCGCCAGCGCGTAGGAGCCGATGGAGCAGGCTCCGCCACCGATCCCCTGGCGCCAGCGCCGGCGCAGATGCGGCAGCAGATCACGCCGGCGGAAGATCAGCGCCACGGTCAACAGCGGCAGTGCTGCCAGCAGGAAATTCCACAGCGTGTAGGACAGCGCATTGCCGGACAGGCGCGCGCCCAGGCCGTCGGTCAGCGTGTAGGCGGCGATCACGCCGGCATTGCCCAGGCCGAAGGCCAGCGGCGGCAAGATCGTGCCGGCCGCCGGGCGGTAGGCCAGCGTCAGCCCCAGCACGCCGCCGCAGATCAGCAGCACGCCGGCCCAGGCCGCAGTGGAGAGATGCTCGCCCAGCAGCGCGCCGCTGGCCAGTGCGACCAGCAGCGGCGCCGTGCCGCGCATCAAGGGATAGGCGAAGCTCATATCCGCCGCGCGATAGGCGGCGGCGACCAGCAGGAAATAGGCGAGGTGGATGGCGGCGCTGCCCAGCAGGTAGGGCCAGGCGGCGGGGGCCGGCAGCGGCAGGAAGAACAATGCCGGCAACGACATCACGGCAGCGCAGCTGAACAGCACAACCGTATCCAGGAATTTGTCGCTGCTGGATTTTACCAGCGCGTTCCAGCTTGCATGCAGGAAAGCGCCGACCAGAACGGCCAGCATGACGGTGGTGGACAAGGCGGGCGATCCATCGCAGCGGGACAGGCGGCCATTACAGTTTTATGAAGCCGGCGCGGTCAATCCGGATAGGTTGTCAAAATCATCTATATGAATTTTTCATCATCCTGCTGGCATCGCCGCCGTCTGCTTGTATCCTTGGGCAAAAGCCGGGTGAGGGGAGGGGATGAACGAACGATCCATCGTGATATTGACCGGGGCCGGCATTTCCAAGGAATCCGGCCTGTCCACCTTCCGCGACGCCGACGGCATCTGGGCCACGGTGCGTATCGAGGATGTGGCGACGCCGCAGGCCTTTCGCAGCAATCCGGTGCGGGTGCATGATTTCTACAATGACCGCCGTCGTCAGCTTTGCGACGCGGCGATCCAGCCGAATGCCGCGCATCGCGCATTGGCCCGGCTGGAGGCGGAATGGCCCGGCCCGGTGCTGCTGGTGACGCAGAATATCGACGATCTGCACGAGCGCGCGGGCAGCCGCGCGGTGCTGCACATGCATGGCGAGCTGCGCAAGATTCGCTGCGGCCATTGCCAAAGCGTGCGGGAATGGCTGGCCGATCTTAGTGTCGGCACGGCCTGTCCGTCCTGCGGCCATGTCGCCGGCCTACGCCCGCATGTCGTCTGGTTCGGCGAGATGCCGCTGGGCATGGACGATATCCACGCCGCGCTGGATGCGTGCGACCTGTTCGTCTCCATCGGCACCTCGGGCAATGTCTATCCCGCCGCCGGCTTCGTCGACGAGGTGCGGCGCGGCGGGCTTGCCCATACGGTGGAACTGAATCTGGAACCTTCCGTGGGAGCCAGCTATTTCGCGGAAGCGATCCACGGTCCGGCGACCGAGATCGTCCCGGCATTCGTGGAGCGTATTCTGGCGAAGGGATGGTAGAGCAAAGACTGGAAGCCCTGCTGGCCGAGATATCGGCCTGCCGGCTGTGCGCGGCGCATCTGCCGCTGGGCCCGCGCCCGGTGCTGCGGGCAGCGCCCACGGCGCGGGTGATGCTGGTGGGCCAGGCCCCGGGCACCAAGGTGCACAAGACCGGCATCCCGTTCAACGATCCCAGCGGCGACACGCTGCGCGACTGGCTGGGAGTGGGCCGCGACATTTTCTACGACGAGAGCCGCATCGCCATCATGCCGATGGGGCTGTGCTATCCCGGCCGCGACGTGCGCGGCGGCGATTCCCCGCCGCGCCCGGAATGCGCGCCGCTCTGGCACCGGCAGGTCCGCACCCTGTTGCCGCGCATCGAGTTGACGGTGCTGATCGGTTCTTACGCCCAGGCCTATTATCTGGGCGACCGGCGCGGCAACAGCGTCGCGGAGACGGTGGCGCGCTGGCGCGACTATCTGCCCGATTTCCTGCCCACCCCGCACCCCAGCCCGCGCAACCGCAACTGGCTGCGCCAGCGCCCCTGGTTCCAGGACGAGGTGGTGCCGGAACTCAGGCGGCGGGTGCAGGCGCTGCTGTAGCCCCCGCACCCGGCCTGCGGATGCCCGGCCTCAGCTCTTCGGCAGGTGCGGGATCTGCACGCCAAAGAAGCGCGCATACTGCGTGGTATGCGCGGCGAGGAGCAGCGGATCGAATTCATCGAACGTCGACATCGGATTGCTTTCGGCGTAGACCGGCAGGGAGACCCAGGCGCCGGTATCGTCGTAGGTGCCCCATTCGGGCTCGAACTCGTTAAGCGGCAGATTCATGTAGCCGCCGTTGCTGGCGAGGCTGTCGGCGCCGATGAGCGCGGTGTCCAACTTGGTTTCGAGCGCCGTCTTCAGCGTATTCTTCATATAGCCGTAGATGGTCTGGAACGTGCCGAGAACCTGCGTGACCGGCGGCAAACCGGTCGGGATGAACACCTGCGCCAAGCGGTTCCAGGCATGCGGCACCACATCTCTTTTGCTGGCATAGTCGACGTTCCAATTGTCGAACGGGGCCGTCAGGCCCGTCGGCGTGGCGGGATAGGCCCATTCCTTGCCGTCGGCGCTCTTGTAGGCGAAGGCTTGCGCGAAGGCGGCATTGCCGGGCGAGGCGCCGGCGGAGGGCTGCACCAGCACGTTCTGCCAGCCGCTGGCGCTGGTCTGGGCGCGCGGATAGAGCTGCATGGCCAGGGTCGGCGACAGGGCGCCGCCCAGGCTGTGCCCCGTGAAGATCAGCGTCTCCGACGCGTTGGCAACCGAGGCCAGGTATTTCTTGATGTCCTTGCCGGTCTTGGGGTCGTGCAGCTTGGTCATCAGGTTGCTCACGCCATCGGCCGTGGCCCCGGAAACGTAGGGTTTCGAGGAATCCAGCGGGATGGAATTGTTGGGGTCGGTATAGGGGATGGCAATCGGATAGAGCGCCATATGATCCGCGCCGACATTCCCATCCTCGGCAATCCAGTCGGCAACGGAGTTGAAGTTGGTGCCGGCGAGCGCCACGACATAAGTTTTCAACGACGCGCTATGGGCGACGAACATCACGTTGGTCGCCTTTTCCTGCGGACCCAGGGCGCAGAAGACCGCCGGTCCCCAGACGGGCTGCCAGTCGCCACCGGCCAGGACCGGGTTCATGATCGGGAAAAACCCCGGGAACTCCGTGTTATCCGGCAGCGTTCCGCCGTTCAGATAGACCGCCATGAGGCTCTCCAGCTTTTCCCGGTCGCCGAGAATGCCGGCAACGGCGTTGGAAGCGAAGTTCAGCGCTTGAACGGTCTGGACGATGGTGTAAGCCATGCTCCCCTCCTCACTATCAAGAATTGTGATTGGGGATATAATCGTCACAAATACAATTATTGTGGTAGTGAAATCAGAAAAGCTGCGACGATGTTCAAGTCATGGTCATATCGACGACAGTTTTCGTCAGATTTATACTGTTAGATAAGCCTGTCGGACCTCCTCGTCGGCCATAAGTTCGGCCATGGTGCCGGTAAAGCGGATGCGGCCTTTTTCGATGATGGTGGCGCGGTCGGCGACCAGGCGGGCGAAATGCAGGTTCTGTTCGGAGAGGATGAGCGTCAGCCCCTCCGCCTTCAGCGCCTTCAGCGTCTCGGCCATCTGCTCGACGATCTTCGGCGCCAGCCCCTCGGAGGGCTCGTCCAGCAGCACCAGGGAGGGGTTGCCCATCAGGGTGCGGGCGATGGTCAGCATCTGCTGCTCGCCGCCGCTCATCTGGCCACCGGGGCGGCGGCGCATCTCGGCCAAGTTGGGGAAAATCTCGAACAGCCGCTCCGGCGTCCAGGCCGGCGTGCCGGGGCGGGGCGGCTGGCGGCCGACCTCCAGATTCTCCAGCACCGTCAGCTCGGAGAAGATGCGCCGTTCCTCCGGCACATAGCCCAGGCCCTGGCGCGCGATCTCATGCGCCGGCCGGCCGGCGATCTCGCGATCCTCGAACCGCACGCTGCCGGATGTCGGCGGCAGCAGCCCGATGATCGATTTCATCGTCGTCGACTTGCCGGCCCCGTTGCGGCCCAGCAGCGCCAGCACCTCGCCGCGCGCGATGCTCAGCCCGACATCGGCCAGGATATGCGCACGCCCGTAATGCGCGTTCAGCTTTTCCACCGTCAGCATCAATGGCCCTCGCTGGCGAACATGCTGCCGCTGCCCAGATAGGTTTCCTGCACCTTCGGATCGGCGCGCACCTGGTGCGGCGTGCCCTCGGCCAGCAGCCGGCCGCGATTCAGCACCAGGATGCGGTCGGCATGGGCGAAGACGACATCCATGTCATGCTCGGTGAACAGCACTGAGATGCCGCGCTGCTTCACGATGCCGGCGGTCAGCTCCATCAGCGCGATGCGCTCGCGCGGGGCCATGCCGGCGGTCGGCTCGTCCATCAGCAGCAGGGTGGGATCGTTGGCCAGCGCCACGGCCAGCTCGACGCGCTTCAGATCGCCATAGGCCAGCACGCCGCAGGCGCGGCCCGCCTGGCCCTCCATGCCGACCAGCGACAGCAGGGCCATCGCCTCCTCGACGTAGTGCCGGCCGGCATCGGCGAACAGCGACAGCAGGCGGCGATGGTGCGACAGCAGCGCCATCTGCACATTCTCGCGCACGCTCATCGAGGCGAAGGTGGCGGTGATCTGGAAGGTGCGCCCGACGCCCAGCCGCCAGATGCGGCGCGGGGCAAGGCCGGTGATCTCCCGCCCTTTCAGCCGGATCGAGCCGGTATCGGGGCGGAGCTGGCCCATCAGCATGTTGAAGCAGGTGGTCTTGCCCGCGCCGTTCGGGCCGATCAGCGCCAGCAGCTCGCCGGCCGCAACGGAGAAGGACACGTCGCCGACGGCCTGCACGCCGCCGAAGGATTTGGACAGGCCGGAGACCTGGAGCGTGGGGGATGTATCGGTCATGCCCGTTCCCCCCCTTTCATGAGGCGGGCGCGCACGAAGCCCGCGATGCCCTGCGGGAAGGCGATCACCAGCCCGACGATGATGAGGCCCAGCAGCAGCCGCCAGTAATTCGTCAGGCTCACCAGCTCGGTCTTCAGCGCGGTGAAGGTGACCGCGCCGACGATGGGGCCGGCCAGCGTCTGCACGCCGCCCAGCAGCACCATGACCAGCGCGTCGACCGACAGCGGAATGCCCATCAGCTCCGGCGAGACGCTGCCTTTCAGGAAGGCGAACAGCCCGCCCGCCACCCCGGCGAACAGGCCGGCCAGGGTGAAGGCGAACCAGCGCATGCGGCGCACATCGATGCCGATGGCGTCGGCGCGCAGCGGCGAGTCGCGTCCGGCCCGCAGCGCATAGCCGAAGGGCGAGAAGGCGATGCGGCGGATCGCCAGCAGCATGATGACCACCACCGCCGCCGCTAATCCATAGAAGGCCGGGGCCTTGGACGCCCAGGCCGAGGGCCAGACGCCGAGAATGCCGTTATCGCCGCCGGTCACGTCGATCCATTGGAACACCACGGCCCAGGCGATCTGCGCGAAGGCCAGCGTCAGCATGGCCAGATAGACGCCCGACAGCCGCACGCAGAACCAGCCGAAGATCAGCGCGCCCAGCGCCCCGCCCAGCGGGCCGGCGAACAGGGCGGCCTCCATCGGCCAGCCGAAATGTTTCACCGTCAGCGCCGCGCCATAGGCCCCCAGGCCGAAATAGGCGGCATGGCCGAAGGAGATGACGCCGCCCACGCCCATCAGGAAATGCAAGGAGGCGGCGAACAGCGCGAAGATCAGGATTTCCGTGGCGATGATCAAGGGATAGGTGCCGGCGAATGTCGGTAGTGCTACCAGTAGTGCCGCGACGGCCAGGGCGAAATATTTCAGCGATGCCGGGGCCGGCAGCAGCGGCGGTTCGACCGCGCCGTGATGCCCCTGCGGCGTCTCGCGCTTGCCCAGCAGGCCCCAGGGGCGGACCACCAGCACCACCGCCATGACCGCGAAGATCAGCACCAGCTCCACCTGCCAGAGCTGGATGCCGAGCAGGCTAGTGCCGGCATTGGCCACCGCGAAGACGCGGATCAGGGCGATCAGCAGGGCGGCCAGATAGGCCCCGAAGATCGAGCCCATGCCGCCTACCACCGTCACCACGAACACCTCGGCGATGATGCCCAGATCCATTGCCAGGCTGGCATTGCCCTTGGGCAGCTGGATCGCGCCGCCCAGTCCGGCCAGAGCTGCGCCCAGGAAGAACACGCCGGTCAGCAGCCATTTCTGGTTCACGCCCAGCGCCGCCACCATCTGCCGGTCCTGCGTCGCCGCGCGGACCAGAATGCCGAAGCGGGTGCGGTGGAACAGCAGCCACAAGGCGGCCAGCACCAGCGGCGCGAACAGAATCAGGAAGATGTCGTATTGCGGCACGCGCTGCCCGCCCAGCGCCACCGCGCCGGTCAGCCCCGGCGCGCGCGGGCCGAGCAGATCTTCCGGTCCCCAGAGATACAGCGCGACATCCTGCACGATCAGCACCACGCCGAAGGTGGCGAGCAGCTGGAACAGCTCCGGCGCGTGATAGATGCGGCGCAGGACCGTCACCTCCATCGCCACGCCGATCAGCCCGACGGCGATGGCGGCCGCCAGCACGCCGCCCCAGAAGCCCAAGGCGCCGCCGCCAGCCCAGCCGATCGCCGAATAGGCGATATAGGCCCCCAGCATATAGAAGCTGCCATGGGCGAAATTCACGATCCGGGTGACGCCGAAGATGATCGTCAGCCCGCACGCCACCAGGAACAGCGCCGATGCGCTGGCAAGCCCGGTCAATAGCTGGGAAAGGAAGAATTCCAAGGCGTGGGTTCCGTTATCGGCGGGCGGTGCGGAGGCCACCCCCTCCCCAACCCTTCCCCCTCAAGGGGGAGGGGGC
>NZ_LPXN01000039.1 GCF_001618175.1 Oceanibaculum pacificum | reverse complement strand
TCCCCCCTTGCGGGGGAGGGCTAGGGAGAGGGGCGTTCGCACCAACCCCGCAGGAGGATATCGCGCATGGTGATCTTTCTGGCCAAGCGGGTCGGCTATATGCTGCTGACCATGCTGGTCGTCTCGATCCTGCTGTTCCTGCTGCTTGAGGTGAATGGCGAGAGTGTCGCCGTGAAGGTGCTGGGCCCCTACACCTCGGTCGAGCAGCGCAATATCTGGCTGGAGACCAACGGGTATTTCCGGCCGCTCTATGTGCGTTATTTCGACTGGCTGGTCGGCATCGTCACCGGCGATTTCGGGCAGTCGATCCGATTCAAGGCCCCGGTATCCGACATTCTGTGGGACCGGCTGGGCAATACCGCGATACTGGGGCTGGCGACCTACGCCATCATGGTGCCGGTGTCGCTGACGCTGGGCGTGCTGGCCGGCATGAAGGAAGGCTCCGCCCTCGACCGCACCATCTCGCTGACCTCCATCGGCACCACCTCGGTGCCGGAATTCGCCAGCGCCGTGCTGCTGGCCTTCATCTTCGTCTTCTCGCTGGGCTGGCTGCCCGGCACCAGCACGATGAGCGGCGGCTTCGACCCGATGCAGCTTATCCTGCCGGTCTCGGTGCTGTTCCTGTACGGCTTCGGCTATCTGGTGCGCATGACCCGCGCCTCGATGGCGGAGGTGATGCAGACGCCCTATATCCGCACCGCCGTGCTGAAGGGCCTGCCCTACCGCCAGGTGATTCTGCGCCACGCCCTGCGCAACGCGCTGATCGCGCCCTTCACCGTCATCATGCTGCAGATCAACTGGCTGCTGTCGGGCGTCATCGTGGTGGAGTTTTTCTTCGCCTATAAGGGCTTCGGCGCGCTGCTGCTGGAGGCCTCGCTGAACCAGGACATCTACATGATCCAGGCCTGCGCCATGGTCGCCGTGTTCGTCGCGGTGACGACGCAGACCATCGCCGATATCGGCTATACCTATCTCAACCCCCGCATCCGGCTGGGGGGCTGAGAATGACAGACAACGCCGTGCGGCCCGCCCGCCCCTCCAGGCTGATGCAGTATCTGCGCCGCGCGGCGCTGATCCGGGAAAGCTGGATCGGCTCCATCGGCCTTGGCATCATCGTGTTCTGGGTGGCGATGGCGCTGCTGGCGCCGCTGCTGGCGCCGTTTCCGCCGAACGCGCAATATGTGCCCTTCATGGCGCCGGGCTTCGAGATGCCGCAGACGGGCATTTTCTGGCTCGGCACCGACCATCTGGGGCGCGATATCCTCTCGCGCCTGATGTGGGGGGCGAGAACCGTGCTGTTCTACGCCCCGCTGGCGACGGTCTGCGCCTATGCGGTCGGCATCGTGATGGGGCTGGCGGCCGGCTACAAGCGCGGCTGGGTCGACGATCTGCTGAGCCGCGTGGCCGATTTGATCCTGTCCTTCCCGATCCTGGTGCTGTACGTGGTCATCATCACCACCTTCGGCGCGTCGGGCGTCAATATCGTGCTGGCGGTCACTTTCGCCAGCGCGCCGGGCATCATGCGCATCGTGCGCGGCCTGGTGCTGGATCTGCGCAACCGCGATTATGTGGCGGCGGCGCAGACCAGGGGCGAATCCTCGCTCTATATCATGTTCATCGAAATCCTGCCGAATGCGCGCGGTCCGCTGATCGTGGATGCCTGCCTGCGGGTCGGCTATGTCATCATCACCATCGGCGTGCTGGGGTTCCTGGGCCTCGGATTGCCACCGCCCGATCCCGACTGGGGCAGCATGGTCAATGAGACGCGCGGCATGGCGATGACCTTTCCGCACATGACCATCTTCCCGTGCATCGCGATTTCCTCGCTGGTGCTGGGCTTCAACCTGCTGGCCGACGGCCTGCGCGAAGTATCGCTGAGGGACTGATGCCATGACAGTGCCCATTCTCGAAATCAAGGACCTCTGCCTGTCCTACTTCACCAGGGCGGGGGAAATCCCCGCCGTGGTCGATTTCAACCTCACGCTGAACGAGGGGGAGACCGCGGGGCTGGTCGGCGAATCCGGCTGCGGCAAGTCGACCGTCGCCCTCGCGATCATGAATTACCTGGGCGACAATGGCGGCATCGTCGGCGGCTCGATCAAGTTCAAGGGCCGCGACATCGTCACCATGTCGACGGAGGAGCTGCGCCGCCTGCGCGGGGCCGACATCGCCATGGTCTATCAGGAGCCGATGGCCGCCCTGAACCCTTCCATGACCATCGGCCGGCAGCTCGCCGAGGTGCCGATCTGCCATGAGGGGGTCGATATGGCGACGGCCCTGAAGCGTGCCGAGGAATTGCTGGACGCTGTGCGCCTGCCCGACGCGAAGCGCATTCTGGCGGCCTATCCGCACCAGATATCCGGCGGCCAGCAGCAGCGCGTGGTGATCGCCATGGCGCTGCTGTCCAAGCCGTCGCTGTTGCTGCTGGACGAGCCGACCACGGCGCTGGACGTGACGGTGGAAGCCGGCATCGTCGAGCTGATCGCCGATCTGGGGCGCGATTTCGGCACTTCCAACCTCTATATCTCGCATAATCTGGGCCTGATCCGGGAGACCTGCGACCGCGTCTTCGTGATGTATTCCGGCGAGGTGGTGGAGGAGGGCAGCATCGACGAGGTGTTCCAGGCCACCCGCCACCCCTATACGACCGGCCTGTTCAGCGCCATCCCGATGCCGGGCTCGGACAAGTATGACCGCCCGCTGGTGCCGATCCGCGGCCAGCTGCCGCTGCCGCACAAGCGTCCGCCTGGCTGCAATTTCGGCCCGCGCTGCGATCATTTCGTGGAGGGGCGCTGCGATGCCCGGCGCATCCCGCTGGACCGCCTGTCCGGCGCGGCGCGCCCGCATGCGGTGCGCTGCATCCGCTGGGAGGAGATCGACTGGGCGGAGTATCAGCCAACGCAGGAGGTCATCGAGCCGATGCCGCCCGGCGAGCGGGTGCTGCGCGTCGAGGCGATGCAGAAATATTACGAGGTGACCGACCGCTCGCTGATCGCCGTGCTGCGCGGCCGCAATGTGCGCTATGTGAAGGCCAATGAATCGCTGAGCTTCGATGCGCGGCGGCAGCAGACCGTCGCCATCGTCGGCGAGTCGGGCTGCGGCAAGTCGACCTTCGCCAAGGTGCTGATGGGGCTGGAGACGGCCACCGAGGGGCGCATCCGCTTCAATGGCGATGAGATCGCCGATCTGCCGGTGGAGCAGCGCAGCGCGGAGCAGATCGGCTCGCTGCAGATGGTGTTCCAGAACCCGAACGAGACGCTGAATCCCAGCCATACGATCGGCAGCCAGATCGCCCGCGTGATCAAGAAATTCGGCATCGAGAAAGACCCGAAGAAGATCGAGGAGCGGGTGTTCAAGCTGCTCGATACGGTGAAGCTGCCGCGCGACTTCGCCCGGCGGCGGCCGCGCCAGCTTTCCGGCGGGCAGAAGCAGCGCGTCGGCATCGCCCGCGCCTTCGCCGGCAACCCGGCCATGGTGATCGCCGACGAGCCGGTCTCGGCGCTCGACGTGTCGGTGCAGGCGGCCGTCACCCAGCTCCTGATGGAAATCCAGCGCGACCACGGCACCACGCTGCTGTTCATCAGCCATGATCTGTCGGTGGTGCGCTATCTGGCGGACCGCATCGTCGTGATGTATCTGGGCCAGATCATGGAGCAGGGCACGACGGACGAGGTGTTCAGCCCGCCCTATCATCCCTATACCGAGGCGCTGCTGTCCGCCGTGCCGATCGCCGACACCAGTTTCGAGAAGCGCCGCATCGTGCTGGAGGGCGATTTGCCCAGCGCCCTCGACACGCCGGCCGGCTGCCCGTTCGCCAGCCGCTGCCCGCGCAAGCTGGGCGATATCTGCGACACCACCCCGCCGCCGATCGTGGAGCCGGCGCCGGGCCACCGCATCGCCTGCCACATCCCGCTGGCCGAATTGCAGGCGGTGCCGCCGGTGTTCAGCCAGAAGGACGATGGCGACGGCGGCGATGCGCCGGTGGTGGCGGCGTAAGGTCCGGCCTTACGCCAGCCTGACTCTCCGCCGCATCAGCTCCAGCCCGACGCCCAGCACCAGGCCGACGGCGGAAATGCCGAGCAGCTCGATCTGCGACAAGTTCAGCTCTTCCGAGCCGGGGAAGGCGAGCGCCAGCCCGGCGATGAAGATGCAGGCGCGCGACAGCAGCCCCATCGGGTCGTTGCCCAGCACGCCCAGACCACGCAGATAGCCCTGCATGGCGGCGGCGATCAGGAAGATGCCGGGCACCGCGGTGGCGATCACGATGGCGATCTCCGATGCGGTGCCGTGCAGGATCAGCGCCGGGTTCAGCACGAAGAAGAACGGCACGAAATAGATCACCGATCCCAGCTTCATCGCCGCGAAGCCGACCGCGAAGGGATGTGCGCGGGCAATCGACGAGGCCGTGAAGGCGGCCAGCGCCACCGGCGGGGTGATGAAGGAGACCATGCCCCAATACATGATGAACAGATGCACCGCCAGCGGGTCCATGCCGGCCTGGATCAAGGGCGGGGCCAGGATGACGGCGAGGAAGATGTAGCAGGCCGTCACCGTCATCCCCATGCCGAAGATGAAGCTGGTGATAGCCCCCATCAGCAGCAGCAGCAGGATCGATTTGCCGGCCATGAACACCAAATCATTGGCCAGCGTGCCGGCCAGGCCGGTCACCATCAGCGCGCCGATGATGAAGCCGACGCCCAGCAGCAGCGCCACCAGCTCCGCCAGCGCGCGGGCGCAGGCGACCAGGAAGTCGATCCAGCGCGACCAGGACATGCGGTTGCCGGGCAGGATCTGGTTGATCACCAGCAGCACGCCGGTGGCGTAGAAGGGGGCCAGCGCCTCCTGCTGTTCGTTCAGCAGGAAATAGACCAGCACCGCGAACACCAGGATATACAGCCAGCCGCTCTTCATCGCGTCGCGGGCGCGCGGCAGCTCGTGCGCCGGCATGCCCTTCAGCCCGCGCCGGGCGGAATAGGCGTCGATCTGCATCACCAGGCTGATATAGAACAGCAGCCCCGGCCCGGCCGCCGCGATGGCGATCTCGGCATAGGGCACGCCCAGGAAGGACGCCATCAGGAAGGCGGTGGAGCCCATGACCGGCGGCATCAGCACAGCACCGGTCGAGGCCACCGCCTCCACCGCCGCGGCAAAGCTGGGCGGATAGCCCAGCCGCTTCATCGCCGGGATGGTGACGACGCCGCTGGAAATCACGTTGGAGATCACGCTGCCGCTGATCGAGCCTTGCAGCATGGAGGAGACGACGCCGACCTGCGCCGCGCCGCCGCGCCAGCGCCCGACCATGGCGAAGGCGATGTCGTTGAAGAATTTGGCGCCGCCGGTGTAGTTCAGCGCCACGCCGAAGATGATGAAGCCGACGACGATGTTGCCGAACGCCATCATCGGGATGCCGAACGCGCCTTCCTGGCTGAGGATGTGGTAGGCGAAGGTATCCACCAGCAGCTGCGGCATGCCGCTGATCGGCCCCGGCACCATGTCGGCGTAGGAGGGGAACAGCGACACCACGAAGACGATCACCGTGATGATCAGCCCGCCGGCGCGGCGCAGCGCCTCCAGGATCACCGCCCAATAGAGGAAGCCCAGCGCCTGCGCCAGCGGCGGCGCTGCATATTCCCAGCCCTCATTCAGATTGATCTCGGCGGTCGAGGCGAACCAGGCGCCGCAGCCGAAGGCGATGGCCGACAGCAGGAGGTCATACCAGCGCGGCCGGCCGTCGATCTGCTTCGGCGTGGCCGGGTAGACCAGGAACACGATGGGCAGCAGCAGCATCGCCAGCAGGTAGAGATAGAGATTCTCCAGGATGACGATATTGGCGAAGAATTGCAGGTTCAGCCGCTGGTTCAGCACCAGGATGGCCGTGACCGTCACAATGACGGCTAGGACGGCCCGTCCCAGCCGGCCAAGCTCGCGATGGCGCAGCTCCTCCGGCATTTCGAAGGCGGCTTTCTGGGCCTGCGGGGCGGTCTGATCGGGAGTCACCATGACATCGCCATTCTGCGCCGTGTCGGCGGCTGGTCAGCGGAACGATAGGGCCGGGGTAAAGCGAGAACCGCCCGGCGCGCAGCGCCGGGCGGTAAGTCGGGGTCAGGCGACGCGCCTCACCAGATCGGGTTGAAGCCGGCTTCCTTCAGCGCGGCGTTGCGGGCGGCCATCCATTTCTTCTCGAAGGCCTCCTTGTCGCCGGCATCGACGTCCTTCATCTTCGCCCAGGCGGTCTTCAGCACCTTCTGGCGTTCGAACAGCTTGTCGTTATGGGCCTGCATGTCGTCGGTCCACACGCCCTTTTCCTTGAACACCTTCACGGCGCCCGGATGGTAGGGCACGACCCATTTCAGGATCTGCCGGTCCAGCGCCCAGCCGTCGATGCCCGGCGCGCCGCCCTTATAGTCGGGGAAATAATCGATCATCGCGCGGGTCATGTTGTAGACCAGCTTCTCGTCCTGGCTTTTGTAGGACAGCAGGATCGGGTAGGGGTAGGTCGCCCCTTCCCACGGCTTGTCCTTCGACATGGCGGCGCCCTCGGTGGCCATGATCGGCACGAAGAACGGGGCCTTCTCCTGCACCCGGTCCCAGCCCGCCTTGTCGCCATGCGGCAGGGTCGGCCAGACCAGCCCGCGCGGCGAATTCTCTAGCTGATAGGCCTTGCCCGACGTGGTCGAGGCGAAGGCGGCGTCGACCTGGCCGTTGATGATGCCGTCCCAGGACGCGCCGAAGCCGGAGAATTCGACCTTCTTCACATCGTCCCAGGTGAGGCCGGCATAAGACAGGATGGCGGTGTTGTTCTCGTTCAGGGAGGGCGAGCCGACGACCCAGGCGACGCGCTTGCCCTTCAGGTCGGCCACCGTCTTGATGCCGAGATCGCCGGCCGCGCCGATCGACAGGCCGCCATCGGAGTTCGACGCCATCAGCAGCGCCACTTCCTGCGGGCCCCAATTCTTCTCGCCGAATTCGTAGACGCCTTCCTGCGCGTAGAAGCTGGCGCCCAGGCCGGTGGCGGAGAAATGCACCTTGCCCTCGCGCAGCGGCACCTGGCGGGAGATATCGTTCTTACCCGGCAGGACGCGCAGATTGACCTCGGCGTTGCGCTTCAGCGCGCCGCCGATGGCGACGGCCTGGTTGTAGCCGCCGGAGCCGACATCATAGGCCGTCCAGGCCAGGGTCGAGGGCAGCTCGATCTTCGATTGCGCCTGCGCCGGCGCGACGCCGGCCACGCCGGCAAGCAGCGCCGCGCAGAGCAAAGCCTTGTACTGTATGGGCTTCATCGTTCAGTAACCTCCCTGTTTATTGCAGACCGTTCCGGTTCTTGCTTTTACCGATTGAAAGCATATCAGCCATGCAACCGTTCGCATAACGGCAATCATGGCTGTGAAATGCGTGTACCCTCCATCGAGCCGAACCGAGCATTTGCGAAATTCAGTTTCACAGATCAAAAAATAACACGGGCCTGCCTCATCGCAAGGCACAAACTTATCGCGGGAGAGGGAAGAATGTTGAAAGCGGACCTTACAGGTAAGCGGGCGCTGGTGACCGGCGGCGCGTCGGGCATCGGGCTGGCCACGGCAAAGCTGCTGGCGGCCTCGGGTGCTGCGGTCGCGATCAATCATCTGCCGGAGGATGCGCGCGGCGCGGAAGCGGTGGAAACGCTGCGGCGCATGGGGGCCACCGCGCTCGCCGCCCCCGGCAGCGTCGCGGAATCCGACTCCGCCGACGCGATGGTGCGCCAGGCGGCCGAGGCGCTGGGCGGGCTGGATATCCTGATCAACAATGCCGGCACGCCGGGCGCGCTGGAGCCGATTCCGTTCGCCGATCTCGATGCGATGACCGAGGAGTTCTGGGGCAAGATCCTGTCGACCAACCTGATCGGCCCGTTCCGCTGCACCCGCGCCGCCGTGCCGTTCCTGCGCGAATCGCGCGGCTGCATCGTCAGCACCGCCTCCATCGCCGGGCTGGGCGGCAATGCCAGCTCGCTCGCCTATGGCGCCAGCAAGGCCGGGCTGATCAATCTGACGCGCAATCTGGCCAAGGCGCTGGGGCCGGACATACGCGTGAACGCCGTCGCCCCCGGCCTTACCCGCACCCCCTGGACCGACACCTGGCCACAGGAACGCAAGGACCGCTCCATGGCCAACACCATGCTGCAACGCATGGTCGAGCCGGAGGATATCGCCGACGCCATGCTCTTCCTCTGCGCCGCTTCCGCCGTCACCGGCCAGACCATCGTGGTCGATTGCGGCCGGTTCTCGTTCTGAGGGGGCGGAGGGAGTAGGCCGCCCGATGCTTCGAGACGCCCTCTGCCGAGGGCTCCTCAGCATGAGGGGCACCAAGCGGCACTGGCCGGAATGTCCCAAGACTCCCTCGCCCTAAAGAGCCGCGAAGCGGCGTCTCG
>NZ_LPXN01000038.1 GCF_001618175.1 Oceanibaculum pacificum | reverse complement strand
GTCTGCGCGTCCCTCTCCCCTGCCGGGGCGAGGAAAAGCATTTTACCGGTGCAGGCCCGAAACGAGGGCGAGGTAGTCCGGGTGGTCGGGGTCGAGATGGCCGTGGCGGATCAGGAAGTCGATGATCACCAGATTCACGTTGAACTTGAAATCGTCGGTCGTGTCGACAAGGCGCATTGCCTCGGCGACCGGCATCAGGCGGAAATCCTCCAGCTCGCCATCCTGGCAGACCGGAGTGAAGTCGGCCGGCACCTCCAGATCGTAGCAATAGAGCACGTCGCGGCGCAGCCCTTCCTGGCGGCTGTCGCCGGCCAGCTCCGGCCCCAGCTCCATCGTGTAGGTGATGGCCCCGGCGGGATGGGCGCGCCGGGCCAGCGCCGGCGGCATGCCGGCCTCCTCGCCGCATTCCTTGATCAGCGTCTCGCGCGGGCCCAGCCCGTCGCCCATGCCGCCGGCGACCATATTGTCGAGCTTGCCGGGGGCGACGTTCTTGGTGCGCGAGCGGCGGCCGATCCACAGATGCGGACCGTCCGGCCGGCGGACATACCCGTTCAGATGCACGCCGAAGGCGATGATGCCGAAATGCGGCACGGCGGCCCGATTGATTCGCATCAGAATCGATCCGCCAGGCCGCGCCATCACCGGATATTCCTCCAGCCTGATCTTCGGCACGATGCCGTCGGCGACCAGTGTCTCGGCCACCTCGGCCATCGCCTCGGTGCGGGCCTCCACCTCGCTCAGGGCGGGGGAGAGCAGCACCCGCTCGCCAGTCACCTGGAAGGCGGAAAAATCCTTCAGCCGTTCGGCCAAGGCGTGGCGCACATGGCCGACCACCGCATCGCCGATGGCGAAGGGGCGGAAGCCGCGCAGATCGTGCCGGTTCAGGCGGGTGACGTGATCCAGAAAGCTCATCTCGGCTCCGTAAGGGCTGGTTAGCGGCGTAGCGCGTCCATGGCGGCGTTCAGCTGGCCCATGCGCAGCGTATCGCCATAAGGGGAATCCGGGTGGAAGATCATCGCCAGCATGCGGAACTTCGCCTTCAGGGTCCGGTCGTCCGGCGTGGCGTGGGAGGGGAAGCCCAGCACATGCAGCGCGTCGGCGCGGCTGCGCACGCCTTCCTTCAGCGGTTCGAAGGCGGCGGCCGACAGCATCAGCCGCAACCTCTCCAACTCCTCCTCCAGGTTTTTGATCCGCGCGGCCAGGCGCTCGGCCTCCCGTTTCGCCTCCGACGCGATCTCCCTGGCGGGAGCAGGAGCGGGGGCCGGGTTGGCGGCGGGCGGTGCCTCCGCCATCGCCAGGGCAAGGGCCAGCGCCCGGCGCAGCAGGGCGATATCCAGGCCCGGTTGCAGGCGCACTTGCAGGCGCGGCTTGCGGCGCAGCACCCGGCCCTTGGAGGCGCCGGATTTCAGCGCCACCGTCTCGCGGTCGCCGCCGGCCGGCTCGCCTGGATCGGCGGCGGCGCGGATCGCCGCCTCCGGCACGGTCAGCAGGATGGCGCGGGCCAGATCGGCGACGCTGACGCCGCGGCCCTGCGCCAGCGCCGTCACCCGGTCGCGGAACGGCGAGGGGCAGGGGATGGCGTAGGTGCGGGAGCGTTCCGCCAGCGGGCGGTGCGGCGCGGTGGCAAGGGAGTCGGGCATCGGGCCGCCGTTAAGATTTCGTTAAGAATAGAATCGGAAGCGATTCGGTCGGACGGCAGCGAAACTGCAATCGCCGCTCAGCACCAGCGATAGCGGCCGACTCCGGGGGGCGTCAACTGCAATCGCAGTTAAATATTCGTTAAGGACGAAAAAAGGGCGCGTCCCTGTTCTGGAACGCGCCCTGGCCGTCTCGCCGAAACCGGCGGGAATGCTTACTTCCAGCCCGCCTGGTCGGTGATCTGCAGGGCCTTGGCGTAATTGCTGGCGAAGGTGTCGGCGTGCAGCTCGTCTTCCTTGAATTCGCCCCAGGCCTTAAGGGTCGGGTGGATTTCCGCGCCGGCGACGACCGGATATTCGTAATTGCCCTCGGCGAAATAGCGCTGGGCTTCCGGCGTGGTCAGATATTCCAGGAATTTCACGGCGTTTTCCTTGTTCGGCGCGTATTTCGCCACACCGCCGCCGCTGATGTTCACATGCGTGCCGCGATCCTTCTGGTTCGGGAAGATCACGCCGACCTTGCTGGCGGCTTCCTTGTCCTCCGGCTTGCCGTTGATCATCTGGCCCAGATAGTAGGTGTTCGACACCGCGATGTCGGCCTCGCCCACGGCGACGGCGCGAATCTGGTCGCGGTCGCCGCCCTTCGGCGCGCGCGCCAGGTTGGCGACGATGCCCTTGGCCCAGTCCAGCGTCTTCGCCTCGCCATGCGCGGCCAGGATAGAGCCGACCAGCGACTGGTTATAGACATTGGTGGAGGAGCGGATGGCCAGCTTGCCCTTCCATTTCGGGTCGGCCAGATCCTCGTAGGTGGCGATGTCGCCCGGCTTCACCCGGTCCTTGGAATAGATGATGACGCGGGCGCGCTTGGTCAGGCCGTACCAATGGCCCTGCGGGTCGCGCAGATAGGCCGGGATGCGGCTTTCCAGCACGTCGGACTTCACCGGCTGCAGCACGCCGGCTTCCTCGGCGCGCACCAGGCGGCCGGCATCGACGGTGATCAGCACGTCGGCGGGGCTGTTCTGGCCCTCGGCCTTGAGGCGCTCGATCAGCTGGTCGGCATTGGCCTCGATGATATTGATCTTGATGCCGGTCTGCTTGGTGAAATTATCGTACAGCGCGTTGTCGGTATCGTAATGCCGGGCGGAATAGACATTCACCTCGGCGGCCGATGCGTCGACGGCGCCGAGGGCCAGCAGGCCGACGCCCGCGCCAAGAGCCAGCTTGTGGAACAGATGTCGCATGGTGAACCTCCAACGGCATAGGGTCATGAGATCGCATTTACTGCGAATGATTTGCAATTTGGTATAAGCAGGGAGATTACCGACTTGCAAGCGATTTTCAGTCACATTCGCGTGCGCGACCGTCCCATTGCGGCCATGATTCTGCGCGCCTACTTATGAGTTTCCCGCCAAGGAGATCGGAAGATGAGCGGAATTCGGGCTACCGGGCTGCGGCGCTGGGCGGTGACCGCCGGCGTCGGCCTGTTGCTGGCGGGGTGCGCCGCCGATGGTTTCTCCAGCAATCCGGTGGAGCGCAGCTTCACCTGGTTCAGCTATCTCGGCGGCGACGATATCCGCGCCGCCTGCGCCCCAGGCGGGGCGGAGCGCTATCGCTTCGTCTATAATGCCGAGGCCGACAAGCAGATACGCACCTACGACATCGCCCTGAACGATACCGGCGGGGCGATGGAATCCAATGTGCTGACCGAGGCCAACCTGTCGAATCTCAGCGTGCGCGATCCGCTGCGCCCCTGGCGCGGCAATAACGAGCGCACCGTGCTGACGCCGCAGGATGTCAGCGCCATCCGCGCCGCGCTGGCGCAAAGCGGCTTCGACCAGCCGGCCCCGCGCGGGGCCTATCTGCGCTCCGACGATTTCTACTGGACGGTCAGCGCCTGCCGCGACGGCCGGTTCCATTTCAATGCCTACAGCCGCAAGATGCCGCAGTTCGAGCGCATCTCCTTCGACGAGGCGCTGTTCGGCATCGACCCGCTGACCAAGACCGTGCCGGTGAACCCGCCGCGCGAGCTGAACCTGCCGCCTTTCGGCGCGGCTTCCTCGCAGGCCCGCATCGATAGCGGCAGCTATGCCAGCGGCCCCTATATGGTGCAGGTGGCGAGCGACGGCATGGGGCTGAAGAAGGGCCTGTTCTAAGCCATCCCGATCATCGCCCGCACCTCGGCGGGCATGCGGCCGGCCTCGCGCAGCGCCTGGAGCGTCAGGGAGCGGTCGCGCTTGGCGTAGCGCCTGCCGTCCGCGCCGGTCAGCAGCCGGTGGTGGGCGTAGAGCGGCGTCGGCAGGTCGAGCAGCGCCTGCAACAGCCGGTGGATATGCGTCGCCTCGAACAGATCCAGGCCGCGCGTCACCAGCGTCACCCCCTGCGCCGCATCGTCCAGCGTGACCGACAGATGGTAGCTGGTCGGCGTCTCCTTGCGCGCCAGCACCACATCGCCGAAGGCTTCCGGCGTGGCCGCGATCTCGCCCTTACTCTCGTCTTGCCAGGATAGCGGGCCGGCCAGGGCGGCGGCGCGGTCCATGTGCAGGCGCAGCGCGTGCGGCTCCCCGGCGGCCAGGCGGGCTTCTCGTTCCACTTCCGAAATGGCCTTGCAGATGCCTGGGTAAACCGGCCCTTCAGGACCGTGCGGGGCATGGCCGGCGCGCTCGATCTCGGCGGCGATGTCGCCGCGCGTGCAGAAGCAGGGATAGAGCAGGCCGCGCGCCGCCAGCCGGTCCAGCGCCGCCCGGTAATCCTCCAGATGCGCGGATTGCCGGCGCACCGGACCGTCCCAATCCAGCCCCAGCCAGGCGAGGTCGCCCTCAATGGCCGCCTCATAGTCCGGCGTGCAACGGGTGGGGTCGATATTCTCGATGCGCAGCAGGAACCGCCCGCCGGCCGCACGCGCCCGTCGCCAGCCTTCCAGGGCGGAATAGGCCGATCCCAGATGCAGCAGGCCAGTAGGGCTGGGGGCGAAGCGGGTGACGATCATGCGCCGCAGACTAGCCCAAGCGCTTTATGCTAGGTAAGGCCGTCATCGTCAGTTCGAAGGATATGTCATGCAGCTTTCCGGTCCCTCGCTTCCGCCCGCCGACGGCAAGCCCGCGCGCGGCCTCGTCATCCTGCTGCACGGGCTGGGCGCGGACGGCAACGACCTGATCGGCCTGGCGCCGCATTGGGCGCCGCTGCTGCCGCATGTCGCCTTCGTGTCGCCGAACGCGCCCTACCCCTGCGACATGGCCCCCTACGGCTATCAATGGTTCAGCCTGCAGGACCGCACGCCGGCCCGGGTGATCGCCGGCGTGCAGGCCGCGGCCCCGATCCTGGACGGCTTCATCGACCAGCAGATGGCCGACCATGGCCTCGCCGCCAACCAGGTGGCGCTGGTGGGATTCAGCCAGGGCACGATGATGAGCCTCTCCGTCGCCCCGCGCCGCAGCCATGCGCTGGCCGGTGTGGTCGGCTATTCCGGCCGGCTGGTCGATGACGGCTCGCTGGCGACGCAGATCACCGCCCGCCCGCCGATGCTGCTGGTTCACGGCACGCAGGACGAGATCGTGCCCTATCAGAGCCTGGAGATGTCCGCCCAGGCGCTCACCGCCCTCGACGTGCCGGTGGAGACGCTGAGCTGCCCCGGCCTGGGCCACGGCATCGACCCGGCCGGCTTGCAAGCCGGCGGCGCGTTCCTGCAAAAGGTGCTGACGGCCTGAGGGGGCCATGCCTCCGCTTACTGGATCGTCGGTTGAGCAGGCTGAACCCTGGACCCTCGGCACAAGGCCGAGGGTAACGGACTGGGCAAGTGGCAAACTGTGATTGCGGGGTGACGGCGGGAAGCAGCCGCGCCTCCAGTCCGGTGAGCCTCAGTGCGCCTGGTCCCAGCTATCGCCGACGCCGGCCTCGGCGACCAGGGGAACGGCGAGGTCGAGGACCGGGCGGGTGGCGCCTTCCATCACCTCGCGGACCAGGGCGGATGTGGCGTCCAGCTCCGCCTCCGGCACCTCGAACAGCAGTTCGTCATGCACCTGCAGCAGCATGCGGGCGGACAGGCCGGCCTGCGCCAGGGCGGCGGGGATGCGGATCATGGCGCGCTTGATGATGTCAGCCGCCGTGCCCTGGATCGGCGCGTTGATCGCCTGGCGCTCGGCGAAGGCGCGGCGCGCCGGGTTCTTGTCGGCGATGCCGGGCACATGGCATTGCCGGCCGAACAGGGTGCGCACGAAGCCCTGCCTGCGCGCTTCCTCCTTCGCCTTGTCCATATAGTCGCGGATGCCGGGATAGCGCTCGAAATAGGCGCGGATATAGGCCGCCGCCTCGCCCGGCTCGACGCCCAGCTGGCGCGCCAAGCCGAAGCCGGAAATGCCGTAGATGATGCCGAAATTGATCGCCTTGGCCTTGCGCCGGGTCATCGGGTCCATCTGGTCGAGCGGCACGCCGAACACCTGGCTGGCGGTCATGGCGTGAATGTCGATGCCGTCGCGGAAGGCCTGGCGCAGCGCCTCCAGCCCGCCGATATCGGCGACGATGCGCAGCTCGACCTGGGAATAGTCGACCGACAGCAGCTTGTGCCCCTTCTCGGCGATGAAGGCGCGGCGGATGCGCCGGCCTTCCTCGGTGCGGATCGGGATGTTCTGCACATTGGGGTCGGAGGAGGAGAGCCGCCCGGTGCTGGTTGCCGCCATGGCGAAGCAGGTGTGGACGCGGCCCGTCTCCGGGTTGATCTGGCCTACCAGCGCGTCGGCATAGGTGGATTTCAGCTTGGCGATCTGCCGCCATTCCAGAATCCTCGCCGGCAGCTCGTGCTGCACGGCCAGCGATTCCAGAATGTCGGCCCCGGTGGCGTAGGCCCCGGTCTTGCCCTTCTTGCCGCCCTGCAAGCCGATCTCGTCGAACAGGATTTCGCCGAGCTGCTTGGGCGAGCCGATGTTGAACTCGCGCCCGGCCAGCTTGTATATCTCGATCTCGTATTCGCCCATGCGGCGGGCGAAATCGGTCGACATCTCGGCCAGCACCTCGCGGTCGACCTTGATGCCCTCGCGCTCCATCTGGCCGATGATCGGCACCAGCGGCCGCTCGATGGTCTCGTAGAAAGTCAGCAGCCCGGATTCGCGCAGCCGCGGCTTCAGCAGCCGGTGCAGCCGGCCGGTCACGTCGGCATCCTCGGCGGCGTAGTCGGTGGCGCGGTCCAGCGGCACCTGATCGAATGTCACCTGGTCCTTGCCGCTACCCGCAATCTCCTTGAAGGTGATGGTCTTGTGGCCGAGATGCAGCTCCGACAGCTCGTCCATGCCGTGGCCGTGCGCGCCGCCCTCCAGCACGTAGGAGATCAGCATGGAATCGTCGATCGGGGCGACATCGATGCCCTGGCGGCGGAACATCACCCAGTCATATTTCATGTTGTGGCCGACCTTCAGGACCGACGGGTCCTCCAGCATCGGCTTCAGCAGGGCCAGCGCGCGCTGCTTGTCGATCTGCTTCGGCCGGGCCGGCGGCGCGTCCAGCAGGCTGCCCTGGCCGACCGGCGTGGCGCCGTGCGCCAGCGGGACGTAGCAGGCGCGCCCGGCCTCCAGCGACAGCGAGACGCCGACCAGCTCTGCGCTCATCGGGTTCAGGCCGGTGGTCTCGGTATCGACCGAGACGCAGCCGGCTTCGGTGGCCGCCGCGATCCAGCGGACCAGATCGGCCTCCTCCACCACCGTCTCATAGCTTTTCTGCGCCGGGGCCAGCTCGGCCGCCTGCGGGTTGGCGGGAGCGCTTCCGCCGGCAGGGGGCTGGTTGCCGCCATGCCCGGCCATCGCCTCCAGCGCGGTCAGCCGGGCGACCAGGCGCTTGAAATTATTCTCCTCGAAGAAGGCCAGCAGGGTGGCGTGCTCCGGGTCGCGCACCTCCAGCCCGTTGACCGGCACCTCCAGCGGCACGTCGTCGCGCAGCTTGACGAGTTCGCGCGAGATACGGGCCTGCTCGGCATATTCGATCAGGCTTTCTCGGCGTTTCGGCTGCTTGATCTCCGAGGCGCGGGCGAGCAGCGATTCGAGGTCGCCATATTCCTCGATCAGTTGGGCGGCGGTCTTCACGCCGATACCCGGCACGCCCGGCACGTTATCGACCGAATCGCCGGCCAGCGACTGCACATCGACCACCTTGGCCGGCGGCACGCCGAATTTCTCCATCACCTCGGCCGGGCCGATGGGCTTGTTCTTGATCGGGTCCAGCATGGTCACGCCGTCGCCGACAAGCTGCATGAGGTCCTTGTCGGAGGAGACGATGACCACCTCCATGCCCTGCTTGCGGGCGTGCCGGGCGTAGGTCGCGATCAGATCGTCGGCCTCGAAGCCGGGCATCTCGATGCAGGGCACGTTGAAGGCGCGCACCGCGTCGCGGATCAGCGCGAATTGCGGGCGCAGATCCTCCGGCGGCTCCGGGCGCTGGGCCTTGTAGGCCGGGTAGATTTCGTTGCGGAAGGTCTCGCGCGCGGAATCGAAGATCACCGCCAGATGCTGCGCGTCGATCTCCTCCACCAGCTTCATCAGCATGGCGGAGAAGCCGAACACCGCATTCACCGGCGTGCCGTCCGCCCGGGTCATCGGCGGCAGCGCGTGATAGGCCCGGAAGATGTAGCCGGAGCCGTCGACCAGATAGAGCGCGTTGCGGGCGGCGGGCGTGTCGAGCGGGGCGTCGGACATGGGATCGCGGGCCTTCAGGGTCGCGGGACAATGCCCGACACTTTAGTCCGCGCGCCGCAAGTCGCAAGCCGGGAGGTGGAGAAGGTCTCCCCTCACCCAGCTCC
>NZ_LPXN01000037.1 GCF_001618175.1 Oceanibaculum pacificum | reverse complement strand
TCAGCATGAGGGTCACCAAGTTGCGCCGCCGGTTCTCCTTCGAGGGTCACCAAGCGGAACCGCCAGTTCTTGTGAGGCCACCAAGCCGCGTCGCCGGGCGCCGTTATGCGCCAAGCCCCGCCGACGGCATGGCCCGGAGCGCCCCTCGTCCTGAGGAGGCCCGCAGGGCCGTCTCGAAGGATACGGGGGCAGGCTCTCCCGACGCCGCGCCTAGAATTGCGCGTCGGCGAGGGCCAGGGTGGTGCGGCCGCCTTCGATCATCGGGGCGAGCAGGGCGGGGGATTGGGCCAGGCTGTGCTCGGCATAGAAGCGGGCGGTGATCAGCTTGGCCTCCAGGAAGTCGGAATCCGCGCCGGGGCCGGGACTCCCCAGATCCTCCAGCGCCGCCAGCGCGCCGCGCGCCAGCATCCAGCCGCCGATCACGGTGCCGGCCAGCTTCAGATAATAGGCGGCCCCGGCCAGGGCGGCGGCGCGGTCCTGCGGGAAGGTCGCCAGCAGCCAGTCGGTCGCCAGCTCCAGCGCGTCGATGCCGTCATCCAGGCCGATGGCGATGGCCTCGGCATCGTCGCCCGGCTGGGCCTGCATCTCGGCCAGGGTGGCGCGCATGGCGGCGATCAGCTCGCGCATCGACACGCCCTCGTCGCGCACGATCTTGCGGCCGACCAGATCGTTCGCCTGGATGCCGTTGGTGCCCTCATAGATCGGCAGGATGCGCGCGTCGCGGTAATGCTGCGCCGCCCCGGTCTCCTCGATGAAGCCCATGCCGCCATGGATCTGCACGCCGATGGACGCGATCTCGACGCCCAGATCGGTGCACCAGGCCTTCACGATGGGGGTCAGCAGATCGATCATCCGCTGCGCGCGCTGCCGGGCCGCCTCATCCGGGTTCAGCTTGGCGTGATCCAGCGCCCAGGCGGCGTAGTAGGACAGGCCGCGCATCGCCTCCACGCCGGATTTCATGCTCATCAGCATGCGCCGCACATCGGGATGCTTGATGATCGCCACCGGGCCGGCCGAACCGGCGATATCGCGCGACTGGAGGCGCGTTTTGGCATAGTCCAGCGCCTGCTGATAGGCGCGCTCGGCAATTGCCAGCCCCTGGGTGCCGACGGCCAGACGGGCATTGTTCATCATGGTGAACATGCATTCCATGCCGCGATTCTCAGGGCCGACCAGATAGCCGACTGCCCCCGCATCATCGCCGAAGGCCATGACGCAGGTCGGGCTGGCGTTGATGCCCAGCTTGTGCTCCAGCGAGACGGCGCGCAGATCGTTGCGCGCGCCCAGCGATCCATCCGGGTTCACCAGATATTTCGGCACCAGGAACAGGCTGATGCCCTTGGTGCCCTCCGGCGCGTCGGGCAGGCGGGCGAGCACCATGTGGATGACATTGTCGGTCCAGTCATGGTCGCCATAGGTGATGTAGATCTTCTGCCCGGTGATGCGGTAGGTGCCATCACCTTGCGGGACCGCGCGGGTCTTCACCGCGCCGACATCGGAGCCGGCCTGCGGCTCGGTCAGGTTCATCGTGCCGGTCCAGGCGCCCTCGATCATCTTCGGCAGGTAGAGCGCTTTCTGCGCGTCCGTGCCATGGGCGTGCAGCAGCTCGATGGCGCCCTGGGTGAGCAGCGGGCACAGGCCGAAGGACATGTTGGCGGCCTGCCACATCTCCGCCAGCGCCTGCTGCACCAGCCAGGGCAGGCCCTGTCCGCCATAGTCGGGATCGAAGGGCACGCCGTTCCAGCCGCCGGCGGTGAACTGGCCATAGGCATCGCGGAAGCCATCCGGCGTGCGCACCACGCCATTCTCCAGCCGGCTGCCCTGCCTGTCGCCGATGGGGTTCAGCGGCGCCAGCACGTCGCGCGCCAGCCGGTTCGCCTCCGCCAGCACCTGCTCGACCAGCGCCGGCTCCGCCGCCTCATAGCCGGGCAGGGCGGCGACCGCCTCCAGCGCCAGCACGCGGTTCATCACGAACGCCATATCCTTCAAGGGGGCGGTATAGGCGGTCATCGGAGTCTCTCCCCCCTGGGGCTGTTAGGCGCGTTATCCAGCGTGTTTGGGCCGCCATGAGATCGGTTTTGACGGCTGCTTGTCAATGCGGGGGAGAGAGGAGAGCCGCCTTACCGCCGCGCCTCGGTCGCCATGTGCAGGGCCAGGCCGGCCAGCACCGTGCCCATCAGCCAGCGCTGCACCAGCAGCCAGAGCGGCCGGCGCGCCAGGAAGCCGGCAATGGCCCCGGCCGTCACCGCGATCAGCGCATTCACCGTGACGCTGATGGCGATCTGCACGCCGCCCAGACACAGCGATTGCAGCAGCACATTGCCCTGCTCCGGCGAGATGAAATGCGGCAGCAGCGACAGATACAGCATCGCGATCTTCGGGTTCAGGAGATTGGTGGCGAAGCCCATCAGGAACAGCGTGCGCGGCCGGTCCTTCGGCAGTTCCCGCACCTGAAACGGCGAGCGCCCGTTCGGCTTCACCGCTTGCCAGGCCAGATACAGCAGATAGATCGCCCCGCCGAAGCGCAGCGCGTCATAGGCGAACGGCACCGCCATCACCAACGCCGTGATGCCCAGCGCCGCGCACAGCATGTAGACCACGAACCCCAGCGCCACCCCACCCAGCGAGATCAGCCCCGCCACCGGCCCCTGGCTGATCGACCGCGAAATCAGATAGATCATATTCGGCCCGGGCGTCAGCACCATGCCGAGGGCCACGGCGGCAAAGGCGAGGAGATTGGCGAGGTCGGGCATGGGGAGGGTCCGTTCGGGGTAAACGCACTTGTTAGCTAAATTTTATTATCGAGAGTTTTCCACCATGGCAGCAATTCAGATATATCAAGAGGATATTCCCGCTTTTGGCGTTCTGACCCGCTTTTTTCACGAATTTCTTTAAGATTCCAGCCAAGAAATTTTTCCATACTTGCATTCTCAAGTGTCTCAAGAAATTTATCTTCGCTAGAGGTGAACATAATATCAGAAAGATCTTGCATGGAGCAAAAAATAATCGGCCGCATATCTGTATCAATAATGTCTGTATCGGTTTTTAAATTTTCTTTAGCGATGTTCATCACGCGTCGTTGTAAGTCTCCTGACATTTGCATCCATGAATCAAGAGTAAGGACAATTCCATAAGCATTGCTTTGAACGGGGTTTTTATTATATATTCCTCTTCTGGAGTGAGAAAAAAATTTCCATACCTGCATAACTCCTTTTATAATTTGAGAATAGGATTTTGCCGCTGATTCTAGTGGGTTATCTTTGAACTGAGAGTCAAAGGTTAATTTTGTGGCTTTGCATTCAATTATACAAAATATTTCTTTATTATTTTTTAGAAGTATATCTGGTGTTTCATAGTTTTTCTTTTTTGTTCCATATATTTCGCTAGATAGAACTTTAAATTTTGAATAAAAAGATTTAATAAGCAATATGGCATAATCCTCAAATCTCTTGTTTGCTTCATTAATAAGGTTTTGAGGGCCTGTGGCTATATCGTAATAGAGTCCTACGGTCATTCTCCAAAATATTAAATCTGGTAATGGAGATATATAAATTCTGCTATTATTGTCTTTAATTATAGGATGTCGGCGCAATATGCTCGGCATATAAGCAACATTGTAAATATTTGTTCGGGTCTTTTTTAATAGATCATCAGCGTCGCTTCGAATTTCGAATAATGTCCTTGATAATATTTGTAGAGTTCTTTCAATTAAATCTGCATCAATGCCTAATTTTTTATATTCTTGAATCTTTGACCAAGGCGTCTTGTGTAGTTGTGCATATATTAAAAAACCAGATTTAATAAAATCCTGGATCGTTATTTTGTGCGTTTTGTGAAAATGTTCAGCTCAATTACCTTGAGCATAAATATATAAGAAACGATAGAATCTTTCCGTATTGGAAAAGCCGCGCTGCCAGCCAAATTGGCGATGCCCAATTCTGTGCAATTCTTCAAATATATTGTCTTCATTTAAAGTGTATCCAGAATAATTATCTTCTACTGCGCGAAGTATATTTATTGCTTGCGCCATTGTATAAAAATTATCACGGGGGTATTTTTGTTTATCTATTTTTGTTTTTGATGTCGTGAAAAGAATATTTACAATAGTTTCTATTTCCCAGTTGTAAACTGAGTATTCTGTTCCGGGGTTTGTTGTTTTCGCATCGGCTGGATATTTCAGGTAATTATCGACATTTATTTTTCTGTCGCTTTGGAGCATGGTTATGGCCCAGCAAAGTTGTAAAAAATCATAATCATCGCATTGGCCGAGCATTTTTTTTAATTGAAAGAAATTCTTTTTGGCTTTTCGGCGATGTATGTCTTGTTTAACTTTTCCCATTTGATGGCCTGATGCTTATTATATTTATGTAGATAAATTTTAAATTGCCTCCCCTAAAAAATCAATAAACGCGCGCACCCGGGCCGGGAGCGGGCCGCCCTGGCCGATATAGACGGCGTGGATGTCCTCGGTGTCGCCGGGGTTCAGGTGTTCCAGCACGGGGACCAGGCGGCCGGCGGCGATGTCGGGGGCGAGCTGGAAATGGCCGAGGCGGGCCAGGCCGCAGCCGGCCAAAGCGAGGTGGCGGGCCGTCTCGCCATCGCCGGCCAGCAGGGTGGCGTCGACCGGGTAGACGATATCTCGCGGCCCCTCTGGCCCTTGCTCGCGGAACGGCCAGCCCTCGAAGCTGCGGGCGAAGTTGAAGCCGATGCGCCGGTGCCGGGCGAGGTCGGCCAGACTCTGCGGCGTGCCATGCTGCGCCAGATAGGCGGGGGCGGCGACCAGGGTGACGCGGCTGGTCGCCAGCTTGCGCGCCACCAGCCGGGAATCCGGCATCGGGCCGACGCGGATCGCCACATCGGCGCGTTGCTCCAGCAGATCGATCACCTGGTCGGTCAGCGCGATATCCAGCACCACCTCGGGATAGAGCGCCTGGAACGCCGGCACCAGCGGCAGCAGGAACAGCGTGCCGAAGGCGACGTTGCTGTTCACCCGCAGCCGGCCGCGCGGCGCGGTGCCGGAACCGGCCTCCTGCTCGGCATCCGCCATATCGGCCAGGATGCGCACGCAGCGGGCATAGAAGGCGGCCCCCTCCGGCGTCAGTTGCAGATTACGGGTGGAGCGGTTCAGCAGCCGCGCCCCCAGCCGCGCCTCCAGCCGGCCGATCAGCTTGCTGACCGCCGAGGGGGACAGGCGCAGCGCACGGGCGGCGGCGGAAAAGCCGCTCAGCTCCACCACGCGCACGAACACCTCCATCTCGCCGGCGCGATTCGTCTCCAGTCGCGACATGTGAATTCAACTCACTGATGCTGTTCCGAAGGGCAGTCTAATTCATCGGCGCGCCGGGTTCTATCTTGCACCGCAACACATGCAATTGTTCGGAGAACACCCGTGCCTCTCGCCGTCTATGCGCTGACCATCGGCGCCTTCGGAATCGGTGTCACCGAATTCGTTATCATGGGCCTGCTGCTGCAAGTCTCGGCGGATCTGAATGTATCGATTTCAGATTCCGGACTTTTAATTTCCGGTTATGCGCTGGGCGTCTTCGTCGGCGCGCCGGTGCTGACGATCCTCACCCGGTCCCTGCCGCGCAAGACCGTGCTGATCGCGCTGATGGCGATCTTCACCATCGGCAATCTGGCCTGCGCGCTCGCCCCGACCTATGGCACGCTGATGGCCGCCCGGGTGATTACCGCCTTGGCGCACGGCACTTTTTTCGGCGTCGGCTCGATTGTCGCCACCGGCCTGGTGGCCCCGGACCGGCGGGCCTCGGCGATCTCCATCATGTTCACCGGCCTCACTTTGGCGACCCTGCTGGGCGTGCCCTTCGGGGCCTGGCTGGGGCTGGAATATGGCTGGCGCTCGACCTTCTGGGCGGTCACCGGAATCGGCGTTATCGCCATGATCGTGCTGGCTTTTCTGGTCCCGCGCGACAGCGCCCGCCCGGTCCTGGCGCCGCTGTCGGAGGAGCTGTCGGTGCTGCGCCGGCCGCTGGTGCTGATCGGCCTGCTGATGACCGTTCTGGGCTTCGGCGGTGTCTTCGCGGTGTTCAGCTATATCCAGCCGATCCTGGTGGAGATCACCGGCTTCTCGAATGCGGCCGTCTCGCCGATCCTGCTGGTGTTCGGCGGCGGGCTGATCCTGGGCAATCTGGCCGGCGGCAGGCTGGCCGACCGCCGGCTGCTGCCCACCTTGTTCGGCACCCTGGCGGCCCTGGCGCTGGCCCTGCTGGCGATGAGCCTGGTGCTGGAAAGCCCGGTGCTGACGGTCGCCTTTGTCGGCCTGCTGGGGGCCGCCGCCTTCGCCACCGTCGCCCCCTTGCAGCTGCGCCTGATGGAGGCCGCCGGCGGGGCCGGGCAGACGCTGGCCTCCAGCCTGAACATCGCCGCCTTCAACCTCGGCAACGCGCTGGGCGCCTGGCTCGGCGGGGCGGTGATCGACCACGGGCCGGGCTTGGCCGCCGTCACCTGGATCGCCGCCGCCATGCCCGCCGCCGCCATCGCCGTCGGCCTGCTCGGCCGGGCGATGGAACGCCGGCAGGCGGTGAGCCAGCCGGTGCGCGCCTAGCCCGCCAGCAGCCTCTCGCGCAGCGGGGCGGCGATGTTGCTACCGCACAGGATGGTGGCGACCCGCTTGCCCCGGAATCGCCCCGGATCGGCCAGGATGGCGGCCAGGCCGGCGGCGCCCGAGGGTTCCGTAACCAGCCCCAGATGGGTGTGGATCAGGCGCATCGCCTCGAAGATCTGCGCCTCGCTCACCATCGCCAGCCGGTCGTGGCAGGCCGGCAGGATGGGCAGGATTTCCGGCACCGGCACGCGCACGGCGATGCCGTCGGCCATGGTGTCGGCGCGCTCGGTCTCGATGGCGCGGCCGGCCTCCAGCGACAGCTTCATGGCGGGCGCATTGGCGGCGACCACGGCGACGATCTCCACCTGCGGCAGGACCGCGCGCAGGGCGGTGCCGACGCCCGCCAGCAGCGCGCCATTGCCAAGCTGCACCAGCAGCGTGTCGAACTCCTCCGCCTCCGCCAGCTCCAGGGCGAGGGTGCCGGCCCCCTCGGAAATCGCCGGCTCCGCGCCATCCTCGACGAAGCGCAGGCCGGTCTCGGCGGCATAGGCGCGGGCGGCGTGCTTGGCGGCGTCGAAATCCGCGCCGGCCAGCCGGACCTCAGCACCAAAGCCGCGCATTGCCTCGATCTTCAGCGGGTTGGCGGTCTCGGCAGCGAAGATCACGCAGCGATGGCCGCGCCGGCTGGCTGCGCGCGCCAGTCCCTGGCCGAAATTCCCGGCCGAGGCGGACACGATGGCCTCGCCCGGTTGCAGGGCGGTGGCGGCGAACAGTTCGGTGCCGCGGCCCTTGAAGGAATGGATCGGGTTGCCGGTCTCATCCTTCGCCAAAACCTTGCAGCCCAGCGCCGCATCCAGCGCCTCGGACCGGCGCACCGGGCTGTTCAGGAACACCGGATCGATATGGCGCGTGGCGGCGCGGATGGCGGCGAGGGAAGGGGCGGCGGACATGAGGCTTCTCGGCTGGCTGGCGGGGCGGGATGCCGCATCATAGCCGGCCAAAAAGCAGAAGCCAGCGCTGCCGTCCGGCGTCGCTGGCTTCAAGACTTCAAGGCTAGTGGGGCCTTACTGCTTGCGGTGGCTCTTGCCTTCCGCCTCGGCCTGCTTCAGGGCCTTGCCTTCCGCCCCGTCGACGGCCTTCGCAGCCTCCTTGGCCTTCTGGTCGACCTTGCCGCTATCGACGAAATCACGGGTATCCTTGTTGTAGGCGCGGGCCGCGGTGCGGCTGCCTTCGCCTTCATTCTTACCGGCGGGACCAGCCATGGGTTCCTCCTTCCAGTGGTTGTGTGAACTCAACCATAGAAACCCATCCGGGGGCCGAAAGTTCCCTTACCGCCAGGGCATGATCGGCACGCTGGTCACTGCATTCTGCGGGCTGCCCTCGATCAGCCGGTCGGAATAGGTCAAATAAACCAGCGTATTGCGCTTCTTGTCGTAGAAGCGCACGACCTGCAGCTTCTTGAAGATGATGGAGCGGCTTTCGCGGAACACCGTCTCGCCTTCGCCGGGGTCGGATTCGGCGATCTTCTTCGACAGCGTGATCGGCCCGGTCTGGCGGCAGGCGATGGAGGCGTCCGACGTATCCTCCGCCAGCCCGACCCAGCCCTTCAGCCCGCCGGTCCGCGCCCGGCTGATATGGCAGGACACGCCCGCCACCTCGGGATCGTCGAACGCCTCGATGCAGATTTTATGGTTCGGGCCGATCCACTGGAAGGCGCTGTCGACGCAGCCGATCTCCTCGGCCTTGGCGGGAGCGGCCAGCGCGCCGATGCCGATCAGCAGGGCGGCGAGCAGGAACAGGCGATGCATGGTGCGGGATTCCTTCATTCGTTCATCGTGCCGCCGGACCCTTCGAGACGCCCCTTACGGGGCTCCTCAGGGTAAGGTCATTTTAGGACGCACCGTCAGCGCCGTTAGCTCCCTCATGCTGAGGAGCCG
>NZ_LPXN01000036.1 GCF_001618175.1 Oceanibaculum pacificum | reverse complement strand
AGGCGTCTCGAAGCATAAGGCGGCGCGCGCCGCGCTTAAGCCGTGATCTCCCAGAACAGCGTGCGGATGCCCCGGTTCCTCGGATTGTCGAACTCCGCCACCTTGGTCATGCCGATCTTCTCGGCGACGCGGGCGGAACCGGCATGGTCGTGGGCCATGTTGGCGACCAGGCGGGGCAATCCCAGCACCTGGAACGCATAATCGCGGATCGCGGCGGCGGCCTCGACGGCGAAGCCCTGCCGCCAGTAGGGGTGGTGGATGATATAGCCGAGATCGACGACATCCTGCGCCATCAGCACGGTGGGGATCAGCCCGGCATCGCCGATGCGCGCGCCGGTCGCGGTCTCGATCAGCGCCCAGCGGCCATATCCGTGGCTGCGATAAGTCTCGCGCCAGCGCGCCACCCAGCCCGCCACCTTCTCGCGGTCGAACGGGGCCGGCCAGAAGCGCATGGTCAGCGGATCGGACAGGATCGGGTACAGCGCCTCGGCCTCGCCCGGCGCGTAGCAGCGCAGGGTGAGCCGGCGGGTGCGCAGCACGTCGGCGGTATCGGCCTCGTAGCGTTTCAGCAGCCGCCCGGTGCTGGGCGAGGCGTGGCCGCCGATGCGCCGGCAGCCCATACGCTCGTAGAACGGCTCGGCGTTCGGGTCGGCGTCGAGCCGCAGGCGGGCATGGCCGAGCCGCCGCGCCTCCCCCATCATGTCCTGCCAGAGGATGCGCCCGACGCCGCCGCCCAGGACGGCCGGATCGGCGAACATCAGCGCCACCTCCGGCACCGCGCCGGACAGATCGAGCGCCCAGAGGCCGACCGGCCTGCCGTCGCGCTCCAGCACACGGCAGGGCTGCGCGGCCAGCCGCGCGGGCGTGACCGCCAGCTCCTCCCGGCAGGATTCCAGGAAGGCGGCGCTGTAGCCCCAATGCGCCTTGGAGCGCATCACCAGCTCGCTCAGCGCCGCGCACTCATCCGTCCGCGCCGACCGCAGCATCCCGCGAGACTCCGCGCCGGTCAGCCTTGCGCGCGTTCCAGCATGGCATGCAGCAGCACGTTGCAGCCGGCCTCCAGATCCTTCGGGTCGGCGTTCTCCACCTCGTTATGGCTGATGCCATCCTCGCAGGGCACGAAGATCATGCCGGTGGGGGCGACCTTCGCCATATAGACCGCGTCATGGCCGGCGCCGGAGACGATGTTCATATGCTCGTAGCCATACAGCTTGGTGCCCTCGCGCACGGCGGCGACGCATTTCTCGTCGAACGGGGTGGGCGGGAAGTACCAGAATTCCTCCACCTCGACCTCCAGCCCGGACTCCACGGCGATCAGCGAACAGGCGTCGCGCAATTCCCGGTCCATTTTGGTCAGCACCTCGTCCTGCGGGTGCCGGAAATCGATGGTGAAGAACACCCGGCCGGGGATCACGTTGCGGGAATTCGGGCTGACCTGCAGGAAGCCGACCGTGGCGCAGGCGTTCGGCTGGTTCTCCAGGCCGATGCGGTTCACCGCCTGCACCATGCGCGCGGCCCCGACCAGCGCGTCGCGCCGGCGCGCCATAGGCGTCGGGCCGGCATGCGCCTCCTGGCCGACCACGGTGACCTCGTACCAGCGCTGGCCCTGCGCGCCGGTGACCACGCCGATCGTCTTCTCCTCCGCCTCCAGGATCGGCCCCTGCTCGATATGCGCCTCGAAATAGGCCTTCACCGGCTTGCCCACCGGCTCCGCGCCCTCATAGCCGATGCGCCGCAGCTCGGCGCCCAGCGTCTTGCCGTCGACATCCTGCTTGGCCTGGATATCCTCCAGCGCGAACACGTCGGCGAACACGCCGGAGCCCATCATGGCGGGGGAAAAGCGCGAGCCTTCCTCGTTGGTCCATACCGCCACCTCGACCGGGGCGACGGTCTCGATGCCGGCGTCGTTCAGCGTGCGCACCACCTCCAGCCCGGCCAGCACGCCATAGACGCCGTCGAAGCGGCCGCCGGTCGGCTGGGTGTCGAGATGGCTGCCGGTCATCACCGGCGGCAGGGAATTATCCTTGCCCGGCCGGCGGGCGAAGATATTGCCGATCTTGTCGACCGTCACCGTGCAGCCGGCCTCCCGGCACCAGCGCACGAACAGGTCGCGGCCCTCCTTGTCCAGGTCGCTGGCCGCCAGGCGGCAATTGCCGCCCTTCTCGGTCGCGCCGATCTTCGCCATTTCCATCAGGCTGTCCCACAGCCGGTCGCCCTTGACCTGGATATTCTTCATCGCCGCTTCCCTCATGATCTTCGCGTGCGGACAGCCTAGCCTGTGCCGCGCCACGTTGCATCTGTTCTACTTGTCACTGATACTCACAACATCCGATCAGGCCAAGTGCTAGAAAACGAGGAGACGGCGATGCCCGACACCGAACTGACGACGAAAATCCTGAAAGCCGTCGACGATGGGTTGCAGGAGCAGATCGACTATACGGCGGAGCTGGTGAAGCTGCCCTCGCTGCGCGGCCAGGAGGCGACGGCGCAGGATTTCATGGCCCGCTCGATGCGCGAGCGCGGCTACACGGTCGACCGCTGGAAGATCGATGTCGAGGATATCCAGAATTTGCCCGGCTTCTCGCCCGTGCATGTCTCCTACGACGATGCCTGGAACGTGGTCGGGGCGCACCGGCCGAACAGCCCCAAGGGCAAGTCGCTGATCCTAAACGGCCATATCGACGTGGTGCCGACCGGCCCGCTGGATATGTGGAGCCGCCCGCCCTTCCAGCCCTATGTCGATGGCGACTGGCTGTATGGCCGGGGTGCGGGCGACATGAAGGCCGGGCTGGCGATCAACCTCTACGCCGTCGACGCGCTGAAGCGCCTGGGCCTGGCCCCGGCCTGCGATATCTACTTCCAGTCCGTGGTCGAGGAGGAATGCACCGGCAACGGCGCGCTGGCCTGCCTGCAGCGCGGCTACCGGGCGGAAACCGCGATCATCACCGAGCCGTCGGGCGACCGGCTGGGCTCCGCCCAGGTCGGCGTCATGTGGTTCCAGGTGAAGGTGCGCGGCCGGCCGGCCCATGTCGCCTATGCCGGCAAAGGCTCCAACGCCATCGAGGCCTGCTTCCCGATCATCGAGGCGCTGCACGGGCTGGAGGAGCAGTGGAATAAGGACCGCCACCCGATGTTCCACGAGGAGGAGCACCCGATCAATTTCGTGGTCTCGAAGATCGAGGGCGGCGACTGGACCAGCTCGGTCCCGGCCTGGTGCACCTTCGACATGCGGATTTCCTGCTATCCCGGCCAGGATCTGGCCGATGTGCGCCGCGCCGTCGAGGAGACCGTGTCGGGGGCGTCGCGCAAGAGCAGCTTCCTCGCCAACAACCCGCCGGAGATCGTCTATCACGGCTTCCAGGCCGAAGGCTATGTGCTGGAGGGCGGCGAGCAGGGCCAGAGCCTGCTGAAGGCCTGCCACAAGACGGTCTATGGCGAGGAATTGCAGAACCGCGTCTTCACCGGCACCACGGACGCCCGCTTCTACGGCCTCTATGCCGGCATCCCGGCGATGGTCTATGGCCCGAAATCGTCCGAGATCCACGGCTTCGACGAGCGCGTCTCCATCGAGTCGATCCGCAAGGTCACGCAGTCGGTGGCGCTGTTCATCGCCGATTGGTGCGGCGTGGAGAAGGCGGCCTGATGTCCATTCCCGTCTTCTACTCCAAGTGCCAGGAGCGGCACGATCCCCGCACCTTCATCTTCCGCGGCCAAGTGACGCAAAGCCCGGAACAGGCGGCGCGCGCCGGCGTGTTCCTGAAAGCCGCCGAGGCCGCCGGCCACGATGTCCGCGAGCCGTCCGACCGGGGCGAGGGGCCGATCCGCGCCATCCATGACGATGGCTATGTCGATTTCCTGAAGACCGCGCATGCCGACTGGTCGGCGTTGCCGGGCGCCTCGGCGGAGATCACGCCGAACGTGCATCCCAGCCGGCACATGGCGGACACGCGTGGCATCGGCGCAAAGGCCTCCATCGTCTCGCGCGTCGGCTATTACACCACCGACACCGCCTGCCCGATCGGCGCGGGCACCTGGGAGGGGGTATATTGGTCGGCGCAGACCGCGCTGGCCGCGGCCGCGCATGTCGAAGGCGGGGCGAGGGCGGCCTATGCGCTGTGCCGGCCGCCGGGGCATCACGCCTATCACGATCTGTCGGGCGGCTTCTGTTTCCTGAACAACAGCGCCATCGCCGCCGAGGCGCTACTGGCCAAGTTCGGCCGGGTGGCGATCCTGGATGTCGACGTGCATCACGGCAACGGCACCCAGGGCATCTTCTACGGCCGCGACGATGTGCTGACCGTCTCGCTGCATGGCGACCCGACCAGCTTCTATCCCTGGTACACCGGCTTCGAGGACGAACGCGGCGAGGGCGTGGGCACCGGCTGCAATCTGAACTTCCCGCTGCCGCAGGGCACCGGCGACGACGCCTATCTGACCGCGCTGGAGCCGGCGCTGGCCGCCGTGCGGGCCTTCCAGCCCGGCGCTGTCGTGGTGGCGCTGGGGCTTGATGCCTCGGAGGCCGATCCGCTGCGCTTCTTCCACATCACCACGCCGGGTTTCGGGCGCATCGGCGCGGCCATCGCCGCCCTCGCCCTGCCCACCGTTCTGGTGCAGGAGGGCGGCTACCCGTCCGACATTCTGGGCGAGAATTTAGCCAGCTTCCTGGCGGGTTTTGAGGGGCGGTAAGGCCGCACCTCCGAGGCAGGCGCTTATCCCCGGATGATCCCCCCGCATGTGTTGCGGGGGGTGCCGTGGGCGGGGCTACCGCGTCGGGACGGGCTTTTCGCCGCTATAATCGTAGAAGCCGCGGTTGGTCTTGCGGCCGAGCCAGCCGGCCTCGACATATTTCACCAGCAGCGGGCAGGGGCGGTACTTGCTGTCGGCCAGGCCGTCATAGAGCACGTGCATGACTGCCAGGCAGGTGTCCAGGCCGATGAAGTCGGCCAGCTCCAGCGGCCCCATCGGGTGGTTGGCGCCCAGCTTCATGGCGGTGTCGATGGCCTCGACCGAGCCGACGCCCTCATAGAGCGTGTAGACCGCCTCGTTGATCATCGGCAGCAGGATGCGGTTGACGATGAAGGCCGGGAAATCCTCGGAAACCGCGACCGTCTTGCCGAGATCGAGCGCGAGGGCGCGGATTTTCTCGAAGGTTTCCTCGCCGGTCGCGATGCCGCGGATCAGCTCGACCAGCTGCATCACCGGGACCGGGTTCATGAAATGCATCCCGATGAATTTCTCGGGCCGGTCGGTGGTGGAGGCAAGCCGGGTAATGGAGATCGAGGAGGTGTTGGAGGCAATGATCGCGGTCGGCGAGAGCTTCGGCACCAGCGCCTTGAAGATCGAGCGCTTGACCTCCTCATTCTCCGTCGCGGCCTCGATCACCACGTCAGAATTCCCGAAAATGGAATAATCCGTTCCGGTTTCTATAAGCGACATCGCCTTGGTCGCGGCGGCTTCGTCCAATTTGCCGCGCGCGACCATGCGCTTCAGGTTCTGGTCGATCTTGCCCAGCGCATCGTCCAGGCGCGCCTGTTCGAGGTCGGACAGCTTCACCTGGTAGCCGGCGGCGGCGCAGACCTGGGCGATGCCGCTGCCCATCTGGCCGGCGCCGATGACGCCAATGATCTTCATCCCCATCTTCCTCGCTTGGTGCCCGGCTTATGGTGGCCGGCTTACTTGCTGAGTTCGGCTTCCAGCTCCGGCACGATCTTGAACAGGTCGCCGACCAGGCCGTAATCGGCAACCTGGAAGATCGGCGCTTCCTCGTCCTTGTTGATCGCGACAATGACCTTGGAATCCTTCATGCCGGCGAGATGCTGGATGGCGCCCGAGATGCCGACGGCGATGTAGAGTTCCGGGGCGACGATCTTGCCGGTCTGGCCGACCTGGTAGTCGTTCGGCACGAAGCCGGCGTCGACCGCGGCGCGCGACGCGCCGACGGCGGCGCCCAGCTTGTCGGCGATCTTGTCGAGCATGTGGAAATTATCGCCCGACTGCATGCCGCGACCGCCCGAGACGATGACCCGGGCGCTGGTCAGCTCCGGCCGCTCGGACTTGGAAAGCTCCTGGCCGACGAAGCTGGACTTGCCGGAATCGCCGGTGGCGTCGGTCTTCTCGATGGCGGCCGAACCGCCCTCGGCGGCGACCGCGTCGAAGCCGGTGGCGCGCACGGTGATGATCTTCAGCGCGTCGCTGGACTTCACGGTGGCCAGCGCGTTGCCGGCATAGATCGGGCGCACGAAGGTGTCGCCATCCTCGACCGCGACGATCTCGGAGATCTGCTGCACGTCCAGCAGTGCCGCGACACGCGGCATCACGTTCTTGCCCGACGTGGTGGCCGGCGCCAGCACATGGCTGTAGCCGCTGGCCAGCTTCACCACCAGCGGGGCCAGATTCTCGGCCAGCGCATGGGCGAATTCCGCACTGTCGGCGACCAGCACCTTGGCGACGCCGTCGATTTTCGATGCGGCCTCGGCGGCGGCGTCGCAGCCGGCGCCGGCGACCAGCACATGGATGTCGCCCGCGCCGATCTGCTTGGCGGCGGCCACGGTGTTCAGCGTCGCCGGCTTCAGCGCCGCGTTGTCGTGTTCTGCAACGACAAGAATGCTCATTGGTGTTCCTCGCGTCCTGACGGTCTTAGATGACCTTGGCTTCGTTGCGCAGCTTGTCGACCAGCTCGGCGACGCTGCCGACCTTCACGCCGGCCGAACGCTTCGGCGGCTCGGTCACTTTCAGCGTGGTGAGGCGGGGCGCGGTATCGACGCCCAGATCGGCCGGGCTCATCTGCTCGATCGGCTTCTTCTTCGCCTTCATGATGTTCGGCAGCGAGGCGTAGCGCGGCTCGTTCAGGCGCAGATCGGTGGTCACGATGGCCGGCAGCTTCAGCGCCACCGTCTCCAGCCCGCCATCGATCTCGCGGGTCACGTTCACCGTGTCGCCCTCGGGCGCGACCTTGGAGGCGAAGGTGCCCTGCGGCCAGCCCAGCAACGCGGCCAGCATCTGGCCGGTCTGGTTGCAATCATCGTCGATTGCCTGCTTGCCCAGGATGACGAGCTGCGGCTGCTCCTTCTCGACCACGGCCTTCAGCATCTTGGCGACGGCCAGCGGCTGCAATTCATCGTCGCTCAGCACATGGATGCCGCGGTCGGCCCCCATGGCGAGCGCGGTGCGGATCGTCTCCTGCGCCTGCTGGACGCCCAGCGACACGGCGACGATCTCCTCGGCCTTGCCGGCCTCCTTCAGGCGAACCGCCTCTTCGACGGCGATTTCGTCGAACGGGTTCATGGACATCTTCACATTGGCCGTCTCAACGCCCGAACCGTCCGCCTTGACCCGGACCTTCACGTTGTAGTCGACGACACGCTTTACAGCGACGAGAACCTTCATGGTGACGCGGTTCCTCTAGGAAATTCCTCCGGATAGAGCCGCCTGTGTTAGGGGAGGCGGTGCTATGTGTCAAGCGAGCCTAGCGCAGGCTTTCGGCGATGCACAATAAGCTTGATCGGTCTGCCGCCCTGACAAATCCGCCGTTCCGTCAGGACTCGCGGGTGCCGCCCGGAACCCACAGAACGTCCTGCGCGCCATTGCCGTTCAGCCGTCGGCCGAGCACGAAAAGATGGTCCGACAGCCGGTTCATGTATTGCAGCGCGGCAGGGTTGATGGCCTCGCGCGCGCCCAGCCGGGTGATCTCCCGCTCCGCCCGGCGGGCCAGCGTGCGGGCCAGATGCAGATGCGCCGCCGCCGGCGTGCCGCCCGGCAGGATGAAGGATTGCAGCGGCTGCAAGTCGGCGTTCATCGCGTCTATCTCGCGCTCCAGCCGCTCGACCTGGGCGGGCAGGATGCGCAGCGGCTCATAGCCCAGGTCTTTTCCCTCATCCGGCGTGCAGAGATCGGCCCCCAGATCGAACAGATCGTTCTGGATGCGGCCCAGCAGTGCGTCCTCCGGCATGTCGGCGGTGTGCAGGCGCACCAGCCCGATGGCGGCATTCGCCTCGTCGACAGCGCCGTAGGCGGCCACGCGCAGCGCGTGCTTGGGCACCCGCTTGCCGGTGCCCAGCGAGGTTTTGCCCTTGTCGCCGCCGCGCGTGTAGATGCGGGTCAGCTTGACCATGCCGGCCCGCCCGTCAGCGCAGGAACATGGCGATCGCGAACATGGCCAGCGCGATGGCTTGGGCCAGGATGCGCAGCCGCATGATCTTGTTGGCGTTACGCCGATTGAACTCGCCGCCGCGCGCCATCGCGAACAGCCCGGTTCCCAGCACCCCCAGCGTGATCAGCATGGCGGCGCCGGTCAGGTATATGAAGATATCGCTCATAACAGGGATATAGTCCCGCCAGGCCGGAAAGCACAATGGCGGTTATGGTCGCACTGGCCCAGCGGCGGCAGTCGCCAGCATTCGCGATACGCTATGTTGCCCCCTCCCCAGCCCGTCCCCCCCGCACTGGTTGCGGGGTCCACGCTTCCGCCCCTGGATGCCGGTCGAGCAGGCTGAACCCTGGATTCCCG
>NZ_LPXN01000035.1 GCF_001618175.1 Oceanibaculum pacificum | reverse complement strand
CCGGGAATGACGGTGGGAGGGAAAACAGGCGCCGCCGCCTATTCCTTCGCGTCCTGCGGGGCGGCGACGATGGCGGGCAGGCCGTCCTTGGCGCTGCGTTCCAGCTTCGGGGCGGTGTCGAGCGGCTTGGCCTTGGTCGGGCCGTCATGCTTCACATTGCCGGAGAGCAGGATGTTCTCCAGCGACTTTTCCGTATTCATGCGGAAACCCGTCGGCGCGCGCAGGCTGATCGCCTTCTGCATGGTCTTGCGCAGGGCGGTGATCTCCTTGTCGCGGGTCTCCTTGTCGTCGGCCATCGCGGCGGCCATGGCGCGATGCACGGCGGCGTCGGTCGCCTTGATGTTGGCCTCGCACTCCAGGCGCTGCGCCTCGGACATGTAGAATTTCTTGTCCGCGCCCGGCAGCTTCGGGTTCTTCGCCAACTCGACCAGACGGGCGGCGGCGCGCTCGGCGCCGCTGGTATCGGCCTTCTCCGCCATGCCGGAAAGCTGCGCCAACTGTGCGTCGCAGCGCGCCTTAAGGGCGTCGATCAGTCGCCGTTCCGCCTCCGGGTCTTTCTTCTTCGCTAGTGAAAACATTAGGCTGCTTTTCCCCGTTCGTTAACCTTAACGACGCTTGCGCGCGCCAGATTGTGTTTGAATCGTTAAACGCTTTTATTTTTTTCACAACAGTAATTTGCAAACCGCAATCGATGCTTTTTCTTAAATATTTAGCCAATTTCTGAATTGTATTACGCGACTTCTCGTCAACCATAACCCGGCGGCTGTCACGCGCGTTCCGAATGACCTGTCGGGACGCCTTTGCCCGCTTGCAGCCGGCGCGGCCTGTCGCTATCGTCCGGCTTTCGCGAACCCAAGCCTGTTACAGAGGAATTCCCCATGCCTGACGTCGGCGGCATCGCGTCGGAGCGGCTGCGCTCCTTCATCGAACGGATCGAACGGCTGGAAGAGGAGAAGGCGGCGCTGGCGGCCGATATCCGCGACGTCTTCGCCGAGGCGAAGGGCACCGGCTTCGACACCAAGGTCATGCGCCAGGTGATCAAGCTGCGCAAAATGGAGAGCAACGACCGCCAGGAGTTGGAGACGATGCTCGAACTCTACATGGCCGCGCTCGGCATGATCCCCTCCAGCGGGGTCGACCAGAACGAGGCCGCGGAGTAGCCGGCGGCCCGGTCCTTCGAGACGCCCGCACAAGCGGGCGTCTCGCAGCATAGCGGAAAAAACCCTTAGGACGGTCCCTGCGGAAAGCCGATGCGGCCGATGCCGGGCAGCTTGATGGCCGGCGTCAGTATGTCGATGCCGACCGTCAGGCCGAGCAGATTCACCTCCACACCCTCCTCCAGCGCCAGCGTCACGCCGGCCAGCCCGAACAGGCTGAGTTGCAGGCCGGTATTGCTGGGTGCGACGCCGAAAATGCCGTCGGTGCGGTAATCCTTGCCGATGGCGGTGGGCGGCAGATCCAGCCGCAGGCCCGGCACGTTGCGCGCCACATGGGCGACGAAGCTGTTGCTGTTCGGCCCCGGCCAGATGGTATAGCGGTCGCGATAGGGATAGGAATTCGCCGCCGCCGCGATCTGCGGGATCAGCGCGGCCGCCTCCGCGCCGCGAATATCGACCAGCAATTCCGGGTAATTGCCGAACCAATAGGCGTCCGGCGGCCGATAGCTGCCGATGCGCACCGATTCGCGGCCGCTGGACACGCCCCAGCCCTCAACCTCGTAGCGGGTGAAGCTTTCCGCCTTTTCCGGCTTCACGGCGATCCAGCTATGCACGCCGAAAATGCCGCGCCAGTTGAAGGCGCGGGCGGCATAGACCTGCACGACGGCTTCCGGCGTGGTCTTGGGGTCGGGGGCGATGCCGGTGGAATCCCGGCGCGCGGTGCTCCAGTGGGAATTGTCGGCGGACATCACCTTGGCCGCGCTGGCCAGCACGGGAAAGATGACGAGGAGCAATAGGCCGATAAGGATGAGTCGCAGCATGAAGGGTCAGATGGCCCCGTGCCGGCAAAAAACAATGCAGCGCTTACGCTTTGCGGGCGAACATATCCTTCGCCGCCAGCACCGCCCCGCCGACGATCAGCACGCAGGCCAACGCCAGCAGGCCGCTGGCCTCGCCCTGGCCGGTCAGCACCAGAAGGATGGTGGAGAGCAGCGGCGCGGCGTAGCTGAACGCCCCCAGCGCCTTGATGTCGCCGTGCTTTACCCCGTAATCCCAGGTGAAGAAGGCGGCCCCCACCGGCCCCAGCCCCAGCGCCAGCACCGCCAGCCACTCGGGCGGGGAGGCCGGCAGGACCGTGGTCTCGAAGATCAGATGGCAGATCAGCCCCAGCAGGGCGGAGGCGGCGCAGAAGCCGCCCACCGCGTCGGTCGGCACCGATTTCACGAAGCGGCTGAGCACCGAATAGCCGGACCAGGTGAAGGCGCAGGCCAGCGCCGCCAGATAGCCCAGCGCATATTCCGCGCGGAAGGCGACCTGCCCGCCGCCGGTGACCAGCAGCGCCGCCCCGGCCAGCCCGGCCAGCGACCCCGCCAGATGCCACCAGCGCAGCCGCTCCCCCGGCAGCAGCGAGGAGAAGATCACGATCAGCAGCGGCCAGAGATAGGCGATCAGCCCGGCCTCGACCGGCGGCGCGTTGCGCAGCGCCAGGAAATAGAAGAAGTGATAGCCGAACAGCCCGCCCACGCCGAGCAGCCAGACCGGCCAGGGCTGGCGCAGAAAGACCATCGGGTTCTCGCCGCGCACGGCCCATTTCACGGCGATCATCGCGGTGGCGACGGCGAACGCCATGGCGACCAGCAGGAAGGGCGGGATCTTGCCGGTCAGCGTGGTGAACAGCGCCAGCGTCGCCCACATCAGCACCGCCGTACCGCCGATCAGCGTCGCCCGGTTGCTCATGCCGGGGTTTGCGGCCCGGTCTCGGGGGTCGCCTGCGCTGCCGCCTGCATCCGGTCGCGCCGGCCGGCCAGGATCAGGCTGACCATGCCCAGCGAGCCGATCAGCACGATCAGCAGGAAGGACGGCGCGTAGCCACCGCTGATCTTGGTGCTGGCGGAGAACAGCGCCGGGCCGGTCAGCACGCCGGCGAAGGTCATGACCAGCGAGCCGCCGGTCGCCATGCCGATCTGGCCCGGCGGGGCAAGGCGCGCCACGGCGGCCATATAGACGCCGTTCCAGCCGATGGCGGTCACCCCCAGCAGGATGAACAGCGCGTAGATCGCCGCCACCGGCCAGGACGGATTCAGGAAGATGGCGGCGCCGGCCCCGGCGATCATCAGCGCCACCAGGATTTTCAGCACCAGCACGCCGCTTTGCAGGAAATCCGCCAGCCAGCCCCAGCCGAGACGGGCGACCACGCTGGAGATCTGCGCCACCGACAACACGATGCCGGCGGCGACCAGCGCGAAGCCCGCCTCCTCCACCAGCATCGCCACCAGGAAGGCGGAGACGCACATCTGCGAGAAGGACAGCGTCATCGCCGTCATCGAGAGATAGCGCAGGGTCGGGTTGGTCCACACCAGCTTGATCGCCGCCAGGGGCGATTGCAGCAGCCGCACGCTGGGATCGCGGTCATCGTCCCAGGCGGCGCGGGAGCGTTGCAGCAGCGCCAGCATCGCCAGCGACATGCAGGCCACCATGATGACCGCCGCCTGCCAGCCCAGCGCCACCGTGACCGAGGGCACCAGCAGCCCGGCCATCATGCCGCCCCAGGGCACGCCGGTCTGCTTGATGGAGAAGATCAGGTTCATGCGCGGGCCGGAGGCGAAGCGCGCCAGCAGGTGGGCCGCCGCCGGGTTGGTGCAGCCATAGCCCAGCCCCATGATGTAGGAGCCGATGATGATCAGCGGCAGCAGCCCGCTGGCGATCAGCAGCGCGCCGGTGGCGCACAGCGCCAGCGCGGTCTGGCTGGTGCGGCACGCCCCCAGCCGGCGCACCAGCGCGCCGCCCAGCAGCGAGGTGGTGATGCCCCCGGCGTAGGTGACGGTCATCTGGTAGCCGATCAGCGAGGTCGGCAGATCGAGCGCCGCGCCCAGCACCGGGGCGATGGCGGCGGGCACCAGCACGGTCATCGAGGCCAGCGCCTGGGTCGCCGTCGTCGCGGTCAGCACCCACCAGACGGACGGCCGAACCGAGGGCGCGCTGTCGGACATGGCGGTCAGGCCGCCGGGCGGCGGCGGACGATCTGGATCGACCGATAGCTCATCACCAGATCGCCCTCCTGATTATGCGTCTGGCACTGCATGGTCACGAACCCCCGGTCGGGCCTGGAGCCGCTCTCGCGCATCTCCAGCACCTCGACCGTGGCGCGGATCGTGTCGCCGGGCCGCACCGGCTTCTGCCAGCGCAGCTCGTCCATGCCGATGCCGCCCATGCCGGTCTCGCTGACCAGGCCAAGCTGGTAGAACATGCGGAAGCTGCACGCCAGCGTCAGGAAGCCGCTGGAGATGATGCCGCCGAACGGCCCCGCCTCCGCCGCCACCTTGTCGATATGGATCGGCTGCGGATCGTATTGGAAGGCGAAATCGAGGATCTGCCCCTCGGACAGCGTGACGCCGGCGCTGGTGAAGCGCTGGCCGACGGCGAAATCCTCGAAATAGCGGCTCATCCCGCGATGGCCTCGGCGATGGCGTTGCCCAGGTCGCTGGTCTTGGCCTGGCCGCCCAGATCCGGCGTCTTCGGCCCGCCGCCCTTCAGCACCTCCTCAATGGCGACCAGGATCGCGTCATGCGCCTCCTGATGCCCCAGATGCTGGAGCATCATGGCGCCGGACCAGATCTGGCCGATCGGGTTGCAGATGCCCTTGCCGGCAATGTCCGGGGCGGAGCCATGCACCGGCTCGAACATCGAGGGGTATTTACGCTCCGGGTTCATGTTGGCCGACGGCGCGATGGCGATGGTGCCGGTGGTCGCCGGGCCGAGATCGGACAGGATGTCGCCGAACAGGTTGGAGGCCACGACGACGTCGAACCAGTCCGGATGCTGCACGAAATGCGCGGTCAGAATGTCGATATGGAACTGATCGGTTTTGAAATCCGGAAAAGATTTTTTCATTTCCTCGAACCGCTCGTCCCAGAACGGCATGGTGTGGATGATGCCGTTCGACTTGGTGGCCGAGGTGACGTGCTTGCCGCGCTTGGCCGCCAGCTCGAAGGCGAACTTCATCACCCGGTCGACGCCGCGCCGGGTGAACACCGTCTCCTGGATCGCCATGTCATGCTCGGTGCCGCGATTATGCCGCCCGCCCATGGCGGAATACTCGCCCTCGCAATTCTCGCGCACGACGTAATAGTCGATCTCGCCCGGCTTGCGATCCGCCAGCGGGCTGCGCACGCCTTCGAACAGGCGGACCGGCCGCAGGTTCACATACTGGTCGAATTCGCGGCGGATCGGGATCAGGAGGCCCCACAGCGAGACATGGTCCGGCACGCCGGGCCAGCCGACCGCGCCCAGGAAGATCGCGTCATGGCCGGAAAGCTGCTCGATACCGTCCTTCGGCATGAACTCGCCGGTATCCTTGTAGCGCTCGCACGACCAGTCGAAATGGGTGAACTCGTAGTCGATGCCGAATTTGCGGCCGACCGCGTCCAGCACCTTCAGCCCCTCGGGCACCACTTCCGTACCGATGCCGTCGCCGGGGATCACCGCGATCTTATGGGCCGCCATGCGCCTGTCCTCTCACTGCTCGATTGTTGCTTGCTATGCGTTGCACGCAATCTATCGCGCGGCATGCGCGCGCCGCAAGCCGCCAACCCGCAACCCCCTCATGTAAGAAAGGCTGCGCCCGCGCGCGCTTACGGCCGTTCCAGCAGGATGGTGTAAACGCCGCCCGCCTCCGACCAGGACACATAGCGCGTGCCGGTCGCCTCGCAGAAAGCCTCGAAATCCTTCACCGCGCCGGGATCGGTGGCGAGCACCTTGAGGCGGCCGCCGCCTGCCGGCACCTCCTTCAGCTTCTTGCGCGCCTTCAGCACCGGCAGCGGGCATTTCAGCCCGGTCGTATCCAGCTCGATGGGCGCAAGGTCATTGCTTTGCGTACTGGGCAAAATCGTCGCACTCCGCTGATTTTTCTCGGTTCCGGCCCTGGTAATGCCGTATTAGCGCTCAATATGCTACCCACCGCCGGGCGAGATGACTATTATCCGCCGCCACGCCGGGTTCCGGCATCATCAACGTCAAGGTTTACCTAGGAATTCGCGATGTTCCAACAGAACACCCGCCGCGCGAGCGTCGTTCTCAAAGCCATGGGCAACGAGCGCCGGCTGTTGATCCTGCACCTGCTGGCCGCCGAAGGCGAGAAGTCCGTGAGCGAGCTGGAGAAGCTGGTGAAGCTGAGCCAGTCGGCCCTGTCCCAGCATCTGGCGCGCCTGCGCCGTGACGGTCTGGTGAAGACCCGTCGCTCGGCCCAGACGATTTTCTATTCCGTCTCCAACGCTGAGGTGACGACGATCCTGGAGACGCTGTACGGCCTCTATGGCGCCAGCGAGCCGGTGCGCACCGCCGACGCCGCCTAAGGAACCGCCGCCGTGCCCGCCCCCGACATCCAGATGATCGATCCGGAAACCCTCCGCGGTTGGCTGGTGCGGGGCGAAGCCGTGCTGTACGACGTTCGCGAGCGGCACGAATGGGACGAGGCGCGGATCGACGGGGCGACCTTGATGCCGCTCTCGCAATTCGACGCCGCCCGCATCGAGACCCCCGAGGGCAAGAAACTGGTGTTCCACTGCCGCAGCGGCGTGCGCTGCGGCGCCGCGGCCGGGCAGATGGCCCTGGCCGGCGCGCAAGGCCCGATATACCGCTTGCAGGGCGGCATCATCGCCTGGGCGCAGGCCGGCCTGCCCTTCCTGCGGGGCCAGGAATAGCGGCCTTTTCCGCGATACTACCCGTTGCGTAAGCTGGCCGATAAGGCCACACTATAAGCGGAAAGGGACGGCCCCCAGCCGTCCCTCTCGTCGATTCCAGCCGACGGCCCGCATTCATGTATGTCCACCTGCCCATCGCCGAAATGTCGGTGAACGTAATCCTGATTCTCGGGATGGGCGGATTGGTGGGCTTTCTCTCCGGCGTGTTCGGCGTCGGCGGCGGCTTCCTGATGACGCCGCTGCTGATTTTCCTTGGCATTCCCCCCGCCGTCGCGGTCGGCACCCAATCCGCGCAGATCGTCGCCGCCTCGGTATCCGGCGTGCTGGCGCATTGGCGGCGCAAGAATGTCGACCTGAAGATGGGGCTGGTGCTGCTGGCCGGCGGCCTCTTCGGCTCCACCGTCGGCGTCTGGCTGTTCAGCCTGCTGCAAGGGCTGGGACAGATCGACCTGATCATCTCGCTGCTGTTCGTCCTGCTGCTCGGCACGGTCGGTCTGCTGATGCTGCAGGAATCGGTGCGCGCCATCATCCGCCGCCGGCGCGGCGTCGCCCAGCGCGGCAAGCTGCACGAACATAACTGGCTGCACGGCCTGCCGCTGAAGATGCGGTTCCGCCGCTCCAAGCTGTATATCAGCGCGCTGCTGCCCTTCAGCCTGGGCGTCATCGTCGGCATTCTGTCGGCGATCATGGGCGTCGGCGGCAGCTTCATCATGATGCCGGCGATGATCTATCTGCTGGGCATGCCGACGGCGATGGTGGTCGGCACCTCGCTGTTCCAGGTCATCTTCGTTGCCGCCAACGTCACCTTCCTGCAATCGCTGCAGAACCAGACGGTGGATATTTTCCTGGCGCTTCTGCTGCTGGTCGGCGGCGTGGTCGGGGCGCAAATCGGCTCCAAATTCGGCACCTATCTGCGCGGCGAGCAGCTTCGCGCGCTGCTGGCGCTGATGGTGCTGACAGTCTGCGGCAAGCTGCTGGTCGATCTGGTCGCCATGCCGGGCGATCTCTATTCGCTGCAATTTCCGGTCATTGTGCGATGAACCGCGCGCCCGCCTCGCCCAGCCTGCTGCTGATGCTGGTGATGGCGCTGCTGACGCTGCCCAGTCACGCGAAGGCGCAGGATCTGGTGGCCGACCTGTCGGAACATCTCGTCGCCATCACCACCGGCTTCACCGGCACCGACGTGCTGCTGTTCGGCGCCATCGAGGGACAGGGCGACGTGGTGGTCGTGGTCACCGGCCCGGCGCAGGATGTGATCGTGCGCCGCAAGGACAAGGTGCTGGGCGTCTGGCTGAACGCCAAGAGCCTGCGGTTTTCCGGCGTGCCCTCCTATTACGCGGTGGCGAGCAGCCGGCCGGTGAACACGTTCCTGAACGACGCGCTGCAAGCGCGGCTTGAGGTCGGCGCGCAGCATCTGCGGATATCGCCGGTCGAGGGCCAGCGGGCCACGGAGCGCGAAATGATCGATTTCCGCCAGGCGCTGATCCGCCGCAAGCAGGTGCGCGGCCTGTTCCAGGACGAGATCGGCGAGGTTTCCTTCATCGGCCGGACATTGTTCCGCACCCGGCTGTTCCTGCCCGCCAACGTACCGACCGGCACCTATATCATCACCGCCTATCTGATCCGCGACAATGACGTGGCCAGCGCGCAGACCACGCCGCTGCTGATCTCCAAGATCGGCATCGGCGCGGACGTCTATGATTTCGCCTATGAGCAATCGGCCGCCTACGGCCTCATTGCGGTGATTATCGCGGTAATGGCAGGATGGCTGGCTTCGGTCATCTTCCGAAAGAGCTAGAGGCCCATGGACGACACGAACCAGACTGGCCCCGAGAGCGGTCCCGACGCACCGGAGCCCGTCGCCACGCCAAGCCACGACCGCGTCTTCCTGGTGGTGGTGGACGACACGCCGGAAATGCAGGCCGCCCTCACCTACGCCTGCCGGCGCGTGCGCAATTCCGGCGGCAGGCTGGCGCTGCTCTATGTGATCGAGCCGGCCGAGATCGAGCCCTGGATGTCGGTCGGCGACCTGATCCGCGAAGAACGCCGGCAGGAAGCCGAGGCCAACATCGCGAATTTCTCCGACGCCGCGAACGCGATCACCGGCAAGCTCCCGGTGATCTATATCCGCGAGGGCAGCCGGCGCGACCAGATCATCAAGCTGATCGACGAGGAACCCTCCATCTCCATCCTGGTGCTGGCCTCCGGCACCGGGCCGGAAGGCCCCGGCCCGCTGGTCAGCCATCTGGTCGGCAAGGTCGCCAACAAGATGCGGGTGCCGATCACGGTGGTGCCCGGCAATCTCTCCGCCGAAGAGATCGAGCGGCTGACCTAATCCGCCCTTAGCGCAGCCCCTCCAGATAGCGCCGGCAGTAATCCGCCAGCAGCAGCTTGTCGGTGCCGACGGTGAACAGGCGGATGCCCTTTTCCCGCCAGCGGTCGATCTGCGCCTTGGCCTGGTCGAGCGCGGGCGAGAAGACCGGCATGATGACCGGCACGCCGGCGGCGGCGGCCTCCCGCGCCATGCCCTCCAGCGCGCCGATCACATCGGGATGGGTGAAATTGCCCTGATGGCCCATCGCCACCGACAGGTCGAACGGGCCGAACAGAACCGCGAGAATTCCGGGCACGCGCACGATCCGGGCGAAATCCGCCACCCCTTCCGGCGTTTCGATCAGCGGGATCACGCCGGTCTCGCGGTTGGCCTTGGCGGCGAAGCCGCGCCAGTCCAGCGTCAGATGGTCGGAAGCGCGGGTGCAGGGGCAGGCGCCGCGATTGCCGTCCGGCTGGTAGCGCGCGGCATCCACGGCGGCGACCACGTCGGCTTCGTTCATGATCTTCGGCACGACGATGCCTGCGGCGCCCGCATCCAGCGCCTTCATGATCATATAGGCCTCGTTCTTCGGCACCCGCAGCAGCGGCACCAGCCCGCCGGCATCGCAGGCGCGGATCAGGTTCTCCCCCGTCTCCAGCCCGAAGAAGCCATGCTCTGTATCAATGATGGTGAAGTTGAAGCCGGTGGCGGCCAGCACATCCACCACCTCTGCCGAGGCGAATTGCGACCAGGTGCCGTAGCGCGGGCCACTGCCGGCGATCAGATCGGCGAAGCGTTTCTTCATGCGGACTCTCCCGTCAATTCATGAACACGCCGCCATTCACGTCCAGGATGGTCCCGGTGATGTAGCTGGCGGCGGGCGAGCACAGGAAGGCGATGGGCCAGGCGATCTCCGCCGGCTGGGCGACGCGGCCGAGCGGGATGCCGGTTGTCTCGAAGCTCATGCCGGTGGTCATGGGCGTGGCGACCGGGCCGGGGGCGACGGCGTTCACGCGGATACCGTCGGGGGCGGCCTTGCGGGCCAGCCATTTCATCATCGAATTCACCCCGCCCTTGGAGGCGACGTAATGCGGGCTGGCGCGCAACCCGCCCATTCGCCCGGCGACCGAGCTGACCAGCACGATGCTGGCCCCGTCGCGCCCTTGCATCGCCGGCAGGGCGGCTCGGACGAAATGCAGCATGCCCAGCACATTCACATCCATCACCTTATGGAACACCTGGTCCCAATCATCGGACGTCCAGTCGTCCCACGGGCACCAGGCAGCCAGCTCGACCAGCCCGTCTAGTTTTCCGGCATCGGCCACCAGCGCCTCAACGGCCTTGCGGTCGGTCTTGTCGCACACCGTCGCCGTCACCTTGCCCGGCAGGCTGGCGACCAGTTCGTCCATCGGCGTGCTGTCGGTCAGGATCAGCTCCGCCCCGAAGCCGCTGGCGATTTGACAGAATTGCCGCCCGATTCCGCCATTCGCCCCGGTCACCAGAATGCGCCTTCCGGTCAGCTCATAAAGATTGGTCATGTGTTTTCCTTCCGCTTCTAGGCCGCGACCGGGCGCTGCCGGCTTTCGGCGAGCAACTCCCGCAGGGTGTTGTCGACATCAGTGCGGTTGCCGACGGCGGCCTGCTCCAGAACCTTGGAGACGGTCGGGGCTGCCCAGCGGCCGGTGACGCGCTTTACCGGCTGGTCCAGATGATCGAAGAAGCGGCGCTGGATCTCGTCGGAAATCAGCGCACCGATGCTGGTGCCGCGCGTTGATTGCTCGACAATGGCGACATTGTTGGTCTTGCGGATCGACTGGCCGATGGTGTCCCAGTCCAGATCGCGGATCGAGACAGTGCGCAGGTCGATCACATCGGCCGCCACGCCCATCTCGCGCGCTGCCTCGACGCAGGTCTCGACCATGGTCAACGTCGCCAGCAGCGTTACCTGACCGCCGCTCGCCACCCGGCGCGCCTTGCCGAAGGGGATGTGATAGTCCAGCGATGCCGGCACCATCGAGACCTTCTTGTGCAGCGCCTGATGCTCGACCACCAGCACCGGATCGTTGCAGGTCAGCGCCGAATTCATCAGCCCGACATAGTCGAAGGCGTTGGACGGCACGACGATGCGCCAGCCGGGGAACAGGGCGAACACGCCCGACGGGTCCATCGAATGCTGCGAACCGTATCCCTCCGTCCCCGGCACGCGGCAGCGCAGCACGACGGGCACCTCGTGGCTGCCGCCGAACAGATGGCGCATCTTGCCGATCTGGTTGAACAGCTGATCGCCGGCGACCATGAAGAAGTCGGAATACATCAGTTCGATCACCGGCCGCAGGCCCATGCTGGCCATGCCGGCGGCCAGGCCGCAGAAACCGTTCTCCGAGATCGGCATGTTGACGATGCGGCCGGCGAATTTATCGATGATGCCCTTGGTGGCGCCCACCGTGCCGCCGCCCATATTGGCGACATCCTCGCCGATGACGAAGAAGCGCTCATCCTGCTCCATGCGCTTGCCCATGACGCGGGGCAGCGTATCGATCAGGCGCATCTCCTCCATCTCTTCCGGCTTGAAATCCTCCGGCTCGGCGAATCGCACGCCGGCGAATTCGGACAGATCACCGATGAACCCGTCATCAACCGTGGCCGGGTCGGGCCACAGATCATCCTTGATCTTCATGGCGCTGCCCTTGCCCTCGGTGCAATAGGCGACGGCATCGTCCACCGCTTCGCGCACGATGCCGTCGATGGTCTCCATCTCGGCCTTGGTGAGGATACCGCGCTGCTCCAGCTGATGGGTCAGATAGTCCAGCGGGTCGCGCTTGCGCCAGTCATCCTCCTCCTCCTTCGTGCGATAGCCGAAGACGCTGCCGGGATAGGGCACGGATTGGTGGTAATAGCGGTAGACATCGGCGCGGATCAGCACCGGGCCGCGTTTCTTGCGGATTTCCTCGACCGCCCATCTGGTCGCCAGGTTCACCGCCAGCGGGTCCATGCCGTCAACCCGAATGGAGGGGATGCCCTGCGCCTGGGCGCGGGTCATCAGCTCCTGCTCGCGCGTCGATTGCTCGATGCTCATGGAGACGGCGTAGCCGTTATTCTCCAGGAAGAAGATCACCGGCAAATCCATCAGCGCGGCCAGGTTCAGCGCCTCATGCGTGGTGCCCTGATGCGTGGTGCCGTCGCCGAAGAAGGTGACGGTGATGTTGCCGGTCTCGCGGATCTTCTCCGCCCAGGCGATGCCGCAGGCGATCGGCAGGCCGCCGGCGACGATGGCGTTGGTGCCCATCACGCCGACCGGATCGTGGCGCAGATGCATCGAGCCGCCGCGCCCGCCCGACCAGCCATCCTTCAGCCCCATGATATCGGCCATCATGTTGCGGGTCTGCAGGCGCATCTCCTCCGGCAGGCGGTTCGCCCGCGCCGGGTCGAAGCCATCCTCATAGAGCGCGTGCACGGTCTTGGCGATGACCTGATGGTGCGCCCGGTGGCTGCCATTGATGCGCGCTTCGCGCGGCAGGGCGGCGATACAGCCGGCGGCCCCGCCCTCCTGGCCAATGGAGGAATGGGCAGGGCCGTGTACCAGCCCGCGCCGGTCCAGCATGAAGATCGCCTCCTCGAAGCGGCGGGCGGCGGTCAGCAGAGTCAGCACGCGCTTCGCCTCGGCCGGCGTGAAGGCCTTCCAGTCCTTCTCCTCCACGCTCAGGCGGTGCATCGGCGTCGGGCAGGGAATCTCGGTCAGTTTCATGGGACGGGTTTCCTCCTGTTTGTCCGATTGTCCGACATAAGACGATCTTACATGCCGCCCTTTGCGCCGGTCGGGTGATGAAATGGGTGGGGCGTCAGTCCTTCTTGTCTTCGGCGAACTGGGTTTCGCGCCAGCTCCACACATCGACGCCGATGAACTCGCTAAAATCCTTGAAGCCGACCATGCGGGCCTCGACCATCTCCTTGGAGAAGCCGCCGGTCCGGGCCATCTCGGCATAGGCCTCGCGCATTGCCCGCGCAGCGACATAGAGCGAGCTGAACGGATAGATCACGAGCTTCATGCCAATCTCGCCATAGGCGGCGGCGCTCTCGTGCGAGCCGCCCCAGCCGGGCACGCCGCCGCAGATGGCGAAGGGGCCTTTGACCGCGCCGGCCAAATATTTCACCTCGTCGAGATCGTAATTCTCCGCCGCCAGCGCCATGTCGGCCCCGGCTTCCAGATACTGGTTCAGCCGGCTTGCGACAGCCTCGATGCCCTCGGCCCCGCGCGCATCGCTGCGGGCTATGATCAGCGTGTCGGGATTCCGCCGGGCGGCACAGGCGGCGCGCACCTTGGCCGCCATCTCGGCGGCCGGGACCACCGTACGGCCGGGCAGGCCGCCGCATTTCTTCGGGTCGGCCTGGTCCTCGATATGCAGCCCGGCAACGCCCGCCGCCTCCAGCCGCTGCACGGTCTGCCAGACATTATTGGCCCCGCCATAGCCGGTATCGGCATCGCAGATCGCCGGACGATCGGTGGCGGCGCAGATGCGGCGGGCCATGGTCTCGATGTCGGTCAGCCCCATGAAGCCCAGATCGGGCAGGCCGAATTGCGACGCCTCGGTGGAATAGCCGGAAATGCTGATGGCGCTGAATCCCGCCTCCGCCGCCAGCATCGCCGACAGGCAATCATAGACGCCGGGGGCCAGCAGGCAGGGCTGCGCCCGCAACAGGGCGCGCAGCCTCGATGCGCTCGATTCCGCAGTCATTCGCTTCCTCCCGTATTGTGGGCGTGATGCCGACAGGGTCGGCCCTTGCCTCTTATTCGGCAAGCCTAGCATTTCCGCAGGGCTTTTCAGGGCTGCGAATTCTGCAACGCCCTCTGACGCATCTGTCAGCCGGGACTTAGCATCTCCGCCAGGGCCGCGGCGACCACGATGGTGGCCCGGCGCAGATCGTCGAGCACCAGCTTCTCGTCGGCGCGGTGGCCGTTGGCCTCCAGGATGCTGCGCGGCCCGGCGCCATACAGCACCGTCGGCACGCCGGCGGCCGTATAGAGCCGGGCGTCGGTATAGATTTGCAGCCCCCCGGTGCCGACGGCTTCGCCGAACACCGCGCTGGCATGCCGGGTCAGCGGCTCCACCAGCCGCTCAACGCCGGGCAGCGGGCCGAACGGCGCGGCCAGCAGGATGCGGCGGACAGAGACCGTGATGCCGGGCAGGCCGGCCGCCGCCGCCGCAATGGCCTGGCGCAGGGCGGCCTCCGCCTCGGCCGGGTTCTCTTCCGGAATCAGCCGCCGGTCGAGGCGGAAGCTGACCTTGTCGGGCACCACATTGGTGTTGATGCCGCCCTCGATCAGCCCGACCACCAGCGTCGGGTGGGTGATGCCGGGCACCTGGGAGAGCGTCTGCCGCAGCCCGTCGCGCAGACCATAGAGCGCGGTCAGGATCGCCGTCGTCGCCTCCAGCGCGTCATGGCCGGTATCCGGCCGGGCGGCGTGGGCGGATTTGCCGGCCACCGTCACCTCCAGATGCAGGCAGCCATTATGCGCCGTGACCACGGCATAGGAGAAGCCGGCGGAGATCGCGAAATCCGGCTTGGAGATGCCGTTCTCCAGCAGGAATTGCGGGCCGATGCCGCCGCCCGCCTCCTCGTCATAGGTCAGATGCAGCTCCACCGTGCCGTTCAGCGGCGCGTCCAGCGCTTCCAGCGCCTTCAGCGCATAGGCGTAGGTAGCGAAGTCGGATTTCGAGACCGCGACGCCACGACCGTACATCACGCCGTCCTTCACCTCGGCCCCGTAGGGATCGACGCTCCAGCCCTCGCCGGGGGCGACCACGTCGCCATGCGCGTTCAGCGCGATGGTCGGGCCGCCGCCATCGCCGAAGGTGCGGCGAATCACTAAATTGGTGGCGCTGATCATGCCGTTGGCGATGCATTGATCGGCCTGCACCGGATGGCGCTCCACCGCGAAGCCCATCGCCTCCAGCAGTGCCGCCGCGGCCTCGCCATGCGGCGCGCAATCGCCCGGCGGATTGTCCGACGGCACGCGCACCAGTGCCGCCAGAAAGGCCGCCTGGGCGGCGTGCTGGCTATCGATGAAGGCGGCAAGCTGGGTGCGCTGATCGGGCATGTTTTCCTCTCCCTGTTCGTGGCTACAGGGATAGTGCCTGCGGCGCGCGCCGTCTAGACGGCGATGGCGCTCGGCAAGCGCTTCAGGCGGGCCAGCGGCGAGGCGAGGATGATGGCGAAGGACAACGCGAAACCGGCGGTCGCCGCCAGCATCGCCGTATCCAGCCCGTAGCGGACGGCCAGAGCGCCGCCGGCCAGCGCGCCCAGCGGCCGCACGCCGAACACCGCGACCTGTATCGTCGCCCCGACCCGGCCCAGCAAGGCGGCCGGCGTCACGATCTGGCGCAGGCTGGTCTGGCTGACCTGCCATAGCATCGGGCCGAAGCCGATCAGGAAATGCGCCAGCATGGGCAAGGCCAGGGGCGGAATATTCTCCGGCGTCCACGGCCCGGCGACCAACGCCAGCCCGGCAAGCACGGACAGGCCCGGCCCCAGCGTCAGCAGCCGGGCGGGCGTCCAGCGCTCCGCCAGGCGGGGGGCCGCGAGCGCGCCCAGGATCAGCCCGACGCCATAGCTGCCCAGCGCGATACCGGCTTGCCCGGCCGATAGTCCCAGCCGTTCCAGCGCGAAGGGAATGAAAGCGGCGGTCAGCATGAAAAAGGCGGTGTTCCAGGCAACCGCGCAGGCGGCAATCGCCCGCAGCAAGGGCTGGCGCAATACGAAGCCGGCGCCCTCCGCCACGGCGCGCGGCAAGGACGGACGGGCGTCGGCGGATGCCGGCAGGGAGAGCGGCGGCAGGCGCAGGGCCGTCGCGGCAGCCAGCAGGGCGGCGGCGCTGGCGGCCAGCAGCGCCAGCGCCGGCTGGCCGGCCTGGGCGGCGGCCCCGGCCAGTAGCGGTGCGGCCAGGGTGGCGACGGCGCGCGCCAGCTCCAGCCGTGCATTGGCGCGGGGCAGGCGGGCCGGATCGACCAGCGCCGGGACGGCGGCGAAACCGCCCAGTACGAACAGCACCGTACCCGCCGACCCCAGGAAGCCGGCGGCGGCCAGCAAGGCGGGTTCGGCGGCCCAGGCCGCCAGCGCTGCGGCGGCGAAGGCCAGCGACGCCAGAAGCTGGGCGGCGACCAGCAGCCGGCGTTTCGGCAACCGGTCGACCAGCGCGCCGGCCGGCAGGGAGACCAGCAGCCAGGCGGCGCTTTGCGCGGCGACCAGCAGGCCGATCAGCGCCGGTCCCGCCCCCAGCGCCACGGCAGCCACCAGCGGCACGGCGGCCAGCGCCAATTGGTCCGCGCCCTGGGCGAGAGCGGTGCTGACGGCGAGAAAGGGGATTGAAGCGGGGCGTTTCATGGCCAAATCTCCGGTGGCGATGCGATCCGCGCACCGTGCCGGGGGTATGCTGCCCGGCCTATCCGCTTCTTGCCCTCGAAGGCGGGGGCATCCCGGTTCACTGCTCAAAGGTCAGGTCGGCTGTCTCATGATCGATTGGATTTCCGGCATCGTGGCCGATGGCGGCTATCTCGGCATCGCCTTCCTGATGTTCGTCGAGAATATCTTCCCCCCGATCCCCTCGGAGCTGATCATGCCGCTCGCCGGCTTCGCCGCCGCCAAGGGGGAGCTGACGATGGCCGGCGTGATCGCGGCGGGCGGCCTGGGATCGGTCCTCGGCGCCCTGCCCTGGTATTATGCCGGGCATCGCTGGGGCCTGAAGCGGTTCAAGCGGCTGGCCAAACGGCACGGCAAATGGCTGACCATGGGGCCGGAGGATGTGGACCGCGCCACCGACTGGTTCGACCGGCATCGCGGGGGGGCGGTGCTGCTTGGCCGGCTGGTGCCAACCGTGCGCACGCTGATCTCGGTGCCCGCCGGCATCGCGCGCATGCCGATGGCGCTGTTCCTGCTGTTCACCACCGTCGGCACGCTGGCCTGGACAGGGTTGCTGGCGCTGGCCGGCTATCTGCTGCAGGGCAGCTACGACAAGGTGTCGGCGGTGCTGGACCCGCTGTCGATCCTGGTCGTGGTCGGCATTGTCGGGACTTACGTCTATCGCCTGGCGCGGCGCAAAGGCGCGGCTTAGCCGAACTTGGTGCCGGCCGTGACCGCGCCGCCCAGCTTGGTATTGTCCAGGATGGCGCCGCGCAGATCGGCCCCGGTCAAATTGGCGCCCTCCAGATTCGCATTGCGCAGATCGGCCTGACGCAGGTCGGCGCCCCGCAAATCCGCGTCGCGCAGATCGGCGTCGCTGAGATCGACGCACAGCACGCGGCCACTGACGCCGCCATCCGGCCGGCGCAGCTGCAAGGGCGTCAAATCGGCATTGCGCAGGGAAATGCGCGCCAAATTGGCTTCCTTCAGCTTAGCGCCCTTCATGGTGGCGTCGCTGAAATCCGCGCCGCTCAGGTCGGCGCCGCTGAAATCGGCCAGCAGCAGCTCGGCATTCACCAGCTGGCTCTTCTGCAGCAGGGTTTCGCGCAAGATCGCGGCGCGCAAATCGGTCGCCGACAGATCCAGCTTCGAGAGGTCGTTGCGCGAGAAATCCGCCCGCTCGCCGCCAGCGCCGTTGGTTGCGATCCAGATGCTGTGCTGGTCGATCAGATACTGGACCAGGGAGGGGATGTCCCCCTGGCCGCTCTTCAACACCGCATCCTTCAAATCCGCGTTCTTCATGTTCGCGGTGGAAAGATCGACATTGCGCAGATTGGCCCCGCTGAGGTCCGCGCCGGAGAAATCGGTGCCGCCCACCTTGGCCCCGATCATGATGGCGTTGCGCAGCTTGGCGTTGCGGAAACTGGCATTGGCCAGATTGGCGCCGGAGAGATTCACCTCGGTCATCCGCGCATTGGAGAAATCGGCCGATTCGGCGGAGCTGACGGCCAGATTGGCGCGGTTCAGATTGGCGCCCGACATGCGCGCCCGGTCGATGCGCGCGCCGCCCAGATCGACGGCCTGTTCTTCCTCGTGCTGCTCGCCGTTGCGCATCACGATGATCTGGCCGGGCCGCAGGTCGGCATCGGTGAAATCGGCGTCGGCCAGTTGCGCCTTGCCCAGATTGGCGCCGCGCAGATCGGCCTTGATCAGGAGGGCGCCGCGCAGATCGGCCTTGATCAGGAGGGCGCCGCGCAGATCGGCCTTGATCAGGAGGGCGCCGCGCAGATCGGCCTTGATCAGGAGGGCGCCGCGCAGATCGGCCTTGAAGAAATTGGCGGCGAACAAATCGGCCTCGGAAAGGATTACACGCTGCATCACCGAATTGCTGAAGCTGCAGCGGGACATCGAGGCGCCTTTCATCACCCGGTCCGACAGGTTCAGATTGTCGTACGGCGCGCCGGTGACGACCAGCCGCCGCCCGCCGCGCCCCGTGACATATTTTTCGTGCGCGTCGATCGCACGTATGAGAGTGAGGGAAGGCTCGGAACTGGTCATCTGGGACAATCTGAAATGCTGTACCTATTATGATGCGCCACGGGGGATTAAAAAGCCGTAAATTGCACAAAATGAACGTAAAAATCATTTAATTGTGACGGAATCTGTCAGCTCTTGATACCGCTCAGCGACGATAACCCCACGGAAAGACAGGCGATCCTGACGATCCTGCTGATCGTCGCCTGCATCGCCGTATTTGCCTGGCAAGCGTCGTTAGGCGACGATGCGGGCAATCGCGCGGTTTACGCGTTGGGGCTGATCCCCTCGGTGCTCCTCGGCACCCAGGTGCTGCCGGCCGGCGTGGCGTTGGTCGATCCTTGGATGACGGTGCTGACCTCCATGTTCCTGCATGGCGGCTGGCTGCATCTGGGCGGCAACATGCTCTATCTCTGGATCTTCGGGAATAATGTGGAGGAGGCGCTAGGGCGCGTCCGATACCTGCTGTTCTATCTGCTGTGCGGTGGGGCGGCGGCGTTCCTGCAAGTGGCGGCCGACCCGGCCTCCGGCGTGCCGATGATCGGGGCCAGCGGCGCCATCTCCGGCGTGCTGGGGGCCTATCTGCTGCTGTTTCCGCGCACCAATGTCTGGGTGCTGATTCCGCTCGGCCTGTTCACCCGGATGACCCCGCTGCCGGCGATCCTGGTGCTGGGCTTCTATTTCGTCATCCAGATCGTCAGCGCGCTGCTGGATACCGGCAGCGAGGGCGGCGTGGCCTGGTACGCGCATATTGGCGGCTTCGTCGCCGGCATGCTGCTGGTTGGGTTGCTGAAGCGGCGCGACGTCCCGCTATTCGGCGCGCCCCGCCGCCGGGTGCGTACCGCCGGCCCCTGGTCGCGCCGCCAGCGCCGGGGATCGGGTCCGTGGGGGTGATGGGGCTAAGGCTGGACAAAAAGCGCTGATTTTGCGCATTCTCCGCCAATGACCCAGCTATCGCAGCCAGCCCTGTCGCGGCGCCTCAGCGTCGCGCCGATGATGGATTGGACCGACCGGCACGACCGCTATTTCCTGCGGCTGATCAGCCGGCGGGCGCTGCTCTATACCGAGATGGTCACGACCGGCGCGGTGCTGCAGGGCGACCGCGCGCGGCTGCTGCGCTTCGATCCGGCCGAGCATCCGGTCGCCTGCCAGCTCGGCGGGTCGGAGCCGGACGATCTGGCGGCCAGCGCCGAGATCGTCGAGGCCCATGGCTATGACGAGGTGAACCTGAATTGCGGCTGCCCCAGCGACCGGGTGCAGAAGGGCCGCTTCGGCGCCTGCCTGATGGAGGAGCCGCATACGGTGGCCGCCGGGGTGAAAGCAATGATCGCCGCGACATCCCTGCCGGTCACGGTGAAGTCGCGCATCGGCGTCGATGCGATGGAGGATTACGACGACCTGAAGCGCTTCGTCGAGACGGTGGCCGATGCCGGGTGCCGCAGCTTCACCATCCATGCCCGCAAGGCCTGGCTGCAGGGCCTCAGCCCAAAGGAAAATCGCGACATCCCGCCGCTGCGCTACGAGCTGGTCTACCGGCTGAAGCAGGAATTGCCGGAGCTGGAGATCGTGCTGAATGGTGGCGTGCTGACGCTGGACCAGGCGGCGGCGCATCTGGCCCAGACCGACGGCGTGATGATCGGCCGCGCCGCCTATCAGGAACCCTACATGCTGGCCGAGGCCGACAGTCGGCTGTTCGGTGATGCCGGGCCGGTGCCGACCCGCCACGATTTGCTGCGCGGCTTCATCCCCTATGTCGAGCGGGAATTGGCCGAGGGCACGCCGCTGAACCATATGACGCGCCATATTCTGGGGCTGTTCAACGGCCTGCCCGGCGCCCGCGCCTTCCGCCGCCACCTGTCCGAGAACGCGCACCGCGCCGGGGCCGACGCCTCGCTGATCCTGGAAGCGGCCGACAAGGTGCGCCCCCAGGCGGAGCGCGCGGCGGCCTGATCCTCTGGGTTTCAGACCGTCAGCACCACCTTGCCGGTGGATTTGCGCGCCAGCAGAGTGCGCATCGCCTCGCCCGCCTGCTCCAGCGGGAAACGGTGGGAGATGTGCGGGTTTAGCCGGCCCTCCGCATGCCAGCGCGTCAGGTCGGCGAACTGCGCCAGCATCCAGTCGGGATGGCGGCGGCGGTGCTCGCCCCAATACAGCCCGGTGACGGCGATATTCTTCACCAGCAGCAGATTGGCCGGCACCTGCGGGATGCGGCCGGCCGCGAAGCCGATGACGACGATGCGGCCGCCGAAGCGGATGGCGCGGATCGAGGCGTCGAACACATCGCCGCCGACGGGATCGAAATAGACATCCGCCCCTTCGCCGCCGGTCAGCGCGCGCACCCGCTCCTTCACATCCTCGGTCTTGTAGTCGATGCCGTGATCGGCCCCGCGCGCCAGCGCCAGCGCCACCTTTTCCGGCCCGCCGGCAGTGGCGATGACGGTCGCGCCCATCGCCTTGCCAACCTCGACGGCAGCCAGCCCGGCCCCGCCGGCGGCGCCATGCACCACCAGCACCTCGCCGGGCTGGAGATTGTCGCGCCAGACCAGCCCGCCATGCGCCGTGCCATAGGCGACCGGAAAGGCGGCCCCGGCCTCGAAATCCATCGAATCGGGTATCGGGAAGACATCGCGCTCACGCGCCACGGCCTTCTCGGCGAAGGCCCCGTAATCGACCAGGGCGGCCACCCGGTCGCCCGGCTTCACCCGGATCACACCCTCGCCAACGGCGGCGACCACGCCGGCCGCCTCCAGCCCCGGCACGAAGGGCAGCGGCGGCTTTTCCTGGTACTTGCCCTGCACCATCAGCGTATCGGCAAAATTCAGGCCGCCGGCCTTGATGTCGACCAACACCTCGCCGGGGCCGGCCACGGGGTCGGGCCGTACGCCGATCGTCAGCGCGTCCGGGCCGTCCAGGCTTTCACACAGAACCGCGCGCATGATCACAAGGCCAGATCGGGAGCCGGACGGACCACGCCGCAGCCATAGCCGACCCAGTTGGCGATCGGCGCCACAAGCTGGTTGGCCAGCGCCTCCTGGTCGGCCTTCCGCAGCACGCCGAGCCGGGTCAGGATCCAGCCCAGCGCCACGGTGGAGGCGCGGTGATTGCCGTCATCCACCTTCAGCGCGATGCCGAGGCCCAGTTCCGGCAGGGCGGCGGTATAGACGCCCTCCGCCCCGGTCTTCAGCAGGATGCGCTCGCCCAGCTGCTGCAGCACGAGGGAGCCGAAACGGCCGGTGCCGGCGATCATCAGCGGTTCGGCCGCCACCGCCTTGCGGATGCGCAGGATGGCGTCGCGGCGCGTGGCCGGCAGCTCCGCCGGATCGGCCATGCGGGCCATCGCCACCGCCATCGCCTTCAGCGACATGCCGAAGACCGGGATACCGCAGCCATCAATGCCGCGCGGCGTGTGGGACAAATCCTCGCCGCCCATCTCCTGGCACAGCCGCATCAGCCGCTTCTGCACCGGATGATCGGCGCCGATATAGCCCTTGGTCGGTTCGCCCAGATGCATCGCCGTCGTCAGGAAACCGCTATGCTTGCCCGAGCAATTATTGTGAATGCGGCACGGGCTCTCGCCCTGGCGGATCATGGCATGCGCGGTCGGCTCATGGCCGGGCATCTGGTTGCCGCACTCCAGATCGTCATTGCCGAGGCCGAGCTGGCCCAGCCAGTCGCGCACCGTCTCGGTATGCATGGTCTCGCCGCTATGCGAGGCGCAGGCCAGCGACACATGCTTGTCGGCCAGCCCGAAGGCCTCGGCGGCCCCGCTCTCCACCAGGGCGATGGCCTGGATCGGCTTGATCGCGGACCGGCCATAGACCAGCCGATCGGCATCGCCCCAGGCATGGCGCAGGCTGCCCGACGCATCGGTCACGGCGGCGATGACGCGGTGGAAACTTTCGACCATGCCGCCGCGCGTCACCTCCACGGCGATAGGGGCCGCGCTGTGAGCGCTGGTCTGGACGCGAAGGATTTCTTCTGTCATTGGGGGCGTTCCGCTTTTAAGGCTTGTGATTCTTGCGGCAGCAACCTTGCCCTCGGGCCGGGCCGCTGGCAATCGGGAAGGACGGCGACGATGAAGGGCTATTTCGCGATCGGGGTGCAGGGCCTCAGTAAGGCGCAGAACGCCGGCACCCTGTTCCGCACGGCGCACGCCTTCGGCGCCAGCTTCGTCTTCACTGTGGCGGAATCCTACGACCAGCGGAAGCTGAACCAGACCGACACCTCGAACGCGCTGCGCAGCCTGCCCTATTACCGGTTCGACGGCCCGCGCGATTTCCGCCTGCCTCAAGATTGCACGCTGGTCGGCGTCGAGCTGACCGAGGATGCGGTGGAACTGCCCAGCTTCCGCCATCCGCGCCAGGCGGCCTACATATTGGGGCCGGAGCGCAACAGCCTGGACCCGGAGATCGTCGCGCTGTGCGACCATGTGGTGAAGATACCGATGCAATTCTGCGTCAATGTCGCGGTCGCCGGGGCCATCGTCATGTATGACCGGCTGCTGACGCTGGGCCGGTTCCAAACCCGGCCGATCCTGCCCGGCGGCCCGGCAGAGCCGCTGCCGGAGCCGGTTTTCGGCCAGCCGCTCTGGATGAAGAAGGAACGCCGCCGTGCCCGCCAGGCCGCCCGCAAAGCCGTCGAGGACAATGGCGGGCGCACGGATTGAGAGCGCTTCCTGCCGTTATCTGCCGCTGCAAATCGCCACAGTAACAGGCGTTAACCAACCAGCGCTTGCGCTAAGCCCTAGAAATTACGCAATATGCGGGCGGTTTCGCACAGAGCCGGCTGGAAATGCGCATTCTCTATCATCAGTGGCTGTCTCCCTTCTGCCGCAAGATTCGTCTCATCCTCGCCGAAAAGGATCTCGCCTTCGAATTGAAGGAAGAGCGGGTGTGGGATCGGCGCAGCGATTTCCTGGCGATGAACCCGGCCTGCCAGGTGCCGGTGCTGGTCGATGACGAGGCGCCGAACGAAACGGCGGTGCTGGCCGATTCCACCGTCATCGCGGAATATCTGGAAGAGGTCTATCCGCAGCGCCTGCTGATCATGGGCAGCCCGGTGGAGCGGGCCGAGATTCGCCGGCTGTCGGCCTGGTTCGACGGCAAGTTCGACGAGGAAGTCACCCGCAATTTGGTCGGCGAGAAGCTGATGAAGCGGCTGCTGGGCCTGGGCGGCCCGTCCAGCGAGGCTATCCGCGCCGGCCTGTCGAACATTCACTACCATCTGGATTATATCGGCTATCTGTGCGAGCGCCGGACCTGGTTGGGCGGCGACCACCTCAGCCTCGCCGATCTGGCGGCGGCCGCGCATCTGTCCTGCATCGATTATATCGGCAATGTGCCCTGGGATGAGCATGGCGACGCCAAGGAATGGTACGCCCGCGTGAAGTCGCGGCCTTCCTTCCGTCCGCTGCTGGCGGACCGAATGGCGGGATCGGCCCCGCCGGCGCATTACGCCGATCTGGATTTCTAGGCAACCGCCCTTACAGCCTGGGGCTCGACGATACCTGCTGGCGGGTCAATCCCAGCGCCGTATCCAGCGGCTGCCGGGCACCGCTGAAATGCGGCGCCTCCAACTGCTTCGCCACCGACCGGAAATAGGCCAGGATGAACACCCGCACCGCCGAGGTCAGGCTGGAACGGTCGCGCACCCGGTTGATCAGCGTGCAGAGCTGGTTGATCGACATCTGCTCGCGGCCGGCGACCTCCCGCAGGGCCGACCACATCTCCGGCTCCAGGCGCATGCTGGTTCGGTGACCGTTCACGACGACGTTATGGCTTCTCAGGCTGGTGCCCATCCACTTATCGCGCTGTCCACGTGCGCCGGACGAAATTGGCCGGTCGGTTATCCTGGTATGCCAATTTAGCGGAGCGCGTCATGATTGCAACCATGAAATGTTCACAGCGAACATTTACTCTTAATGGTTGAAACACCGTGGCCGCCTCAGACAGCGGCCTCGGCGGGCGTGCGCACCGTCAGCGCCAGCGCATGGACCGGGCCGGCAAGCTCCTCCGCCAGCACGCCATAGACCAGCCGCTGCCGCTCGACCCGCGACTTGCCCTCGAAAGCGGGGGCGACGATGCGGATCTGGAAATGGCTTTCCCCGGCCCCGCTATGCCCGGCATGGCCGACATGGCGGTGCGATTCGTCCACGATCTCCAGCAAGGCCGGTGTGAAAGCCTGCTCCAGCTTGCTGCGCATCGTCGCGGCGACCGTCATCCTGGTTTCCCCTCATCTTCCCATTCGTTCATAAAGTTTATCGGTCCGAACGGCAACAGGAGCGGATCGGCCGACGGGCTTTCAGTCAGTAGGTAAGGCGCGCGGGCGCAGGAACAACCAGGGCCCTGTTGACGCATGGCGGCAATTCACCGCTCTCCAAGCGCTTGCGGGGCGGCGGTTGCCCCACCATAATTCCTGCCATGGCGCGGGCAAAAGCAATCGACCCCTGGGAAGCGGAATGGCGGCAGCGATATGCCAGCCAGGGCGGCGTGCGATTGTGCGAAATTCCCGGCTGCGCGGCCGCCGGCGAGTATCGCGCGCCGAAGAGCCGCAGCGCGCTGAACGATTACCGCTGGTTCTGCCTGGACCATGTGCGCGCCTACAACGCCTCCTGGAATTATTTTTCCGGCATGAGCGAGGATGAGGTGGAAGCCCATATCCGCCGCGACATTATCTGGGACCGGCCGACCTGGAAGCTGGGCGGCCAGCAGGGCACCCAGCCCGGCGGCCGGCGCGACCGGCGCGGCGAAGGCGCCCAGCGCTCCTACAGAGTGCATGACGATTTCGGCGTCTATGAGGAAGCCGTGGGCGGCCAGGAGGAGGCCGGCGGCCGCGCCGAGCGGCCGGCGCGGGCCAGCCAGACGCCGGAAATGCAGGCCGCACATACGATGGGACTCGACTTTCCGGTCACCTGGCAGGAAGTTCGGGTTCGTTATCGCCAGCTCGTCAAGCAGCATCACCCCGATGCGAATGGCGGCGACAAGCAAGCGGAAGAGCGCCTGAAGACCATCAATCAGGCCTATGCCACCTTGCGAAAGTTCTTATGTTAAAAACGCGCTGCGGTTTCATGGCCGTTTGCGCTAGCGTTCTCGCCTGATCCGACCCGAAGGTCTTAAAAACAGCACGGAAGTCCCTGTTCATGGCACAAGCAACTGCGTCCGCCGCCGCCCAGAAACACTACGCCGAAACGCCGCGCGCGCATTCGCTGGACGCCCCGGACATCACCGTCTCGGTCCGTCAGACCTTCGGCATCGATGTCGATATGGACGTGCCGGCCTTCAGCGTCGGCAGCGAATATGTGCCGGACCTGGACGAGAGCTACCAGTTCGACCGGGCGACCACCCTGGCCATCCTGGCCGGCTTCGCGCATAACCGCCGCGTCATGATCCAGGGCTATCACGGCACCGGCAAGTCGACCCATATCGAGCAGGTCGCCGCCCGCCTGAACTGGCCCTGCGTGCGCGTGAACCTGGACAGCCACATCAGCCGCATCGACCTGATCGGCAAGGACGCCATCGTGCTGCGCGAAGGCCAGCAGGTGACCGAGTTCCGCGAAGGCATCCTGCCCTGGGCGCTGCAGAACCCCGTCGCTCTGGTGTTCGACGAATATGATGCCGGCCGCGCCGACGTGATGTTCGTCATCCAGCGCGTTCTGGAGGTCGAGGGCAAGCTGACCCTGCTGGACCAGAACCGCGTCATCCGCCCGAACAAGTCGTTCCGCCTGTTCTCCACCGCCAACACGGTGGGCCTGGGCGACACGACCGGCCTGTATCACGGCACCCAGCAGATCAACCAGGGCCAGATGGACCGCTGGTCGATCGTCGCCACGCTCAATTATCTGCCGCATGACGACGAGGTGAAGATCGTCGCCGCCAAGCTGCCCGGCTACGACAACAAGGAGGGCCGCGAGACGCTGTCGGCCATGGTGCGCGTCGCCGATTTGACCCGCGCCGGCTTCATCAATGGCGACATCTCCACCGTGATGAGCCCCCGCACCGTCATCACCTGGGCGGAGAATGCGAAGATATTCAACGATGTCGCGATGGCCTTCCGCCTCACCTTCCTGAACAAGTGCGACGAGGTGGAGCGCGCCGCAGTGGCGGAATATTACCAGCGCAGCTTCGGCCGCGACCTGGAGGATATCGGCATTCGCTCGACCAAGAATTGAGCAATAACAGCCGCTGAATAGAGTGGATTAGGCATGTCTGACGGCGAAACCCCCGTCGAGGAGTTCAAGCGGGCGACCGCGGCGACACTGCGCGCCATGGCCGGCGAGCCGGAGGTCGACGTGACCTACGGCGTCGAGCAGGCCGGCATGGTCGCCGGCCGAGCCCGGCTGCCGGTGCCGGCGACCGACCTCAATCCGCACGATGTCGCCCTGGTGCGCGGCGAGGCAGACGCCATCGCCCTGAAGCTGAAGCACCATAACGAGAAGCTGCACACCCGCCGCGCGCCGTCGGGCGGCATGGCGAAGGCGATCTTCGATGCGGTCGAGCAGGCCCGCGTCGAGGCCATCGGCTCGCGCCAGATGGCGGGCGTGGCCGGCAATCTGGCCGCCGCGCTGGACGAACGCTGCAAGCGCAAGGGCTTCGAGCATATCACCGAGCGCAACGAGGCCAATCTGGCGGAGGTCATCCGCCTGCTGGCGCGCGAGCGCATCACCGGCGACGCGCCGCCGCCCAGCGCGCGCCGGCTGGTCGATCTGTGGCGGCCCTGGGTCGAGCAGCGCTGCGGCGAGGATCTGCAGGGCCTGGGCCCGCTGCTGCAAGACCAGGACGGCTATGCCAAGGCGACCCGCCAGCTGATCCGCGACCTCAATCTCGACCCCGGCGAGGATGGGGATTCCGACGACGACAATATGGACGAGTCGGAAGGCGGCGACGATGGCGGCGAGTCCGACGAGCAGGACGAAAGCGACATGGAGTCGGCGGCCGACCAGGCCGGCGGCGAGGACGCCATGCCGCAGGAGATGCAGGCCGGCGACGAGGGCGAGGAAAGCGGGGAGCAGGCCGAGGGCGAGATGATGCCCGGCGGCACCGACGAACAATCGGAGGAGCCAGGCTCGCCCCAGCAGCAGCGCAACCGGCCGGGCCAGGGCGACAACCGCCCCTACCAGCCCTACACCACCGAATATGACGAGGTGGTCGAGGCCGATGCGCTGTGCGACGCCGACGAGCTGACAAGGCTGCGCAAGCTGCTGGACCAGCAGCTCACCCACCTGCAGGGCGTCATTGGCAAGCTGGCCAACCGGCTGCAGCGCCGCCTGATGGCCAAGCAGAGCCGCACCTGGGAGTTCGATCTGGATGACGGCATGCTGGATACCGGCCGGCTGTCGCGCGTGGTCACCAACCCGACCTATCCGCTGTCCTACAAGATCGAGAAGGAAACCAATTTCCGCGACACCGTGGTCACCCTGCTGATCGACAATTCAGGTTCGATGCGCGGCCGGCCGATCACCATCGCGGCGATGAGCGCGGACATCCTGGCCCGCACGCTGGAGCGCTGCGGCGTGAAGGTGGAGATTCTGGGCTTCACCACGCGCGCCTGGAAGGGCGGCCTCAGCCGCGAGCGGTGGATTTCCAACGGCAAGGCCCCCAATCCGGGCCGGCTGAACGATCTGCGCCACATCGTCTACAAGAATGCCGACGAGCCGCTGCGCCGGGCCCGCAAGAATCTGGGCCTGATGCTGCGCGAAGGCATCCTGAAGGAGAATATCGACGGCGAAGCGCTGCTCTGGGCGCATAACCGGCTGATCGCCCGCAACGAAGAGCGCCGCATCCTGATGGTGATTTCCGACGGTGCGCCGGTCGACGATTCGACGCTGTCGGTCAATCCGGGCAATTATCTGGAAAAGCACCTGCGCGAGGCGATCCACTATATCGAGACCCGCTCGCCGGTGCAGCTCGTCGCCATCGGCATCGGCCATGACGTCACGCGCTACTACCGCCGCGCCGTCACCCTGGTCGACGCCGAACAGCTCGGCGGCACCATGATGGAACAGCTCGCCTCCCTGTTCGACGACGACGACCTTCCCGGCAGCCGCCGCAAGGCGCGGATGAACTGAGGGGTATCCTCACAGCCCGTCACCCTCGACCTCGCCCCCCCATTCGTCACCCCCGGTCTTGTATCGGGGGTACATGCTGCGGTCTTACTGACCGCTATTTCGTCCCGAACAGCCGGTCCCCGGCATCGCCCAGGCCGGGGACGATATAGGCGTTCTCGTCGAGCTTCTCGTCCAGCGCGGCGACATAGATCGGCACGTCCGGGTGGTGCTTGTTGAACTGCGCCACGCCCTCGGGCGCGGCGACCAGCGCCATGAAGCGGATATTCTCGTCCTTCACGCCATGGCGGTTCAGCACATCGACCGCATGCACGGCGGAATTGCCGGTCGCCAGCATCGGGTCGACCAGGATGAACAGCCGGCCCTCGGCGGAGGGCAGCTTCACCAGATATTCCACCGGCTGCTTGGTGTCGTGGTCGCGATACAGGCCGACATGGCCGATGCGCGCGGCGGGCACCAGCTCCAGCAGCCCGTCGGCCATGCCGAGGCCGGCGCGCAGGATGGAGACAACCGCCAGCTTGCGGCCGTCGATCACCGGCGCGTCCATCACCGCCAGCGGGGTTTGCACCGGCTCCGTCGTCATCGGCAGCACGCGGGTAATCTCGTAGCCCATCAGCAGCGCGATCTCCTTCAGCAGCAGGCGGAATTTGATCGTCGTCGTCTGGCGGTCGCGCATCTTCGACAGCTTATGCTGGATCAGCGGGTGGTCGAGGATATGCAGGTTGGGAAAATCGCGCTGGGTCATGGGCCGCACAATACTCAGAGCCGGCGTCGCGGAAAAGAAAAACCCCCGGCCACGGCTAGGGGTTCTCAACGGCGTTGTCGCGCCGAAACCGTCAGATGTTGGATTCGACCCACTGATACAGCGCGCTCTTCGGCAGCGCGCCGATCTTGGTCGCCGCGACCTGGCCGTTCTTGAACAGCATCAGCGTCGGAATGCCGCGCACGCCGTATTTCTGCGGGGTCGAGGGATTCTCGTCGATGTTCAGCTTGGCGATGGTGACCTTGTCGCCCATGTCGCCGGCGATCTCGTCGAGGATCGGGGAGATCATCTTGCAGGGGCCGCACCATTCGGCCCAGAAATCCACCACCACCGGCTTGTCGGCGTTGAGGACGTCCGTCTCGAAAGAGCTGTCGGTAACCTTCGTCGTGCTCATGTCTTATCAGCCTTTTTCTCGTCCGACGCCGGCGCGTGGCGTCCCGTGGCATGAGTCGGGGACATTCCCGAATTCGCACCAAATCTAGGAAGGTGGGGGCGAGCGGTCAAGCGACGCGGGGGCCGCCCGCCGTCACTTCAACGTTTCCCGGGCGAGCATAGTCGCCAGATCGGCCAGCAATCCGTCGCGCGCGGCGAAGCTGGCGGGGCCGTCGCGGGGGCCCTCATCCTCCAGCAGCCGGGTGAAGATCAGCCGCCTTTCGCCCTTTTCCGCCCAGCCGACGAACCAGCCGATCTGCCGGCTGCGGTCGAGCGTGCCGTCGGCCTTCTCGCGATAGCCGGTGCCGGTCTTGCCGTAGGCGGCCCAGCCGTCGGGCGCGCCCGGCAGCGGGAATGCCGGCTGAATCTCCGCCGCCAGCCGCTGCGCCCGCGCGCTGGCCGGCAGCTCGTGGCGCAGCATCCGGCCGAGGAAGTCGAGCTGCTGCACCGGCGATATCTTCAAGGATGAGCTGAGCCAGGCATGAGTCAGCCCGTTATCCTTGCCGGCATCGCCGGACAGGTCGCGATTGCCGTAATCGAAAGCGTCGATATAGGCCTGGAACCGCTTCATGCCCAACTCGGCGGTCAGCGCCTGCGAGTACCAGACGACGGAATAGCGCATCCAGCGCTCCGGCGACGTAGTCTGTCGCCAGGCCTCCATCGAGACGTTCAGCGCGGGGTCGTAGGGGATCGCCGGCTCCTTGGCGCTGGTCAGCAGCCCGGCATCGTAGCCGATCACCGCCAGCGGCACCTTGAAGGTGGAACAGGGGCTGACCGGCTTGTCGCAGGAGGGGCCTGCGCGGAACAGGATGTCGCCGGTCTCGCCATCGGCGATCACGGTGCAGGTGGCGGTGTCGGATGCCGTTTGGGCATGGACGGGAGCGGCCAGGAGCAGCAGGAAGGCCGGCAGCAGATAGCGCAGCATGGGAGTCCTCAGGGTCGATAGGGCGCCAGGATCGCATCCGGCAGGGGCATCAAACGCGGCCCATCTGTCCAAAGCAAGGCACAGCGGATCGCCCGGCCGGGATAGACCGCCTCAAGCGCCGCCTGGTAGCTGGCCATTTGCCGCAGATAGACCGGCGACACCTGATGCGCCTCCAGCGGCGGCGGGCGGTTGGTCTTGTAATCGACGATCAGCGCTTCCGTCTCGCTGACCAGCAGCCGGTCGATCTGGCCGGAGATGACGATGCTGTCCTCGCCCTGGCCGATGCGCCCGACCACCGGCACTTCGGCGACCGAACCGGGGCCGAAGATGGCGCCGAACGTCGGATCATCCAGCACCGCCAGCGCCTCGGCCGCATAGGCGGCGACCTGCGCCGCGTCCAGCCCATGCACCGGGCGCGCGAGGAACCGCGCGGCCGCCGCCGTGCGGCGTTCGGCCAGCACGTCCGGCAGGGTCTGGAGCAGCCGATGGATCAAGGTGCCGCGCTTGAAGCGCGCCGCCTCGGTCTCCGAATCGACGGAAAGCGGGGAGCGCACGGAGGGTTCCTCCCCGCTCGGCCGCGACGGGGTCAGCGGGCGCGAGGGCGAGGGTTCGGCGGCGGGCATGGCGCGCGCCCAGGCTTCCGGCGACAGCGGCTGGATCGGTGCGCGATGCGGCTTTTCCTGGATCGTCACGGTGACGTTCTGCGGGTTTTCCAGCACCCGGCCGACCGCGCCCCTGTCGATGAAATCGCAGGCCAATTCCCGCCCGCGATCGCGCATCGCCTGCTCGACCAGCCGGTACCAACACTCGTCCGGCGTCTTCTTGCGCGTCTCCCAGCCGCAGATGATCAGCCGGTCCTCGGCGCGGGTCAGCGCGACATAGAGCAGCCGGCGATATTCCTCCTGCTGGCGGCGTTTCGCCGTCTCGCGCGCGGCCCCGGCCACCGCGTCGTCCGACGCGGCGTTGGGCGACCACAGCATCAGCCCGCCCTGCACATCGTCGCGGGTCCACAGCAGCGGCGGCGGCAGGATCGGCAGGGCCGCCGTGTCCGGCAGGATGACGATGGGGGCCTGCAGCCCCTTGGCGCCATGCGCGGTCATCACCCGCACCTCGTCGCGCCCGGCCTCCAGATCGCGCTTGATCTCGCCCTGGGCGGCGCGCAGCCAGGCCAGGAAGCCCTGCAGGCTCGGCACATGCTCGCGCTCATAGGCCAGCGCGCGGGCGAGGAATTCGTCGATCGGATCATCCGCCTCATAGCCCAGCCGGCCGATCAGCTTCTCGCGCCCGCGCCGGTGGCCCAGCGCCTCGGCATAAAGCTCGTAGGGGCGCAGATAATCGACCCGGCCCAGCAGATCGCCCAGCAGCCTTGTGGCGTCCTGCGCCCAATCCTGCGGGGCGGCCTGAAGCGCGGCCCACAGCCCGCCCTTGCGGTTCCAGGCGATCTCGAACAGCTGCTCCTCGGTCAACCCGACCAGCGGGCCCTTCAGCACCGTGGCCAGGGTCAGATCGTCCTCCGGCAGCAGCAGGAAATCGCCCAGCGCCATCAGGTCCATGACCGCGAGCTGCTCGGTCAGCACCATGCGGTCGATGCCGGCGACCGGCACTTCCAGCGCCTTCAGCGCGCGCACCAGCTCCTCCACGAAGCCGCCGCGCCGACGGACCAGCACCAAGATGTCGCCGGCCCGCACCGGGCGCTGCTTGGAGGGAAGCATGTCCCGACCGATCCAGTCGCGGATGCGCCGGGCGATGGCGGTCGCCAGGCTGGCGCGCGGCGAATCGCCGGGGCGCACCACCACCGGCGGCTGCCAGGGTTCCAGCTCCTCCCGCTCCTTCGGCGCGATCAGCGGCCACAACTCGACCCGTCCGGCCTGGCCACGGCGGAAGGCGAGATGGCGCAGCGGCTCCGTCCCCTCGACCACGCCCTGGCGGGCGGGGTCGAGCGCGAACACCGCGTCGACCAGCTCCAGCACGGTTTCCGTGGAGCGGAAGGAAGTGTGCAGGGCCACCTCGTCCCAGGCCTTTTCCACCAGGCCGGCGCGATGGCGGAATTCGTCGCGCATGCGGGTGAACTCCGCCGGCTCAGCGCGCTGGAAGCTATAGATCGACTGCTTCACGTCGCCGACCGCGAAGATGGTGCGGGTTTCCTCGCGCGCGCCCAGCCCGGCGAAGAACTCCCCGGTCAGCGCCTCGATCAGCTCCCATTGCTCGGGATTGGTGTCCTGCGCCTCGTCGATCAGCACATGGTCAATGCCGCCATCCAGCTTGAACAGCACCCAGGCGGCGATGCCGTCGCCGCTGCGCAGCAAATCGCGGGTGCCCAGGATGAGATCGTCGTAATCCAGCAGCGCGCGGGCCTGCTTCACCCGGCGATAGGTCGCCAGCATGGCGTCGCCCAGCCGCAGCAGCGCCGCCGTGGCGGCGGCCACCCGCACGGCGCGGCAGCGCGCCTCCAGCCGGATCAGCCGTTCCGCCTCGCGCAGCAGCAGCGGCATCAGCCACGGGTTGGCGGCGGCGATGTCGGCGGTGACGAGGCGGGCGCGAATCTCGCCCTTCTGCGTCAGGAAGCCGCCGCAATAATTTGCATAGAGCGGCAACCGGTCGGTCGCCGCCAGGAAACCGTCCAGCGCCGCCGCCAGCTTCTTGTCCGTAGCCTTGCCGCCATCCAGCACGGCGATTGCCCGGCGCAAGGCGGCGGCGTCGAACGCCGCATCGGCGCAGGCGTCGCGGATCAGCTCCCGGTCGCTCAGCCCGACCGGCACGTCGAGCCGGGCGTGGATCGCCGCCACCAGCCCCTCCAGCCCGCCATGCCGGGCCAGCAGCCGGTCGAGCCGCCCGCGCTCCGACGCCAGCGCGTCCATGAGGGCGGCGAAGCTGTCCTCGTTCACCCGCGCGGTGACCAGGGACAGCGCCTCCGACAGCGCGGCATCCTGCCCGGCGCGGGCGCTGGCCAGCATCCGGTCGCGCGCCGCCAGCAGCAGCTCGCGCGCGGTCTGCTCGTCCATCACCTCGAAATGCGGGGCGATGTCGGCCTCCAGCGGGAAGCGCCGCAGCAGCGCCTGACAGAAGGCGTGGATGGTCTGGATCTTCAAGCCTCCCGGCGTGTCCAGCACCTGGGCGAACAGCCGTCGCGCGCGGGTCATGACCTCCGGGGCCGGCCGCTCGCCGGTCAGCGCCAGCAGCCGGTCGGCGAGCGCATCGTCGGCCATCACCGCCCAGTCCGACAGGGTGGCGTTCAGCCGGTTCGCCATCTCCGCCGCCGCCGCCTTGGTGAAGGTCAGGCACAGCAGCCGCTCGGGTTTCGTCTCTTGCAGCAGCAGACCCAGCACCCGGTCGGTCAGCACCTTGGTCTTCCCGGTGCCGGCCGACGCGCCGACCCAGACCGAGGTCCTGGGATGCGCCGCGCGCCGCTGCGCCTCGGCGGGATCGGGCAGCAGGGTGGTCATGCGCCCCTGCTCCCCACGAGTCCTTGCCCCGCTATGCTTCGAGACGCTTGCTGCGCAAGCTCCTCAGCATGAGGGGTGTTTTGCCCTACTGCCTTTGCCCCCCGTCTCCCCTCGTCCTGAGGAGCTTGCGCAGCAAGCGTCTCGAAGGACACAGCGGAAAGCGCCGCAATCCGATTCATTCCGCCTCCTCCTCGCCGCTGGAGGACCATTCCTTCACCCGCGCCAGATGCAGATAATCGCTGTAGCGCGGGGCGGCGTCCGGATCGGGACGCGACAGGTAGGGCGTGGCGGGGTCGGCATAGGCGGCGATCAGCCGTTCCAGCCCGTCGCGGGCGCTTTCGGTCACGGCGGCGATATCGTCGGCGGCAGGGCTGATCTTGCCGGCCGGGTCGCCGCCGGACAACCGCCAATAGGACAGGTCGGAGACCGCTGCGGGGGCCAGCCCCGGAAAGCCGCCCTGGGCCGCGATCAGCGCTTCCAGCGGCAATTGCGGCGCATGGCCGGCGGCGACCTCCCGCTTCGCCGGTGGCTGGCCGGTCTTGTAGTCGATCAGCGCCAGCGTGCCATCCTTCAGAAGGTCGATGCGGTCGGCCTTGGCGGTCAGCGTGAAGCCTGCCAAGTCGATCTGGCCGCGCAGCTCGGTCAGCGTCCGGGCGATTCCGTCATGCCGCTCCCGCTCGGCGGCGACGAACCAGCTTGCGATGCGCTCGAAGCGCGGCCACCAGAAGGCCCAGACGCCCGGCCGCTCCAGCGCCTCGGCGAACACCGCCGCGCCAATGGCCAGCAGCCGCTCCTGCGCGTCCGGCGGCAGATGGCCGGGATGGTCCGCCAGGAACCGTTCCAGCGCCTTGTGGATGATGGTGCCGCGCTCCGCGGCACCCGGGTCGGCGTCGATGGGGTCCAGCGCGTGCAGCCTCAGCACCTTGGCGGCGTAGATGGCGTAGGGATCGCGCATCAGCGTCTCGATCTCGGTGACCGACAGCCGGGTCGGGCGCGCCGCCAGCGGCGGCCGTGGCTCCGGCCGGGTGACGGGACGGATGGCCGGCGGCCGGTCGATGGCGGCCCACCAGCCGCGCCAGACAGGTTCCGCCCGCCGCAGCGTGGCGGCGGCCGGCCCCAGGACCGTATCCAGCCGCAGCAGCCAGCGCGAGGGCACGGTCGGCGCGCCATCGACCTTCTCGGCCCGCGTCAGCACGATCTCCGGCGCGGCGAATCCTTGCGCAAAATCGTGCGCCGACAGGCCGATGCGGCGTTCCGGCAGCGGCAGGCCGAATGCGCGGCGCATCGGTCGGCTCATCCAGGGGTCGGCCCCGGCCTCGGGCGGCCAGGTGCCCTCGTTCAGCCCGCCCAGCACCACCAGGTCGGCCTGCTGCAAGCGCGCCTCCAGTGGCCCCCAGATGGACAGGCGCGGATGGCTGGATTGCCGCGGCCGCACCACCCGCCCAGCCAGCAGCGCGTCCAGCAGGGCGGGATAGAAGCCTGGACCGGCCAGCCCCAGGGTGCCCGCCGCCTCGCGCAGTTCGGCCAGGAAATTCGCCGCCGCCTCGCCGGCCTCGCCGCGCCACAGCCGCACCGGGCCGGGCTCGTCGCGGCTGGCGGCCAGCGCCTCGGCCAGCCGGCCATGCGCCTCCAGCAGTTCGGCGGGGTCGGCCCTGTCCGCCGCCATCAGCGCGCTGAACGGCGCCAGCAACGCCTCCAGCCGGTCGAGCCAGGGAAACAGATGCGCCAGGCGCGGCCGGTGGTCGCGCTGGGTGCGCTCCTCCAGATCGCGGATATTCTGCTCCAGCGCCTCGCGGATGCCGGCGACGCCTTCCTTCGGGCGCGGGCCGCGCAGGGCGTGTTCCTCAAGCAGGCGCACGCGGCGGCGGAAATCCGCCGGATCCTCACCGCCGGCCGCCAGCGGGTGCTTCAGCGCGGCGAGCAGGGCCAGCGGCGCGCAGCGTTCGGCGGCAAGCGCCGCGGTCAGGCGCAGAAAGCCGCCGGGCGGGGTTTCCATCAGCGGCACGCCGGCGGAATCGTCGACCAGCAATTCCCAGCGCGCCAGCTCGGCGGCGACGCGGCGGGCGAGCGACCGGTCGGGCGTCACCAGCGCGGCGGTCTTGCCCGGCACCTCCAGCGCCTGGCGCAGCACCAGGGCGATCACGCCCGCCTCCTCCTGCGCGGTGGCGCAGTCGATGCGCGACAGGCCGGCCAGGTCGGAATCGCCAAAGGGCGCTGCCTGCCGCCAGGCTTCCGTGGTCTCCGCCGGGCGCAGCGCCTCGGCCACCAGCCGCTGACGGGGGGAAGGGGCCGGGGGGATGGATGAGGCGGTCCAGTCCCGCACCGCGCCGCGCGTCACGCCGAGATGGCGGATCAGCTGCGCCAGATTGAATTGCGGGTGGGTTTCGTCGCGCTCGATCGCGGTCCAGGTGGCGTCATCGCTCTCCTTATCCAGGCCGGGCAGCACGATCAGCCCCTGCGGCAGGGCCGCGATGGCGGCCATCAACGCGCGCGTCGCCGGCACGCTGCCGGTGGAGCCGGCGACCACGATGGGATGGTCCGGCGGGCTGGCGTGCCAGATATCGGCCTGCGCTTCCAGCACCGCGTTGCGCCGGGCGGCGGGGTCGAGCGCACCGTAATCGGCCAGCACGCGCGGCCAGAATTCGGTGACGATGCGCAGGAATTCCAGCGTCACCTGCCAGTGCCGGGCGTAATCCTCCGGCACCAGGGCGGCAAGCGCGTCGAAGGTCAGTTGCTCGGTCTGCACCTGGTCGAGCAGCCGGGCCAGTTCCGCCGCCAGGCGCACCGCCTGGTCGGGCCGGTGCGGGCCTTCCGGCCGGCCCTCGCCCAGTTGCAGGATCAGCCGGGCCAGCAGCAATTGCCGCTGCAGGCCGGGGATGGCCGGCGCGATATCCAGCCCCTCGCCAGACAGCAGCTCCTCGCCGCCCTGCAGGTCGATCTCCTCGGCATCCAGATCGCCCAGCGGCATCATGCGCGGCAACAGCATCGGCCGCCCGTCGGCCAGCCGCAGGAAGGCGTCGCGCAGGCTGCGGCCGCCGCGCCGCGTGGGCAGCAGGATCAGCATGCGCGACAGCGCCAGCGGATCGCCCCCGGCGCGCTGCATCAGCCCGGCGGCCAGCGCATCGACGAAGCCCGCTGTCGGCGGGATGGTGAAGACGGGCGGGGCTGCCGCGTCCGCCATCACACCATTTTCAGCGTATGGCCGGCGAGGAAGGCGGATTCGGTCTCGGCCACATCCGCCGGCGTGCTGACGTGATACCACATGCCGTCATGCACCATGCCGTGCAGCCGCCCGGCCTCGGCCGCCTTGTCGTAGAGGATGTTCAGCGAGAACGGCCCGTCCGGCGCGCCCTCGAACAGGCGCGGATGCAGCATCTGCACCCCCATATAGGCGAAGGGCACGATCTCATTCTGCTTGCGGCGGCGCAGTCGGGTATCGGGATGCAGGAAGAAATCGCCCTCGCCGCGATAGCCCGGCGCGCCATAGGTGGGGAACAGCATCAGCAGCGCATCCATCGTCGCATCGTCCCAGAAAGCGACCAGCCGCGCCAGGGCGGAGGACAGGCCGTTCAGCCACAGGCTGTCGCCATTCACGGCAATGAAGGCGTCCTCACCCAGCAGCGGCAGCGCCTTTTTCACCCCGCCGCCGGTTTCCAGCAGCACCTCCTCGCGGGATAGCAGGATTTCCGGGCTGCGGCGGTTCGCCAGATGGGCTTCCAGCACCTCCGCCTTCCACCAGCTATTCACCACCACGGTGCCGATGCCGGCCTCCTCCATCCGGTCCAGCGCATAGTCGATCAGCGGTTTGCCGCAGATCGGCACCATCGGCTTCGGGATGGTGTCGGTGATCGGGCGCAGGCGGCGGCCCTCGCCGGCGGCCAGGATCATCGCGCGGGGTGGTTTCATGCGGGCGTCTCCGGGATGCGGCGCAGGTCGGGCGGAAAGGTCTTGGCCAGCCAGGCGCGCAGCGGCGCCAGCGCCGGATCGTCGGTGTCGCGGTCGATCAGCCGCCACAGCCGGTCGATATGGCCGAGATAGCGGTGCTTGCCGTCGCGGCGCGACAGGCGGGTGAAGATACCGATAATCTTCATGCTGCGCTGCGCGCCCATGATGCGGTAAGACAGCGCCAGCGCCGTCGGGTCGAGGTCCGGGAAGGCCGCCGCATAGCGCGCCAGCAGCGCCGCCGCGAGGTCCGGCGGCACGTCGCGCCGCGCATCCTCCAATAGCGAGACCAGATCGTAGGCGGCGGGGCCGATCACCGCATCCTGGAAATCCAGCAGCCCCAGCCCGGCGACGCCGGCCCGGCCGGGCAGCACCATCAGATTGTCGACGTGATAGTCGCGCAGCACCAGCGTCGGGGCAGCGACCCGCGCTTGCGCCAGCAGCGGCGTCAGCACCTCCGTGAGGCCGGACCGGGCAGCCTCGATGTCGGCCTCGGGGACAAGGGCGGGCAGGTACCAGTCGGTCAGCAGATGCGCCTCGCGCAGGAACAGCGCATCGTCATAAGGCGGCAGGTCGATGGCGGCGGCGCGCGGCTGGCGATGCAGATCGATCAGCAAATCGACGGCGGCGGTGTAGAGCGGCGTCTCGTCCGCGCCGGAAGCCAGCGCGCGGGTGAAGGTGGCGTCGCCCAGATCCTCCAGCAGCAGGAAGCCGGCCTCGGCATCGCGCGCCAGGAGGCGCGGCGCGCTGTAGCCCAGCGCCACCAGATGCTCGGCCATGGCGATGAAGGGGCGCACATCCTCCTGCGGCGGCGGGGCGTCCATCAGCATCGCGCTCTCGCCCTGCCGCCGGATACGCTCGTAGCGCCGGAAGGAGGCGTCGCCGGGCAATTTCTCGCGCGCGCCGTCGCCCCAGCCGGCGCGGGCCAGGAAGGTATCGATCAGATCGTCGCGGGTGGTCGCACTCACAGGCTCAGCCCTTTCAGCCGCGCGGGCCAGTCGCCGCCGCCGGCCAGGCTGGCGCGGCGGCCGTCTCCCGCATGGGTCAGCGTCAGATCGAGCCGCCGGGCGGGAAGGTACGGCCCCAGCCGGTCCGGCCATTCGATCAGCGAGACGGCGTCGGCAAAGGCGTCCTCCAGGCCCAGCTCGATGGCCTCCTCCGGCTGCTCCAGCCGGTACAGATCGACATGCCAGACGGCCGGGCCGTCGGGCGGATCGTAGGTCTGCACCAGGGTGAAGGTGGGGCTCGGCACCTCGATAGCCGCGCCGAACAGCGCCCGGATCAAGCCGCGCGCCAGCGCCGTCTTGCCGGCCCCCAGATCGCCGCGCAGCGCCACCACATCGCCCGCCCGCAGCCGCCTGGCCAGCGCCGCGCCCAGCGCCAGCGTGGCCGCCTCGTCGGGCAGGTCGAATTCGGCGATGAGGGAGGTGGAATCGGACACGCGGGCAATGGTCCCTGCGACACGGCACTCGTCATCCCCGGTTGTAGCGAGGCGGCGGCGGATAGGCAACGGGGCATGCCCGGATTCCGCCTGGGGTTGATATGGCCGCCGCGCCCGGCCATGTTTAGCGACGTTTTCCGCAAAGCGACCGGTTCCCATGAGCAATCCCAACAAGACCGATGTAGCGATCATCGGCGCCGGCCCGGTCGGGCTGTTCGCCATCTTCCAGCTCGGCATGCTGGGCTTTCGCTGCCAGGTGGTCGACGCGCTGGACGGCATCGGCGGGCAATGCATCGCGCTGTATCCGGAAAAGCCGATCTTCGACATTCCGGGATATCCCAAGATCGAGGCGGCGGCGCTGATCCACCGGCTGGAGGAGCAGGCCTCCCCCTTCGCGCCGATCTTCCATCTGGGCCAGCAGGCGACCGGCCTGACCCGGCTGGAGGATGGGCGCTGGCGGCTGGAAACCTCCGCCGGCACGGTGATCGAGGCCGGCGCGGTGGTGATCGCCGCCGGCTCCGGCGCGTTCGGGCCGAACCGGCCGCCGATCGAAGGGATCGAGGCCTATGAGGGAAAGTCGCTGCACTACATGGTGAAGCGGCGCGAGGATTTTCGCGGCAAGAAGGTGGTGATCGCCGGCGGCGGCGATTCCGCGGTCGATTGGGCGCTGTCGCTGTCGGAGATCGCGCAGGTCATGGTGGTGCACCGGCGCGGCAAATTCCGCGCCGCCTACGAGAATGTCTGTCGGCTGGAACAGCTGCATGCCGAGGGCGTGCTGGAGCTGGTGGTGCCCTATCAGCTACAGGGGCTGGAGGGCCATGACGGACAGCTCGACGCCGTCACCGTCTCGACGCTGGAGGGCACGGTGCGCCGGCTGGAGGCCGACGCCATGCTGGCCTTCTTCGGCCTGTCGATGAATCTGGGGCCGATCGCCGAATGGGGGCTGGCGCTGGAGCGGCACATGCTGACGGTCGATCCCGCGACCTGCCAGACCAGCGTGCCCGGCATTTTCGCCATCGGCGACATCAATACCTATCCCGGCAAGCTGAAGCTGATCCTCACCGGCTTCGCCGAGGCGGCCCATGCGGCGCACGCCATTCACCCCATCCTGCGGCCCGACACGGCGCTGCATTTCGAATATTCCACCACCAAGGGCGTCCCCGCCGGCGGGTGAGGCTGCTAAAGCATCGCCTCCGGCACGGGCGTCGGGGGTTGCGGCGGGCCGTCGACCGGAAGGTGGATGTGGACGATGGTGCCGTGGTCGATTTCCGAGCGCATCTCGACCGTGCCGCCATGCAACTCCACCAGGCTCTTCACCAGGGAAAGCCCCAGGCCGGCCCCGGCCTCGCGCTGGTTGCGGCCGCGCTCGAACTTGCCAAATACGCGATTCTGATCGTGCAGCGGAATGCCGACGCCATTGTCGCTGACGGTCAGCGTTACCTGGTCCGGCTCGCGCCGCCGGGCCGCGAGCGTGATGGTGCCGCCCGGCAGGGTGAATTTCAGCGCGTTGGAGATCACGTTGAACAGTGCCTGCTTCAGCCGCCGCTCGTCGGCCTGGATCGAGCCGATATCGTCCGGACAGTCGAGCACGATCTGTAGATCGTGGTTGCGCGCGCCCTCAGAGGACAGCACCAGCAGCGAGGCCATGCATTCGGCGATGTCCACCGGCTCCACCGTCAGCGTCATGTAGCCGGCCTCGATGCTGGCGAGATCGAGAATATCGTTCACCAGCGAGATCAACCGCTGGGAGGAGGTCAGGATCGCCTGGCTATATTCCTTCTGCCGGTCGTTCAGCGGCCCGAAATAGCCCTGCGCCAATATTTCCGAGAAGCCGACGATGGCATTCAGCGGCGTGCGCAGCTCGTAGGAGACGTTGGCGACGAACTCGCTCTTCAGCCGGTCGGCTTCCTCCAGCGCCTCGTTGCGCTCCAGCAGCACGCGCTCGACGCGGACGGAATCGGAGACATCGACATAGGAGATCAGCGTCGCGCCATCGGGCAGCGGCACGAAGGCATAGTCGATGGCCGTGCCATCGCCGCGCAGATGCCGGCCGGCGGTGGTTTCCCGCTCGCTGATCCGCGCCAGCGTCTCCGCCTTGAACGCCGTCCAGTCGATATGCGGGAAGAAGCCGCGCGTCGCCTCCATGATCTCGGAGATATGCGGCTCGGCCTCCAGCATCTCGGTGGGCAGGGCCCACATGCGGGCGAAGACCGGGTTCCACAGCTTGAGGCGCGCATCGCCGCCGAACACGGCGATGCCTTCATGCAGCTTGTCGATGGTCTCGCGCTGCACCGCGTTCAGCGTGTTGTAGCTGCGCTCCATCGCCAGCCGGTCGGTCACATCCTCGTCGGCGAAGACCAGCCCGCCGAACGGATGCGGCGTGGTCACCCGGCGGATCGTCGTTTCGTCGGGGAGATGCAGCAATTCCTCGTCCGGCCCCAGCAGGGAGGTGAAGCGCTTCTCGATGCCGCGCTTCACGGCCTGGAAATCGGTCACCTCCGGCAGGCGGCGGCGTTCGCGTAGCGCGTCCAGCACCTCGCCCAGCGTGGGTTCGGCGGCAAGGAAGCGGGTATCCAGGTTCCACAGGCTGGCGAAGGTGGCGTTGAAGAATTTCAGCCGCCGGTCGGGCCCGAAGATGGAGATGGCGACCCGCAGATTCTCCAGCACATCGTCATGCGCGGCGATGTGGCGGTCCAGTTCCGCCTGCGCGCGCTCCAGCGCCGAGACGTCGAGCACATAGCCGACCGTGCCGGCGGCCTCGGCCAGCGGCGTCTCGGTGAATTCCATCAACTGCCGGCGGCCGGCGGCCGCGACATGCCGGCTGGCGGATTGCGGATGGCCGCTGCGCAGCGCCCGCAGCGCCAGCTCCGGCCCGGTCTCGGACGATCCCGCGCCGCCGATCTCGCCCTCCTCCTCGACGCCGCCGGTATCGGCCAGCAGCGCGCGATAGGCCCGGTTGCCCCAGGCGAAGCGCGCCTCGGCGTCCCGCCGCCAGACCGGCACCCCCAGCGCCTCGGTCGCGGCGAACACCGCATCCCGCCCGGCGGCCTCCGTCAATCGCGCCTCGGCGGCGGCCAGCGCGTCGCCGGTGCGCGCCAAGGCCCGCTCGGCCTCATCGGCGCGCGCCTCGGCGCGAACAAGGCGACGGCGCAGGATCAGGGCGAGGGCGGCAAGCAGGATAAACAGCAGGGCGACGCCGCCCAGCGCCAGCGGATGGCCGGCTATCGGCAGGCCGCCAACCAGCCCGGCAGCCTGAGCGAAGGCCGGCATGGCCGGCATCGCGAGCATGCAGCCGGCGAGGATGGAGAGCAGTGGCGCGCGCAGCAGAGGATGCGACATACCGGCAACTGTAGTCAGCACCGGCCACCGCCTCAATGCCCGTAAGCCAGGACAAAGACAAAAGGGCCGGCGCATGACACGCCGGCCCTTCGGAAACCCGCTTCGCGCCGGATCAGTAGCGATACTGCTCGGCCTTGAACGGCCCGGTTTCCTCGACGCCGATATAGGCGGCCTGGTCCGGGGTCAGCTTAGTCAGCTTGGCGCCGACCTTGGCGAGATGCAGGGCCGCCACCTTCTCGTCGAGATGCTTGGGCAGCACATAGACCTTGCGCTCGTAATTCGCGTGGTTCTTCCACAGTTCCAGCTGCGCCAGCACCTGGTTGGTGAAGGAGGCGCTCATCACGAAGCTGGGATGGCCGGTGGCGTTGCCCAGATTCACCAGGCGGCCCTTGGACAGCACGATCAGGCGCTTATTGTCCGGGAACACCACCTCGTCGACCTGCGGCTTCACCTCTTCCCAGGTGTAGTTGGACAGCGCGCCGATCTGAATCTCGGTGTCGAAATGGCCGATATTGCAGACAATGGCGCGGTCCTTCATGGCCCGCATATGGTCGATGGTGATGATGTCCTTGTTGCCGGTCGCGGTGACGAAGATATCGGCCACCGGGGCGGCATCCTCCATGGTCACGACCTGGAAGCCTTCCATGGCCGCCTGCAGGGCGCAGATCGGGTCGATCTCGGTGACCATCACGCGCGCGCCGGCATTGCGCAGCGAGGCGGCGGAGCCTTTGCCGACATCGCCATAGCCGCACACCACGGCGACCTTGCCCGACATCATCACGTCGGTGGCGCGTCGGATGCCGTCGACCAGGCTTTCGCGGCAGCCATAGAGATTGTCGAACTTCGACTTGGTGACGCTGTCGTTCACATTGATGGCCGGAACCTTCAGCGTGCCCTTCTTCTGCATCTCGTACAGGCGATGCACGCCGGTCGTGGTCTCTTCCGACAGGCCGCGCACATCGTTCAGCATCTCAGGGTACTTGTCGTGCATCAGCACGGTCAGGTCGCCGCCATCGTCGAGGATCATGTTCGGGGTCCAGCCGTCCGGGCCCTTCACGGTCTGCTCAATGCACCACCAGAACTCCTCCTCCGTCTCGCCCTTCCAGGCGAAGACCGGAATGCCGGCGGCGGCGATCGCCGCGGCGGCCTGGTCCTGGGTCGAGTAGATGTTGCAGGACGACCAGCGGATAGTGGCCCCCAGATGGGTCAGCGTCTCGATCAGCACGGCGGTCTGGATCGTCATGTGCAGGCAGCCGACGATGCGCGCGCCAGCCAGCGGCTTGGAATCGCCATACTCCTCGCGCAGCGCCATCAGGCCCGGCATCTCGGTCTCGGCGATACGAATCTCGCGGCGCCCCCAGTCGGCCAGCTTGATGTCGGCGACCTTGTAGTCGGTGAAGGAACTCATCGGCTGTCTCCTCTGGGATTCGCCCAAGGCGATATGGTCTGAAAATCTGGCGCGGCTATAGCAGAGGGCAACCATCGGGGCAAGAATAAAGATATCTTTATATAGTTATGCGCATCGGGCGAGCTGCTCCTGGCGGCGGGCTACTCCTCGCCGAACTTGTCGGCGACGAGTTGGTCGATGGCGTCCACCGCCTCTGCGGCCTGCGGGCCGGTGGCGGTGACGTCGATGGTGGAGCCCGGCGCGGCGGCCAGCATCATCAGGCCCATGATCGACAGACCGGAGACGGTGGTGCCGCTCTTCGAGACCTGGATGTCGGCCTCGTACAGATCCGCCAGCTTCACGAATTTGGCGGCCGCGCGGGCGTGCAGGCCGCGCTTGTTCAGGATGGTCAGCGTTCTGCTGACGGCGGCGGCGGTGGTCAAGAGGCCTCCCCGGCGAGCAGCTTGGAGGCGACGTTGATATATTTGCGTCCGGCGTCCTGGGCGCTCTCCACGGCGCGCGCCAGATCCTCGGTCAGGCGCACGCTGGCCAGCTTGATCAGCATCGGCAGATTGACCCCGGCGATGACCTCCACCTTGGCCTTGTTCATGATCGAGATGGCGAGGTTCGACGGCGTGCCGCCGAACATGTCGGTCAGCACCACGACGCCCTCGCCTTCCTCCACCTCGCCGACCTTGTCGAGAATTTCCTGCCGGCGCTGCTCCATGTCGTCATCCGGGCCGATGCAGACGGCGGCGACCCGTTCCTGCTTGCCGACGACATGTTCCAGAGCGGCGATCAGCTCCGCGGCCAGACGGCCGTGGGTCACCAGCACCATGCCTATCATATGGACTTCCCCTGCTTTGTCCTTGTCCTTGGCATTCTTTAGAGGCCGCTCTTCTGGCGGCTTGCCCAGCGTTCGAGATCGCGATGGGTCAGGATCACCCGCTGGCCTTGTTCGCCCAGCCAGATGGCCAGCCGCTCGGCGACATAGACGGAGCGATGGCGCCCGCCGGTGCAGCCGATGGCGATGGTGAGATAGCTTTTGCCTTCCTGGTAATAGCGCGGCAGCAACGGCCCCAGCATGGCGATCAGCCGTTCGAAGAAAGGCTCGAAACCCGCATCGCGCTCGATATGGGCGGCAACGTCCGGATGCCTGCCGTCCAGCGGGCGGAGCGCATCGACATAATGCGGATTGTCCAGGAAGCGCACGTCGAACACCAGGTCGGCCTCGCGCGGCAATCCTTCGCGGTAGGAGAAGGATTCGACCGTGATGGTCACGCCCTGGCGCGGATCGAGCGCGAATTCGGCCCATAGCCGGCGGCGCAGATCGCCGGGGGCGAGCGCCGTGGTGTCGATCACCTGGTCGGCGCGCTCCTTTAGCGGCGCGATGCGCTGGCGTTCCAGCTCGATGCCGTCCATCACCGGCCGGTCGGCGGCCAGCGGATGACGGCGGCGGGTCTCGGTGAAGCGCCGGGCCAGCACCTCGGTATCGCAATCCAGGAACAACAGCCGCACTTCGGGGCCGCTATCGGCGCGCAACTGGTCGATCAGGGCGGCGACGCGCTCCACCTCGAAATCGCGGGTGCGGATGTCGACGCCGATGGCGATCGGGCGCGGGTGGCCGCCGCCCTGCGGAGCCGGGCCGGCGCAGCCGCCATCGATCAACAGCCGCAGCAGGCCGATCGGCAGATTGTCGATGGCCTCATAGCCAATATCCTCCAGCGCCTTCAGGCACGCGGTGCGCCCGGCCCCGGATAGCCCCGTGACGAGCACGATCCGGTCGGAATGGGACGCCGTTAGGGCGGGGGCTGTGGCCGTGTCGGTCATGAGCCGCGCATTATTCCCCCGCAAGCCGGGCCACGGCAAGCCGAAGCTTGGCCGGGGCCGACGCCTCGAACGGGGAAAGCAGCAGCAACGGCACGGCAATGCCCAGATATTCGCGGCTGCGCCGCTCCGGCAGCCGCTCCATCCGGGCCGGCGCGACCAGATCGACGACCAGCGCCACCGGCACGCGCTCGCGCGTCGGCATGTCGACAATGCCGATGCCGCGCACCTCCAGCCGGCCGCGAATCGTCTCCGGACATTCAGCGATCAGCCGGTCGCCCTGCCGGCGCAGCCGGGTCTGATCGTCCGCCACCAGCACCGCGCCGGCCTCAATGGCGCGCAGCGCCAGGTCCGACTTGCCGCTGCCGGACGGACCGCACAGCAGCACCGCGCGGCCGTTCAGCGCAATGGCGGTGGCATGCACCAGCAGCTCGCTCATGGCCGGATCAGGCCTTGGGCAGGCGCACGGTGAAGCGGGCGCCGCAGATATTGCCGTCGGCGTCGCGGCGGTTTTCCGCCGTTATCGTGCCGCTCAGCGCCTCGACGATCTGTTTGGAGATAGACAGGCCGAGACCGGAATGGCGGCCGAACTTCTCGCCCTTCGGCCGTTCCGTGTAGAACCGGTTGAAGATGTCCGCCAGCTTGTTTTCCGGGATGCCGGGGCCTTCATCCTCGACCGTGAACAGCACCCAATTGCCGTGCCGGCGGGCCGAGACGGCAATCGTGCCATCGGGCGGCGAGAAGCTGATGGCGTTGCTGATCAAATTGCGCACCACCTGGCCAAGGCGGGTTTCCAGCCCCAGCACCACCAGCTTTTCCTTTGGCAGGCTGAGGCTGAAGGAGGGGCCCTCCTCCCGCGTCACCGCCATATAGACCTCGATCAGGGTCGAGAGCATGACGGTGATATCCACCGGCTCGGCATCGGCGCGCGACAGCTCGGAATCCAGGCGCGAGGCGTCGGAGATGTCGCTGATCAGCCGGTCCAGGCGCTGCACGTCGTCCAGGATCACGGCCATCAGCCGCTTCTGCTGGTCGGGATCCTTCACCCGGGCGGCGGTCTCCACGGCGCTGCGCAGGCTGGTCAGCGGATTCTTGATCTCGTGCGACACATCGGCGGCGAAACGCTCGATGGCGTCCATGCGCTGCCAGATCGCTTCGGTCATCTCGATCAACGCACCCGACAGGTCGCCGATCTCGTCGTTGCGGCGGCGGAAATCGGGGATGCGGTATTGCCGGTTCATGCCCTGGCGCATCCGCTCCGCCGCCGCCGCCAGCTTGGAGAGCGGGCGCGTGATGGTGCCGGCGAGATAGAGCGACAGCGCCACCGTCAGCGTGAAGACCAGGGTGAAGACCTTCAGGATGTCGATGCGCACGGCGCGCACCCGCTCGTCGATCACCTTGTCGGTGCCGGTGATCATCAGCGCGCCCAGCACCTGGCGGTAGCTCTGCACCGGCACGGCGACCGACAGCAGCATGCGACCGTCGCCGGTCTGTCGCAGCTCGGTCGCCGGGTCGCCCTGCAAGGCGCTGCGCACTTCCGGGTAATCATTGCCGCTCTGCACCGGGGCCTCGGCATAGGCCGGCAAATTCTCGTTGGTGGGCAGCCAGTTCATCACCCAGTCATAGATCGTGTTGGCCACCCGTTCGGACAGGCCGGGCCGCTCGATGATCGGCGGCAGCGGCTCGATCTGCACCGTGCCGTAGGGGCCGCGCAACAGGCGGCTGTCGGCGATCAGCTCGCCATCCAGCCGGAACACCCGCAGGCGGGTGCGCATCGGCCCTTCCAGCCGGCGCACAAGCTGGCGCGCCAGCTCGCCGGAGATATCCACCCCATCGTCGGACGGCATCTGCACGGCGCCAGCGCCCAACGCCTCGGCGAACAGATCGGCCTGCAGGCGCAAGGCCTGCAACTCGGCCTCGATCAGCCCGCGGCGATATTCGTCGACATAGAACACGCCGGCCACCAGCAGCCCCAGCGCCAGCAGGTTGATCGCCAGGATGCGCGTGGTCAGCGGCGACCAGCGCCAGCGGCGGCGGCGGCGCAGGCGCGCCTCAGCCTCCTCTAGGGCCTGTACGGAGGCGCTGTCCTCGCCGCCTTGGGGCTCGCCTGCCCCCCCCTCGGGCGGCAGCACGGCTAGGGGCGGCCGGTCCTCCAAGGGGACCGGCAGGGACCGCCGTTCCTGCGACTGGTGCTCGGCGCGTGAAGACATTGTCTACGCAGCCCTTGCGCTGGAAAAAAGCATCAGCCCTCGCGATAGCGATAGCCGACGCCATACAGGGTCTCGATTTCCTGGAAGTCGTCGTCAACCTGCTTGAACTTTTTGCGCAGCCGCTTGATGTGGCTGTCGATGGTGCGGTCGTCGACATAGATCGATTCGCCATAGGCCGCATCCATCAGCTGGTCGCGGTTCTTCACATGGCCAGGCCGCTGGGCCAGCGCCTTCAGGATCAGGAATTCAGTGACGGTGAGGTTCACCGGCCCGCCCTTCCAGGTGCACATGTGGCGGCGCGGATCGAGCACCAGCTCGCCGCGCACGATGACGTTCTCCTTGCCCGGCTCAGTCGTTTCCTGCGCCAAATCCTGGCGGCGCAGCAGCGCGCGGATGCGCTCGATCAGCAGGCGCTGCGAGAACGGCTTGGTGATGTAGTCGTCCGCGCCCATGCGCAGGCCCAGCACCTCGTCCACCTCGTCATCCTTGGAGGTCAGGAAGATCACCGGCATCGCCGTCTTCTTGCGCAGCTTGGACAACAGCTCCATGCCATCCATGCGCGGCATCTTGATGTCCAGCACCGCCAGATCGACCGGGCGCTGGCTGATGCCTTGCAAGGCCTCCTCGCCATCGCCGTAGGTGCGTACCTCGAAGCCCTCCGCCTCCAATGCGATCTGCACGGAAGTTATGATGTTCTGATCGTCATCCACCAGCGCGATGGTATGTGCCACGGTCTCCCCCTTTGGAAGGACGTCCCCAATAAAACCCCATCGGACGCGCTTTTTGCCGGCCGATCAGGATGGATAGCAAGGGATTTAGACTTTTTCGGTGCATTCTGCCAAGTTTTCGCAAATTACCTGTAATCGACGGAAATCTGCGGCTCTGCGGCGTCATGACCTGTTGAAGGCATTACTCCCAGAGATCATCTTGACGGAAAATTGCCGCAATTGAACCCGGGAGTATAACCATGCGTCTTTTATCGTCCCTTATCGTCGCCGCGCTGGCGTTGCTGATGCCGGTCGCCGCCAGCGCCCATCATGACCATGTCGAGGCCAGCAAGGTGTGGAGCCGCGCGACACCGCCGACCGCCAAGACGGGCGCGGTCTACATGACGCTGACCAACGATACCGGCAAGGCCGACAAGCTGGTCGCGGTGAAATCCGACGTGGCGGAAAAGGTCGAGATTCACACCCACATGATGGAGAATAACATCATGCGCATGCGCCGCATTGACGGCGTGGAGGTGGAGCCGGGCACCCCGGTCGTCTTCCAGCCGGGCGGGCTGCATATCATGCTGATCGGATTGAAGCAGCCGCTGGTCGCCGGCCAGGCGATTCCGCTGGTGCTGGTCTATGAGACCGCCGGCGAGGTGAAGGTCACCGCCGAGGTGCTGCCGACCGGCGCCGCCGGTCCCGAGGGCATGGGCGGCATGGGCGGCCATGGCAAAGCCCACACCCACTGAGAGCGGCACTAACGTCGAGGACACGCCGGGCGACATCGCCCGGCGGCTGATCCGCACAGCGGATCGCGGCACGCTGGCGACCAGCCTGGTGGGGGCCGAGGGCTGGCCCTATGCCTCGCTGGTCCTGCTGGCCTGCGACCATGACGCGCGGCCGCTGCTGCTATTGTCCGACCTGGCGGACCATACGAAAAACCTTAAGACCGACGCCCGCGTGTCGCTGCTGATCGACGGCACGGCGGGCTATGAGGAGCCGCTGACCGGCCCGCGCGTCACGCTGCAGGGGCGCCTTCAGCCCAGCGGCGATGAGATGTTGAAGCGACGCTTCGTCGCCCGGCATCCAGGGGCGGCGCTCTATGCCGGCTTCACGGATTTCAACCTGTATCGGCTGATGCCGGAGCGCGCGCATCTGGTCGCCGGCTTCGGGCGCATCCATTGGCTGGAGGATTTCCTGTTCGACAGCACGGGCGCGGAAGCGCTGGCCGAGCGCGAGGCCGATATCGTCGGGCATATGAACGAGGATCATGCCGATGCCGTCTCGCTATATGCCTCGACGCTGCTGAGCCTGCCGGGCGAAGGCTGGATCATGACCGGCTGCGACCCGGAAGGTTGCGATCTGCGGCGCGGCGGACAGGTCGCCCGCCTGCCCTTCGCCAACCTCGTGCGCGACGCCGAGCAGGCGCGGGCCGAACTGGTGCGGCTGGTCAAACAGGCGCGACGGAATGGCGCAGTTTGAAACTCCGGGGCTGTTTTTGCGTTACAAGGATGTTGCATGGAGCCATGCCGCCCCGTTATCTAGTTTGCACTAATTGAGGCATCGATACGCCCCCGCGCCTGTTCGGCGAGAAGATGCCCGGCAGAATTTTAGGAGGAGACCCGACGTGCACAGCACCGGCACCCAGGCCGCATACGGCCTGGACAATCACGGACTTATCAATCTGAAAGCCGCGCATTGGAACCTGACGACGCCGGCGCTGTACGAAGCGGCGATCCGTCGCGGGGAGGCCGAGATCGGTCATGGCGGCGCGCTGGTGACCAACACTGGCAAGCATACCGGCCGCGCGCCGAAGGATAAGTTCTTCGTCGACGAGCCCGGCTCCAACAAGGACATTAATTGGGGCGAGGTGAACCGGCCGATCTCCCAGGCCCGGTTCGACGAAATTCTCGCCCGCGTGCAGGCCTATCTTCAGAACCGCGAAATCTTCGTGCAGGATTGCTATGCTGGGGCCGACCCCGCCTTCCGCCTGCCGATCCGCGTGATCACCGAAAGCGCCTGGCATAACCTGTTCGCCCGCAACATGTTTATCCAGCCGAAGCTGGACGAACTGCCGGGCTTCCAGCCGCAATTCACCATCGTGAACGTCGCCAGCCTGATGGGGCGCGGCAAGGCCGACGATCTGGCCTCCGAGACCTTCATCCTGGTCGACATGGCCAAGCGCCTGGTGCTGATCGGCGGCACCTCCTATGCCGGCGAGATCAAGAAATCGGTCTTCACCATCCTGAATTACCTGCTGCCGGCCCAGGGCGTGCTGCCGATGCATTGCTCGGCCAATATCGGCCAGCGCGGCGATGTGGCGATCTTCTTCGGCCTATCGGGCACCGGCAAGACCACCCTATCGGCCGATTCCACCCGCACCCTGATCGGCGATGACGAGCATGGCTGGTCGGATAATGGCGTGTTCAATTTCGAGGGCGGCTGCTACGCCAAGGTGATCCGGCTGTCGCGCGAGGCGGAGCCGGAAATCTTCGCCACCACCGAGCGCTTCGGCACCATCCTGGAGAATGTGGTCATGGATCCGGTCACCCGGATGCTCGACCTGGACGACGCCAGCCTGACCGAGAATACCCGCGCCTCCTACCCGCTGGACTTCATTCCCAACATGGATCTGTCGGGCATGGGCGGCCATCCCGATAATGTGGTGATGCTCACGGCCGACGCCTTCGGCGTGCTGCCGCCGATCAGCCAGCTCAGCCCGGAGCAGGCGATGTATCACTTCCTGTCCGGCTATACCGCGCGCGTCGCCGGCACCGAAAAGGGTCTGGGCAACGAGCCGCAGGCGACCTTCTCCACCTGCTTCGGCGCGCCCTTCATGCCGCGCCACCCGACCGTCTATGCCGAGATGCTGCGCGACCGCATCGCCAAGCATGGCGCCAAATGCTGGCTGGTGAACACCGGCTGGAGCGGCGGCAAGGCCGGCGTCGGCCAGCGCATGAAGATCGCCTATACCCGCGCCATGGTGGCCGCCGCGCTGAACGGCACGCTGGCCCAGGTCGGCGTGCGGCAGGACCCGAATTTCGGCCTGCTGGTGCCGGAGAATTGTCCGGACGTGCCGGCCGACGTGCTGGACCCGCGCAAGACCTGGTCGGACAAGGGCGCCTACGACACCACCGCCCACGACCTGCGCGGCCGGTTCGAGAAGAACTTCCAGCAGTTCGAGGCGCATGTTCCCGACAATGTGAAGGCCGCCGGCATCCGCGCCGCCGCCTGATTGACGAGATCGCGAAAATAGCGGCGCGGGTCGAAAGGCCCGCGCCGTTTTTCGTGCCGCCTGCGCTATAATTTCTGCATGAGCCAGCCAGCCCAGAAAGGCGTCACCCGCCGCTCCGCCCCGCCCGCCCGTGGCGACGAGGGCGCGCGCCTCACGCTGCGCGTCGATTTCGGCGCCCAGGGCGCGCTGGGGCCGGGCAAGGTACGGTTATTGGAACTGATCAGCCAGCATGGCTCGATCACGGCCGCCGGCAAGGCGATGCGCATGTCCTACCGCCGCGCCTGGCTGCTGGTCGACGGGCTGAACCAGGCCTTCAAGGCCCCGCTGGTCGAAACCCAGCATGGCGGCCCCGGCGGCGGCGGCGCCGCCCTCTCGCCCCTGGGCGAGGCGGTGATCCGTCACTACCGGGCGATGGAGGAAGCCACCGCCATCGCCGCCGCCACGCATCTGACCGCGCTGACCGACGCGCTGGCGGACCGGTCGGAGTAGCCATTACAGGGCACGCATGGCCTACTACGTCTATATTCTCGCCAGTGATGTACGTTGCACTGTTTATATCGGCGTTACCCATGACATTGCGCGGCGCGCATATGAGCACAGGCAAAGCGCCGTAAAGGGTTTCACTAAACGCTACGCGGTTAAACGCCTTGTTCATTACGAGTTGTTTGGGACAGCGCTAGAGGCCATTCAGCGAGAAAAATCGCTGAAACGTAGGCGCCGCGATTGGAAAGTCAATTTGATCGAACGCGATAATCCCGATTGGCTTGACCTGATTCCCGGCACAAGGCCGGGAATGACGAAGTAAGGGAAATTCTCAGACCGTCACCCCCGGCCTTGT
>NZ_LPXN01000034.1 GCF_001618175.1 Oceanibaculum pacificum | reverse complement strand
CGACACGCTGTCGGGCGGCGAGAAGCGCCGCGTCGCGCTGTGCAAGCTGCTGCTGGAAGCGCCCGACCTGCTGCTGCTCGACGAACCGACCAACCATCTGGACGCCGAATCGGTCGCCTGGCTGCAGCGCACGCTGCACGATTATCCGGGCACCGTCGTGACCGTCACCCATGATCGCTATTTCCTGGACGAGGTGGCCGGCTGGATCCTGGAAATCGACCGTGGCCGCTGCATCCCCTATGAGGGCAATTACACCGGCTGGCTGGAGCAGAAGCGCAAGCGACTGGAGCAGGAATCCAAGGCCGAGGATTCGCGCATCCGCACGCTGCGCGAAGAGGAGGAGTGGGTTCGCGCCTCGCCGCGCGCCCGCCAGACCAAATCGCGCGCCCGCCTGCAGGCCTATGAGGAGCTGCTGGCCGCCGGGCAGGATCGCGCGCCCGACGCCAACCGCATCGTCATCCCCGCCGGCCCGCGCCTGGGCAATGTGGTGATCGAGGCCGAAAACCTGTCCAAGGCCTATGGCGAGCGCCTGCTGATCGATGGGTTGGAGTTCAAGCTGCCGCCGGGCGGCATCGTCGGCGTCATCGGCCCGAACGGCGCCGGCAAGACCACGCTGTTCCGCATGATCACCGGGCAGGAGACGCCGGACAGCGGCGCCATCCGCGTCGGCGAGACGGTGAAGCTGGCCTATGTCGACCAGAGCCGCGACGACCTCGCGCCGACCAAGACCGTGTGGGAGGAAATCTCTGGCGGCAATGACGAGATCGAGCTGGGCAAGCGCAAGATGCAGAGCCGCGCCTATGTCTCGCTGTTCAATTTTCGCGGCAGCGACCAGCAGAAGAAGGTCGGCCAGCTGTCAGGCGGTGAGCGTAACCGCGTGCATCTGGCGAAGATGCTGAAATCCGGTGGCAACGTCATCATGCTCGACGAACCGACCAACGATCTGGACGTCGATACCCTGCGCTCGCTGGAAGAAGGCCTGCTGGAATTCGCCGGCTGCGCCGTGGTCATCAGCCATGATCGCTGGTTCCTGGACCGCGTCGCCACCCACATCCTGGCCTTCGAGGGCGACAGCCAGGTGGTCTGGTTCGAGGGCAATTACCAGGCCTATGAGGAAGACCGCAAGCGCCGCCTCGGTTCGGCCGCCGACCAGCCGCACCGCATCAAGTACAAGCCGATCACGCGGGGTTAGTCCCGACGCGGCCACAAAAAAAGCCGGGCATTGCGCCCGGCTTTTTCTTTGCCTGTCGTGCGGTGCGTCAGACCCGGCTGAGGCGCTCGCGCATGGCTTTCAGCAGGGCGTCGAAATTGCCGCCATTCGACTGGATGACCGAGGAATAGTCGGAGCGCTGGGTGACGCTCATGCTCACCCCTTCGACCACCACATCGACGATCTTGAAGCCGCCATTGTCGTTGAACAGCCGCCATGTCACCGCCACCGGCGGGCCGGAGGGGCGCTGGATCTTGCTGTCGACCAGCATGAAGCGATCGCCATCGGCCCGGGCATTGTCGACCGCCAGCTTCTCGCCGGAATATTCCCGGAAGCGCGCGGCATAGGTGCGCACGATGCTTTCCTCGAACAGCTTCAGATATTCCTGCTGCTGTTCGGGCGTGGCGGTGCGCCAGTAGCGTCCCAGCACGAAACGGCCGATGCCGGGCACGTCGAAATTCTGGTTCAGCAGCGTGCGGAACTTGCTCAGCCGCTCTTCTTCGGCAAGCGACTTGTCGGTGATCGTGTCGATCGCCTTGCCGCCAAGCTCCTGGATGAAGGTCGTCGCCTTCTGCGGATTGTCGGCTTGGGCGGGCGATGCCGGCGATAGCGCAATCATGCAGCCGAATGCCGCTACCGCCATCGTTTTGCGGAGAGTACTCAGAATCATCGAATTTCCTTCAGGCTACGACCCTTATCGGGTCTTGGCGTCCGTGCCGCCAGGCAGATAGTCCTGATACGCATCGGAGGCACCGTCGGCCGTGCTGTCGGCGCCGCGCTGATTGCCGATCTGGGCCGCCCGGCGCTGCCGGTAGAGACTGCGGATGGCGGCATAATAATCCAACGAATTCGCTTTCACGTCGTCCAGCGCCTCCAAAGAGCGGGCGCGTGCATCGACCGCAGTGGCGCCTGCACGGGTATAGCCGATCCAGTCGCGATCCGTGTTCCAGGCGTACCAGTTCAGCGGGTCGAGAACCATATCGACGCCGAAGCCGACCGCGTCGCGCGGATTCGACGGGCCGATCAGCGGCAGGACGAGATATGGGCCTTCGCCCACGCCATGCAAGGCGAGCGTCTGACCGAAATCCTCGCTGTGCTTCTCATGGCCGTAATCGGCGGCCAGATCGTACACGCCCAGCACGGCCGTGTTGATGACGAAGCGCGTGGCGGTGGTCTCGGCGCGGTCCCATTCGCCCTGGAACAGGTCATTCGCCAGGATCACCGGACTGCGCAGATAATCCAGGAAGTTGCGTACCGCGTCCTTGCCCGGCTCCGGCATCCAGAAATCATAGGTCACGGCGACCGGGCGCAACACGAAGGTATCGACCGTCTCATTCAACGCGAAAACGAAACGGTTCGGAATTTCCAGCGGATCATTCACTTCCGCCTGGGCAGCCTTTTCCTCGGGGGTGCCCCCCATCGTGGCGCAGCCCGAAAGCAACAGCAGCCCCGCAGCCATGCCGAAAAAGCCGGCGCCGATCCGAGAGAAGTACGACGTCGATTGCGTCATTGTCACCGTTTCCTGAAACCGATCTTCAGCCTTAACCCGAAGATGCGAAGCATAGCAGCTAATTTGCCCGAACGGGTCGCAGAAACAAGGGGCGCAGAATGCCGCTGCCGCATATTGGAATAGGGCAGATTAAGAAAGTCAGTTAACACAACGCGCTGGATTCGCCAATGGAGGCGGCAGCTTGGTGGATTGTTTCGGCAACAGTGTGGCAGAAATGGCGCTTTAATTGGCGCGCATGTGAAAGCATCGCGCGGGATTTTCTTGACAGTCAAACATAAAGATATCTTTATGTTTCTATCTTTTTGAAGGAGGGAATGCGGATGGTGCGGCCCAGACCGTCCCCGCCAGTGGAAATAGAGGCCCGTGCGCCCACCTCGTCGCCTGCCCCGGCGTCGCCCACGCCAGCGCCCACCCCGGCACCAAGCACCATGGCGGCGCTGCTGGAGGGGCTGCGCGCGGCGGCCGAGCCGACGCGGCTTCGGCTGCTCAGCCTGTGCGCCCATGCCGAGCTGACGGTCAGTGACCTTACCCAGATCGTGGGACAAAGCCAGCCCCGTGTCTCGCGCCATCTGAAACTGCTGTGCGAGGCCGGCCTGATCGCGCGGCTGCGGGAAGGCACCTGGGCCTATTACCGGGTGGCGCAGACCGGCGAGGGCGCGCTGCTGGCGCGCACGCTGATCGGGCTGATCCCGGCCGACGATTCCGCGCTGGCGCTCGATCTGCAACGGCTGGAGGCGATCAAGCGCAGCCGCGCCGAGGCGGCCGAGGAATATTTCCGCCGCAACGCCGCCGACTGGGACAAGATCCGCGCCCTGCATGCTGATCCGCTTGAGGTGGAGCAGAAGCTGCTGGAACTGCTGCCCACGGACGGCATTGAGGATTTGCTGGATATCGGCACTGGCACCGGGCGCATGCTGGCGCTGTTCGGCCCCCGGGTGGCGCGCGCGCTGGGCATCGATGCCTCGCGCGAGATGCTGGCGCTGGCCCGCGCCCATCTGGAAGCCGCGGATTTGCGCAATTGCCAGGTCCGCCAGGCCGACATGTATCAGCTGCCGCAGGCTGGAGCGGGGATGGATGCGGCGATCCTGCATCTGGTGTTGCATTACGCCGAACGCCCGGCCGCGGTGATCGCCGAGGCGGCGCGGGTGCTGCGTCCCGGGGGGCGGCTGGTGGTGGTGGATTTCGCGCCGCACGACCAGGCCGCCCTGTTGCAGCGCCAGGCGCATCGCTGGCCGGGCTTTCAGGATAAGGAGATCGCGTCCTGGTGCGCGGAGGCGGGGCTGCGGATCGACGCCGTGGAGCGGCTGCCGGGCAAATCGCTGACCGTGTGCCTGTGGCGCGCCGTGAAACAGCCGGCCCTGGCGGCCGTTGAGGGAGGCCGGCCATGAGCGGCACGCTATCGTTCGAATTCTTTCCGCCCAAGACCCCGGCGATGGAGGAATCCCTATGGCGCTCGATCCAGCGCCTGGCCCCGCTGAAGCCGGATTTCGTGTCGGTCACCTATGGCGCCGGCGGCTCGACGCGGGAGCGCACCCATTCCACCTTGCAGCGGCTACTGGCCGAAACCCAGCTTGTCCCCGCCGCGCATCTGACCTGCGTGAACGCCAACCGGGACGAGGTGGACGAGGTGGCCCAGGCTTATTGGGACGCCGGCGTGCGCCATATCGTGGCGCTGCGCGGTGACGCCCCGGCCGACGCCGCCGGCAATTTCACCCGCTACCTGCCGCATCCGGAAGGCTATGCCTTCGCCGTCGATCTGGTGGCCGGGCTGAAGCGCATCGGCGATTTCGAGGTCAGCGTGGCGGGCTATCCGGAGCGGCATCCGGAATCGGCCGACCTGTCCGACGATCTCGATAATCTGAAGCGCAAGGTGGATGCCGGGGCGACCCGCGTGATCACCCAGTTCTTCTTCGAGGCCGAGACCTTCTGCCGCTTCGTCGAGAATGCCCGCAAGGCCGGCATCACCGTGCCGATCGTGCCGGGCATCCTGCCGGTCACCAATTTCGCCCAGGTGCAGAAATTCGCCAAGGCCTGCGGTGCTGCCGTTCCCGATTGGATGGGCGGGCTGTTCGAGGGGCTGGATGGCGACCCGGAGACCCGACAGCTGGTCTCCGCCTCGGTCGCGGTGAAGCTGTGCGAGAAATTGCGCGACAATGGGGTGGAGGATTTCCACTTCTATACCCTGAACCGCGCCGACCTGACCCTCGCCATCTGCCGCATGCTCGGCCTCGGCGCGCGGGTTCCCGCGTCGGTCGCGTAAGCAAGAAAGAAAAAGGATATTGCCATGTCGCGGTTTCTGAAGGCGCTGGAAGAACGGGTTCTGCTGGGCGACGGCGCCATGGGCACGCGCGTGCAGGCGGCCGATCTGGACGTGGATAAGGATTATCTCAGTTGCGAGAACTGCACCGAAATCCTGAACCGCAGTCGCGCCGACCTGGTGCGCGACATCCATGCCGGCTATCTGGAATGCGGCTCCGATGCGGTGCAGACCAACAGCTTCGGCGGCTCGCCCATCACCCTGGCCGAATTCGATTTGCAGGATGAGGCGTTCGAGCTGAACCGCATGTCCGGCGTGCTGGCGCGCGAGGCCATCGACCGCTTCAAGGCTGACGGGCGCGAGCGCTTCGTGCTGGGTTCCATCGGCCCGGGCACCAAGCTGCCCTCGCTGGGGCATATCGCCTACCAGCCGCTGGAAGACGCGCTGGCGCTGCAATCGGCCGGCCTGATCGCCGGCGGCGTCGACGCCTTCCTGATCGAGACCTGCCAGGACCCGCTGCAGGTGAAGGCCGCCGTGAACGGCGCCAAGCGGGCGATGCGCGAGGCCAAGGCCGATATCCCGATCATGGTGCAGGTGACGGTGGAAACCACCGGTACCATGCTGGTCGGCACCGATATCGCGGCGGCGGCGACCATCATCAATGCGCTGGACGTGCCGGTCATCGGCCTCAACTGCGCCACCGGCCCGCAGGAAATGGCCGAGCATGTGCGCTGGCTGGCGGAGAACTGGCCCGGCCGTATCTCGATCCAGCCCAATGCCGGCCTGCCGGAACTGGTCGATGGCCAGACCGTCTACCCGCTGGCGGCGCCCGAGCTGGCGACCTGGATGGAGCGTTTCCTGCGCCAGGACGGCATTGGCTTCGTCGGTGGCTGCTGCGGCACGCAGATGGAGCATATCCGGGCGCTCGACGCCATGTTGCGCAAGCTGGCGGCCGAGGAGGGCGAAGGCCATTACCGCCCCCGGCCGAAGACCCGCACCCCCGTCTGGACGCCGTCCGTCGCCTCGCTCTACGGCCCGGTGCCGCTGCGCCAGGAGAACGCCTTCTTCGCCATCGGCGAGCGCTGCAACGCCAATGGCTCGAAGAAATTCCGCGAGTTGCAGGAAAACCGCGACTGGGACGGCTGCATCGAGATGGGTCGCGACCAAGTGCGCGAGGGCAGCCATTCGCTGGATGTCTGCACCGCCTTCGTCGGCCGCGACGAGGTCGCCGACATGACCGAGGTGGTCAGCCGCATGCGCGGCTCCGTCGATTCGCCGCTGGTCATCGATTCGACCGAGCTGATCGTGCTGGAAGCCGCCCTGAAGCTGTATGGCGGCAAGGCGATCCTGAATTCGATCAATTTCGAGGATGGCGAGGAGCCGGCGGAAAAGCGCATGGATCTCGCCCGCCGCTTCGGCACGGCGGTCATCGCGCTGACCATCGACGAGGAGGGCATGGCCAAGACCGTCGAGCGCAAGGTGGAGCTGGCCAAGCGGCTGTACGATTTCGCCTGCGTGAAGCACGGGCTTCCGGCTTCCGATCTTATGTTCGACCCGCTGACCTTCACCATCTGCACCGGCAACGAGGATGACCGCAAGCTGGGGCTGTGGACGCTGGAGGCGATCGAGCGCATTTCGCAGGAACTGCCGGACTGCCAGATCGTGCTGGGGCTCTCCAACATCTCCTTCGGCCTCAATCCGGCGGCCCGCCATGTACTGAACTCGGTGTTCCTGGACCATGCGGTGAAGCGCGGCATGACCGGCGCCATCGTGCATTTCTCGAAGATCATGCCGCTGCACCAGATCCCCGAGAATGAGGTGAAGGTGGCCGAAGACCTGATCTTCGACCGCCGCGCCGAGGGCTATGACCCGCTGCACGCCTTCATGGCGCTGTTCGAGGGCCGGCAATCGGCTGCCAAGGTGGAGAAGAAGCGCGCCGAGACGGTCGAGGAACGACTGAAGGAGCGCATCGTCGACGGCGACCGCAAGGGGCTGGACGACGACCTTGCCGAGGCGATGAAGACCCACCCGCCGCTCGACATCATCAACACCTACCTGCTGGACGGCATGAAGGTGGTGGGCGAGCTGTTCGGCGCCGGCAAGATGCAGCTGCCCTTCGTGCTGCAATCGGCGGAGACGATGAAGGCAGCAGTCGCCTATCTGGAACCGCATATGGAGCGGGTCGAGGGGCAGGAGAAGGGCACCATCGTGCTGGCCACGGTGAAGGGCGACGTGCACGATATCGGCAAGAATCTGGTCGATATCATCCTCACCAACAATGGCTACAAGGTCGTCAATCTGGGCATCAAGCAGCCCATCGCGACGATCATCCAGGCCGCCGAGGAACATAAGGCCGACGCCATCGGCATGTCGGGCCTGCTGGTGAAATCCACCGTCATCATGCGCGAAAACCTGGAGGAGATGACCCGCCACGGCATGAAGACGCCGGTGATGCTGGGCGGTGCCGCGCTGACCCGCAACTATGTCGAGACCGACTGCGCGCAATCCTACGGCAGCGGCCAGGTCGCCTATGCCCGCGATGCGTTCGACGGGCTGAATTTGATGAACAAGGTCATCGATGGCGGCTTCGACGCTTTCCTGGCCGCCGAGCGCGAGAAGCGCACCAGCCGGGCGACCAGCTCCAAGGCCCCCGGCAAGACCTCCAAGGCGGCGAATGACGACGCGCTGGACATGGACGCCGCGCGCGTCCGCCGCCAGGCGCTGGCCGAGGGCGTGGAGGTGCCGGAGCCGCCCTTCTGGGGTTCGCGCGTCATCGCCCGCGTGCCGACGCGCACGGTGCTGTCCTATCTGAACGAGATGACGCTGTACCAATTCCAGTGGGGCTTCCGCAAAAGCGGGCGCACCCGCGCCGAATACCGCAAATATGCTGAGCAGGAGCTGAAGCCGATTCTGAAGCGCGTGCTGGAGACGTGCGAGCAGGAGGATATCCTGGTGCCGCAGGCGGTCTATGGCTATTGGCAGGCAGCCGCCGAGGGCAACGACGTGGTGCTGTTCGGCGAGAATGGCGGCACCGAGGTGTGCCGCTTCAAGCTGCCGCGCCAGGCCGGGCCGGACGGCAAGTGCCTGTCCGACTATTTCCGCGATATCGACGATGCCCAGCGCGACGTGATCGGCCTGCAGGTCGTCACCATGGGCTCCAAGGCCTCCGACATCGCGCGCGACTGGTTCGAGAGCAACCGCTACCAGGATTATCTTTACCTGCACGGCCTGTCGGTGGAGATGGCCGAGGCGATGGCGGAATATGTTCATAAGCGCATCCGCGCCGAACTGGGCTTCGCCTCCGAGGAAGCCGCCGACATGCAGGGCCTGCTGAAGCAGGAATATCGCGGCAGCCGCTATTCCTTCGGCTATCCCGCCTGCCCGAACCTGGCCGACCAGCGCCCGCTGCTGGAATTGCTGGGCGCGGAGCGCATCGGTGTCTCGCTGACCGACCAGGACCAGCTCGACCCCGAGCAATCCACCTCCGCCATCGTGCTGCACCACCCGAAGGCGAAATATTTCAACGTTTGAGGGGTGTGCCGCCGCTCTCAAACGTCATTCCCGGCTTGTGCCGGGAATGACGGGTTCCGCTTACTCGACCGACATCCAGTAAGCGGAAGCGTGGACCCCCG
>NZ_LPXN01000033.1 GCF_001618175.1 Oceanibaculum pacificum | reverse complement strand
CCCGGAAGGGGAGAGGGATGCTGGAGCTTGGCGACAGCCTAGCGAAAGCTGGGTGAGGGGAGACCATCCCACCCCATCCGCGCCTACTCCCTGCGCGCCAGCCCGCGGCCGGTTGGGCCGGAATCGGCGATTTCGCGGATCAGTTTTTGCAGCAGCGCCTCGCGCATATGGGCGCGGCTGTCGGCGACGATGACGAAGGCGCCGAAGCCCCCGATCACCTCGTTGCGGTAATGCGCGTCCAGCGGCTGGCCCATCGGGCCGCGCAGCATGCCGTCCTTGTTGTTGATCGCCAGCGCGTTGATGGTGATGTCCTCGTCCAGCGCCGCCGCGCGGATGGCGGCCAGCGGCATGCCGTTCATCTGCGGCCCGTCGCCCGACACGTCGATCACCTTGCGCGGCGCGGTTATGCCGCTCTCGCGGATCATCCGGGCGGAATAATCGATGGCGTTGCTGATCGAATTATAGCCATAGGCCTGGCGCGGGGCCGCCAGGATGGCGGCGGCGAAGCCCTCGGCCGAGGGCTGGTCGCGGATCACCGTCCAATCGACGATGGTGTGCTGCGAGCTGGGCGCGCCCCACTCCATCAACAGCACGGCGATGGCTCCGCTATAGCCGGACTGGATGGCCTGCACCACGCGCGGGTCGCTGATCGCCTGGGCATAGCCCTCGCGTTGCAGCTTGAACTCATCCTCGTCGATGGAGCCGGAGCCGTCGGCCGCCAGGACCAGCAGCAGATCGACATCGGCCGGGGCGGCCCGCGCCGGCGACAAGGCGGCGGTGACGCAGAGGCCGAACAGCGTAAGCCAGACCAGGACGAACCGCATGATCACTCCCCCGCCATATTATCAGCGCCATATTAGCAAGTGGCGCGCGGCTGCGCCGGGTCAAGCCGGCATTTGACCGGGCGGGGCGCTGCGGCTAAACCGGGACGGAATTTTTCCGGGCATCAGCGAGGCATGCATGGTCGTCGTCATCTTCGAAGTCTATCTCGACCCCGCCAAGGGCAACCGCTATTTCGATATCGCGGCGGCGCTGAAGGCGGAGCTGCAACAGATCGACGGCTTTGTCTCGGTCGAGCGCTTCAAGAGCCTGGTGACGGAAGACAAGTATCTCTCGCTCTCCACCTGGCGCGACGAGGCGTCGGTGGAGGCCTGGTACCGCACGGTCGATCACCGCGCTGCCCAGAAGGAAGGCATCGCCGCGCTGTTCACCGACTATCGAATCCGCGTCGCCGGGGTGATGCGCGACTATGACATGGCCGCCGGTCGCCCGGCGCTGGCCGGATTGGGGGCGTAGGGATGACTCGCCGGGCGCTTGCGCTTCTGGCGTTGTCGCTTCCAGCCGGCCTGGCGCTGTCTCCGGCATTGGCCCAGGACACCAGCGGCGCCAAGGTGCTGATGCGCTCCACCGCGCCCTATAATGATGTCGGCGTGCTGTCGCCGGAGCTGTCCACCTTGTGCACCCAGGGGCTGTTCAACCAGCAGACGCTGAACCGGCTGACCATCGAGTTCATCGGCCCGGTCGGCGCCGGCGTGCTCGGCATCGCCAAGGGCGATGGCTGGAATTTGAAAGATCCGCAGCGCCGCGCGGATAGGACCGCCAGCTATTTCTTCCTGCGCGACGGCACCTCGGGCTGCGAGGTGTATTATTTCACCCCGGCGATGAAACAGAAGAAGGACGCCGGCCAGCCGCTGCAATAGGCGGCGGAGAGCGGCGGTCTACTCCGCGCCCCAATTCTCCACCCACAGCGTCGTCGGGTACTGGTGGCCGGTCGGCTCCAGGCCGGTCAGCCAGCTCGGCATGATGTAGGCGTCGGCGCGAAAATAGAGCGGCAGGGCGGGCAACTCCTCGGCATAGATCGTCTGCATGCGCGACCACATCGGGCGGCGTTTTTCCTTCTCCAGCACCAACTCGATTTCATCGATCAGACGATCCATTTCCGGATTCCGGAACCCGGGATTGTTCTGGCCGCTCCAGCCATTCTCCGCCGAGGGGATTTCCTTCGAATGCAGGGTCGAGCGCGGCACCGATTCCGGGGCGCTGATCCAGGCATACATGGCCAGGCCGGTGAATTTGCGCTTAGTCACCGTCTCGCCGAAAAACACCCGCGCCGGCTCGTTGCGGATGCGGATATCGATGCCGAGCTGCCGCCACTGCGCCTGCAAGGCCTGCTGCACCAGCTCGCGCGAGCGGTTGCCGGCGGTGGTCATGAATTCCAGCGACAGCCGCTCGCCCTTGGCATTGTGGCGGATGCCGCCGCGCTTCTCAGCCCAGCCCGCCTCGTCCAGCAGGGCGGCGGCGCGCTTGGCATCGAAGCCGTAGGTCGGGATGCCCTCATCGTGAATCCAGTCCAGCGGGTTCACGTTGGAATGGGCGACCGGCTGCTTGCCGCCAAACAACTGCTGGCTGATCGCCTGCCGGTCGATGCCCAGCAGCAGCGCCTGGCGCACCCGCCGGTCGGCCAGGATGGGGTTGTCCAGCATCACGTCGATATGCTCGTAGACCAGGCCGGATTTGTAGACGACCTTGAAGCGCTCGCCCTGGCGTTTCTCGAACGCCACCGCCTGGTCGACCGTCAGCCCCAGCTCGCCGGCGATATAATCGATCTCGCCGGACAGGATATTGGCCTCCAGCGCCGCGGTATTCTCGATCACCCGCACCACGATGCGCTTGAAATGCGGTTTCTTACCCCACCAATGGGCGTTCGGCTCCAGCACGATATGCGCGCCGGGGGTGACCTGGGTGATGCGGTAGGGGCCGTTATACAGGCCGGGGTTGGTCGAATCAGTGTCGTACAGCGTGCGCTGGCGGTATGCCGCCGGCTCGGCCAGCGGCTTTTCCTCCAGATGCGCGGGCAGGATCTGGAAATCGTTGATCGCCGCGAAATCGAATCCCAGCCGGTCGGCGACGATGGTGAAGGTCTTGTCGTCCGCCACCTCGATATCCAGCATGCGGCGGAACTGCTCCTGGTTGGAGACGCCGACCTGCGGCGTGAGCCCCAGCTTCCAGGTGAAGACCACATCCCTGGTCGTCACCGGCGTGCCGTCGCCCCATTTGGCGTCGGGCTGGATGGTGTAGGTCAGGCGCACGCCCTTCGTGCCGCCGGCGTCGTTCGGCTTGTCGAGATCGAAGGGGACGGCGCGGCCATTCTCCAGCGTCGGCAGCTCGGTGCAGAGCAGGCAGGCGAGCTGCCAATCCTTGTCGTAGGTGGTGAAGGGCCGCCTGGCCATCGCCAGCACGTAGGATTTCGCCATCATGGCGTCGATCAGCGGGTTCAGCGTGGAGGGAAACTGGGTGATGCCGATGACCAGCTCGTCCTTGCCTTTCGCCGCCGCCGGCTGAATCAGGCCCAAAGGGGCGATTCCCAAGGCGAGGAGCATAAGAACCGCCAGCCGCATCAATCCCGTCATCAAGGCTTCTCCGATTTTGCTTAGCGTCAGGGCACAAAACGACTATAGCAGCCGTTGCTTGTTTCGACAGGGTGCGGTGCTAACTCTTCGCCGCCGCCGCGCCCACCAGACCTACGCCAGGGAGATTTCATGATCGAGCTGCTGAGCGACCCGCAAGCCTGGATTGCCTTCGCCACCTTGGCCTTCCTGGAGATCGTGCTGGGCATCGATAACATCATCTTCATCGCCATCGTCGCCGGCCGCCTGCCGGAAGCGCAGCGCCGCCGCGCCCGGCAGATCGGCCTGGGGCTGGCGCTGGTGATGCGCCTGGCGCTGCTGAGCGTGATCACCTGGATCGTCGGGTTGACCGCGCCGGTCTTCACGCTTGCGGGCTTCGAGGCCTCCTGGCGCGACATCATCCTGTTCGTCGGCGGCCTGTTCCTGATCTGGAAGGCGACCACCGAAATCCACGGCACGGTGGAAGGCGAACATGGCGAGGGCAAGGACAAGGTGGCGTCCAGCTTTGCCGCCGCGATCGGCCAGATTCTGGTGCTCGACGTGATCTTCTCGCTGGATTCGATCATCACCGCCGTCGGCATGGTGGACGATCTGCGCATCATGGTTGCCGCCGTCATCGTCGCGGTCGCGGTGATGATGTTCGCCGCCGGCCCGGTCGGCGAATTCGTGCAGCGCCACCAGACGGTGAAGATGCTGGCGCTGGCCTTCCTGCTGTTGGTCGGCCTGGCGCTGGTCGCCGACGGGCTGCATTTCCACATCCCGAAAGGCTACCTCTACTTCGCTATCGGCTTCTCGATCCTGGTCGAGGCCCTGAACCTCGCCGCCAGCGCCCGCCGCAAGCGCAAGGAGGCGGAAGCGCAGGCCGGGCATTGAGTTCTCTATCCGTCACCCCCGGCACAAGGCCGGGGGTGACGGTCTGAGAGAGCAGCGACCCTTACCCCTTCGCGCGGTTCTCCGCCCAGCCATCGGGGTCGGCGAGGAAGCTGCGGACCTGGTCGAGCTGGTCCTTGGTGTAGCCGCGCCGTTCGGCGGCCAGCAGCACGTCGGCCCAGGTGGCCAGCTCGTGCAGGGCGACGCCCTGCTCGGTCAGCTTGGCGACACCTTCCGGGAACACGCCGTAATGGAACACGACGAAGCAATGCGCGACTTCGGCGCCGGCGGTGCGCAGCGCCTCGACGAAGTTCAGCTTGCTGCCGCCATCGGTTGCCAGATCCTCGACCAGCAGCACGCGCTGGCCGTCATGGATGGCGCCCTCGATCTGCGCGTTGCGCCCGAAGCCCTTGGGCTTCTTGCGCACATAGAGCATCGGCAGGCCCATCCGCTCGGCAATCCAGGCAGCGAAGGGGATGCCCGCGGTCTCGCCGCCGGCCACCGCGTCGAAGCCCTCGAAGCCGGCGATGCGGCCCATCTTCTCCACGCCCATATCCATCAGCTTGGCCCGCGCGCGTGGAAAGCTGATGATCTTGCGGCAATCGACATAGACCGGGCTGAGCCGCCCGGAGGTAAAGGTGAAGGGCTCTTCGGGGCGAATATGGATCGCCTGGATGTCGAGCAGGATATCGGCGGTTATCTCCGCCGGAGTCATCTGGTAGGAAAGGTCGGTCATTTGGGCCTCTTGGGAGTTCGCGCCAAGACAGCCCAGGTTGCGTCCGCCGTCAAGCACCTGTCACAGAGGATCGGACAGAATGAGCAGGCCTTCCCTCTTCGCCCGCCCGTTGAGCGGGGCCAACGCCCGCGCCAATGCCTATCGCGGCGAGTTGAAGGGCATTATCGCGCGCCATCGGCGGCACAGCGCCGCCTGGGCCCCGCACCTGGCGGAAAGCAAGGGCATCGTGCGCGACGCCATTACGCAATGCCGGGGGCGTGACCGGGCGGTGGTGCTGGGCTCCGGCCCGCTGCTCGATGTGCCGCTGGACGATTTGCTGGCGGCCTTCAAGGAGGTGGTGCTCGTGGATATCGTCCACCCGGTGCCGGTGCGCCTGCGCGGGCTGCTGAGCCGGCAACTGCATGTGCTGGCCGCCGATCTGACCGGCATCGGCGCGCAGCCGCTATCGACCGAGCGGCGCTACGATCCGCCGGCCCTGCCGCAGGCCGATCTGGTGGTCTCGCTGAACCTGATGTCGCAACTGCCCATCGTGCCGCTGAACCTGATGGAGCGCCAAGGCGTGTCGGAGGCCGACCAGGACAAGTTCGCCAAGCGGCTGGTCATGGCGCATTACAAATGGCTGCGCGCGCAAGCCGGCCAGATATGCCTGATCACCGATGTCGAGCGCATCGCCTATAATCTGGACGGCGAGGCGGTGATGCGCTTCGACCCGCTCTATGGCCTGAAACTGCCGGACGGCGGCACCGAATGGGAATGGCGCATGGCCCCGGTGGGCGAGATCGCCAAGGATGGCAGCCTGCATCACCGGGTGCGCGGCTATGCGGACCTTGCTGGCTAGGCTGGCTGCTTCTAGGCTGCGGGCATAAAGCCAATAAAGTCGAGGAACGCCGATGTCCGATACTCCCCCCTCCACTCCGGCTCCCGTCGTGCTGGTCGAGCGCAAGGACCATGTCGCCATGGTCACGCTGAACCGGCCGGAGAAGCTGAATGCGCTGAACAAGGCCATGTGGATCGGCGTGCGCGACGCCTTCCGGGAGATTTCCGCCGATGACAGCGTGCGCTGCGTGCTGTTCACCGGCGCCGGGGAGCGCGCCTTCTGTCCCGGCGCGGATATCTCCGAGTTCGAATCCGCGCGCGCCGACGCCGCCCAGGCGCGGGACTACGGGCACCTGATGGACGAGACCATGGGGGCCATCGCCGACTGCCCGCATCCCGTCGTGGTGATGATCAAGGGCATCTGCGTCGGCGGCGGGCTGGAGCTGGCCAGCATGGCCGATCTGCGCATCTGCCAGGAAAGCAGCCGCTTCGGCGTGCCGATCAACAAGCTGGGCCTGACCATGGGCTATAAGGAGATCGCGGCGCTGATCGGCCTGGTCGGCAAGACCAATGCGCTGGAGATTCTCTACGAAGCCCGCGTGTTCGGCGCGGCCGAGGCGAAGGAAAAGGGGCTGGTGAACCGCGTCGTGCCCGACGACAAGATCGAGGAGGAGGGCTGGGCCTGCGTCACGCGCATCGTCGATGGCGCGCCGTTGGTCAATCGCTGGCACAAGAAGTTCGCCCGCCGGCTGGAGCAGCCCGCCCCGCTGACCCAGGCGGATTACGACGAGGGCTACGATTCCTTCGACACGCAGGATTTCCAGACCGGCTACAAGGCGTTCCTGGCCAAGCGGAAGCCGGTTTTCGAAGGCAGGTAAGAGGGCCAGAAGGAGGGCGCGTGGAGGCGTTCGAGGGCCATCATTTCTCCGCCGGCACGATCATCCTGCATCAGGGCGCGCGGGCGGAGGCCGCCTATCTGGTCGAGAAGGGGTCGGTCGAGGTGGTGCAGACGGTCAGCGGGCGCGAACTGACCATCGCGCGCCTCGGTCCCGGCGCGATCTTCGGCGAAATGGCGTTGCTGGAAGGCCGGCTGCATGGCTCCAGTGTGCGCGCGGTCGAGGATTGCGTCTGCGCCGTGGTGCCGGAAAAACTGTTCTGGCGGCTGCTGGAGGAAGCCAACCCCTTCATCCGCGCCATGCTCACCCAGCTTTCCCGCAGCCTGGCGCGGACCACCCGCCAGACCGCCGACCTGCAAGCCATGCTCGGCATGGGACGGGCCGAGGAGTAGGGGAACGCCTCTTTTCCCTTGCCAAACTCAGGCATGACAGGGGTGGAGGAGCCCGGCGTTCAGTTCAGGAACAGCAGATAGCCGCCGACCAGGATGGCCCCCAGGGCTATCCAGATAACCGCATCCTTCCAGAAGTCGGAATTCAGCCGGCGGCGGAAATAGAAGGCCGGTCCGATCAGCGCCAACAGCAGCACCAGATAGACCAGCCGCATCCAGTCGCTTTCCGTCATCGCCCCATTCCCCACCGATGTTTTGTTATAGGCGCGCCGGCCAGACGGATGCCGACCACTCCAGCTTGCCCCATCCGCGCCCGCAAGCCTAGCCGCTTGGCGTGAGGGGAAAGGACACAGCTGCGCTTGCGAGGTTGCGCAGAGTAGCGGCTTCTTCCAGCCGTCATTCAGTTGGCGGAAGCATGGCCCCCCGCAACAAGTGCGGGGGTGACGGTCTGGGAAGGGGCAGTGAGGGGCGTTAACATCGCCGGGCGAGCCCCGCCCTACCGGCCGCGGACGACGAATTCCGGGTTCAGGAAGTTCGGTTTGCCGTAGGGCAGGGGCGTGCCGTCCATCAGGTCGACGCGGCCGCCGGCGGCGAGGACGATGGCGTGCCCGGCCGCCGTGTCCCATTCCGAGGTCGGGCCGGTGCGGGGGTAGAGGTCGGCCGCGCCCTCCGCCACCAGGCAGAATTTCAGCGAGCTGCCGGCTACCTTCTGGTCCTTCATCGGCACGGTCTTGAGATAGGCTTCCAGCGCCGGGTTGCGGTGCGAGCGGCTGGCCGCCACCGTCAGCCCATCGGCGGGGGCCGGGCGGGCCTGGATCGGGCGTTCGCCGGCGGAATCCCGGCAACCGGCCCCCTGGCCCGCCCCCTGGCCCATTACGCCCCAATAGAGCACGCCGGTCACCGGCACCAGGATCACCCCCAGCACCGGGACGCCCCGGTCGATCAGGCCGATATTCACCGTGAATTCGCCATTGCGGTTCACGAATTCCTTGGTGCCGTCCAGCGGATCGACCAGCCAGAAACGCCCGCCGGTCACGTCGGGACGCACGCCGGCGGCGTAGGATTCCTCCGACACCACGGGGATGTCCGGGGCCAGCGCCTTCAACCGCGCGACGATCAGATCGTCCGCCGCCCGGTCCGCCGCCGTCACCGGGGAGCCGTCCGCCTTGCCTTCGACGCTGAAACCGTCGCGGTAGAAGCCCAGGATCACCTCCCCGGCCTCCAGCGCGATGTCCTTGACCGTCGGCAACAGGGCTGGGAGATCGAGACCGCTCACTCCGCGGCCTGGGCGTAGCGGCCGTGAATCGCCTGCCAGATCACCTCGGCGGTGGCCGGCATGTCGATATGGTCGACGCCATATTCCTGCAGCGCGTCGACCAGCGCGTTGATGACGGCCGGCGGCGCGCCGATCGCCCCGGCCTCGCCGCAGCCCTTGATGCCCAGCGCGTTGGTGGTACAGGGCACGTTGTGCATGTCGAAATCGATGAACGGCACCAGATCGGCGCGCGGCAGGCAGTAATCCATGAAGGAGCCTGTCAGCAGCTGTCCGCTCTCGCTGTCATAGACGGTGCGCTCGTACAGCGCCTGGCCGATGCCCTGGGCG
>NZ_LPXN01000032.1 GCF_001618175.1 Oceanibaculum pacificum | reverse complement strand
CTCGATCCAGTCGCCCTCGCGGACATTTTCCGGCAGGCGGAACGGCGTGGGCAGCTTGTCGAAACTGTCGCAGGTCGGGCCGTAGATGGTGAAATCCTTCAGCGTTCCGGCCTCCGGCTCCAGCGCCACCGATTCGGCGGAGCGGATCAGCCGGGCCGGCATCTGGATCTTGATCAGCGCCGGCTCCGACAGGCTGCCATAGATGCCGTCATTGATGTAGAGCCGGTCGCCCTTGCGCAACTGCACCTGCACGATCAGCGAACAGCCATTGGCCACCAGCGCCCGCCCCGGCTCGCACATCAGCACGCAGTCGCGGCGCAGCTTCAACTGCCGCCGCCCCTCCTCGATCTGCTCGATGAAGGCTTCCAGCTCGGGCACCGGCTGGCCGACATAAGGCGCTGGGAAACCGCCGCCGATATCGAGATACTGGATCTGCACGCCGGCCTGTTCCAGCACCGCGCCGGCCATCTCCAGCGCTTTCTTGTAGGCCCAGGGATTCAGCATCTGCGAACCGACATGGAAGGCCAGGCCCACCGTATAGCCTTCCTTCTCCGCACGGCGCAGAAGGGCGGCGGCCTCGTCCGGCGTGGCGCCGAATTTCTGCGAGAGATCGTAGGCCCCGCCCAGCTCCGGCGTGGCCAGGCGGACGAAGATCGTAAGATCCTCATTGTCGGTCTCCTCCATCACCTTTTCCAGCTCGTCCATGTGATCGACGACGAAATGGGTGATGTCGTAGACATGCTCGGCCGTCTTGATATGCGGCCTGATCTTCACCGGATGCATGAAATAAGCATGCGCGTCGCGGAACTGCTCGCGCACCAGCGCTATCTCCGGCAGCGAGGCGGTGTCGAAATGCCGGATGCCGCCCTCGTGCAGCGCCTGCAGGATGCGCGGGTGCGGATTGCACTTCACCGCATACAGCACCCGGCCGGGAAACGCCTCCAGGAACAGCCCGGCCTGCCGTCGCAGTATCTGCGGGCGCAGACAGTAAACCGGATAGCTGGGCGTCAGCGCCGCCACCATTGCCGCAGCATCGGCAAAGACACGCCGATTGGCCGCCCGGTCGACGCGGCGCTCACCGCTGGATTTGGCTGAGATCATCGTATCGGCTGGCACCGGCTTGATTTCCTCCGCGGTTCTGAATTTTCCTATTCTATCCGCATTATAACACGGCACGCAGAGGGCATACGCGCCGGCTGAGGGGAATTTTTATCATCGCCTCAGGGCATAACTGGGTTGCGCTTGACGCTCATTTGTTTAACTAGTGACCCTGTGATGCCGGATGAGCAGCGGATCGAAAAGAAGAATCCGCACCCCTTTCGGCAAGGATGGCAACCTGGAGGACCCCATATGAACCTCAAGACGATTCTGTGCGCCGGCGTGGCAGTGACCGCGACGGCCCTACTCGCTATGTCCACGGCGGACGCGCAAGACAAGAAAGGCTGGCCCAGCTCCGTAAAGGTCGGCACCGCCTCGCAGGGCGGCACCTACTTCATCTACGGCGCCGGCTGGGCGAACCTGGTGCAGGAGAAGCTGGGCATCAACACCAGCTCGGAAGTGACCGGCGGCCCGGTGCAGAACATGGCGCTGGTGAATGCCGGCGACCTGCAGTTCGGCATGACCACCATGGGTCCGGGCTATGATGGCTGGGTCGGCAAGAGCCCGATCGCGCCGGGCGTGGAAATGAAGAATGTCCGCGCCACCTTCCCGATGTACATGACCCCGTTCCAGCTCATCTCGCTGGCCGATTCCGGCATCAAGGGCGTGAAGGACCTGGACGGCAAGACCGTCGGCGTCGGCCCGAAGGGCGGTACGCCGGGCACCTACTTCCCGCTCTGGTTCAAGGAGCTGGGCCTCAATGTGAAGCCGCAGTACGGCGGCGCCAGCGACCTGGCCGGCCAGGTGCAGGACGGCCTGATCGACGCCTTCGCCTTCGGCGCCGGCCTGCCGATCGCGGCCTTCGCCCAGATCGAGGCGCAGGCCTCGGCCAATGTGTTCGCCTTCACCACGGACGAGCAGAAGAAGATCGTCGACGCCTTCCCGTCGGTGTCGCCCTTCACCATTCCGGCGAACACCTATAAGAGCCAGAAGGAAGATCAGCACACCATCGCCATGTGGAACTTCGGCATCGCCCACAAGGACATGCCGGAAAGCCTGGTGTACGAGGTGATGAAGGTGGTCCTGGAGAACCCGGACCGCATGATGCAGATCCACAAGTCGGCCGCCGACACCAAGGTCGAGAACTACAAGAACAACAGCTTCATGTGGTTCCATCCGGGCGCGGTGCGCTACTACAAGGAAAAGGGTCTGACCCTGGACCAGAAGGTCCTGCCGCCGGAAAACAAGGGATAACCCCCACCCGACGACACTGACTTGAAGAGCGGCTCTCCCCACTGGGGAGGGCCGTTCCTCGTACTTCCCTAGGGTCACGACGACAAGGCGGCATCTGGGAGGCCGTTGAACCCATGACAGACACGACACGCCAGAGCGACGATCTCGACATCGCCAACAATGTTGCCGACGAGCCGCCGCCCACCAACGAACGCAGACTATTCGGCTGGGAGCGCCACCTGTTGGTGTGGAGCTGCATCGGCTATGCCGTCTTCCACTTGCTGGTGCTGAACGTCTTTCCGATGGAGACCTGGAGTTTCCGCATCATCCATGTCGCCGGCGGCCTCGCCATCGGCTTCGCCCTGGTCGCCGCCTGGTCGACCGAGACGCTGGACGGCGCGCGCGGCAGCTGGGTGACACCGCTCGAATTAGTGCCGCTGGCCGTGGCCGGCGCGACCGGGCTCTACGCCGCCTTCTGCATCGTCTATGCCTTTGTCATGCGCGATCTGGCCGGCGTCGACATGCCGCCGCCCTGGGTGTTCAACACAGCCACCTGGCCGGCGCTGATCTCCGCCGTCGTCGCCATGCTGTCGGCCTGGTACTTCAAGCCGCGCGACCATCGCATCGCCTGGTACGACTGGCTGCTGATGCTGAGCTGCCTGACGGTCTGCGGCTATCTGCTGTTCAACGTCTCCTTCCTGCAATTCCGCGCCGGCGTGATGCCGACGCAGCCGGACTACGTCTTCGCGCTGATCGGCGTGCTGCTGATCCTGGAGCTGACGCGGCGGGTGGCGGGCCTGGCCCTGCTGATCATCGCCGGGGTGTTCATTCTCTACACCTTCGCCGGCCCGTATCTGCCGACCTTCCTGCATCATGACGGCTACCGGTTCCAGCGCTTCTTCAGCTACATCTATACGGATAACGGCATTCTGGGCCCGACGGTGGCGGTCTCCTCGACCTACATCATCCTGTTCGTCGCCTTTGGCGCGTTCCTCCAGGTGTCCAAGGTCGGCGATTATTTCAACGATCTGTCGATGGCGCTGTTCGGCTGGGCGCGCGGCGGCCCGGCCAAGGTGGCGGTGTTCGCCAGCGGCCTGATGGGCATGATCAACGGCACCTCGGCCGGCAATGTGGTGGCCACCGGCTCCTTCACTATCCCGCTGATGAAGAAGGTCGGCTATCGCCCCCGCTCCGCCGCCGCCATCGAGGCGGCCGCCTCCACCGGCGGCCAGATCATGCCGCCGATCATGGGCGCCGGCGCCTTCATCATGGCGGAGATCACTGGCATCCCCTACACCGAGCTGATCGTCGCGGCGCTGATTCCGGCCATCCTGTACTTCCTATCGATCTTCTTCATGGTCGATTTCGAAGCCGCCCGGATGGGCATGAAGGGCATGAAGGCGAGCGAGCTGCCGAAATTCAGCCGCCTGGTGAAGCAAGTCTATCTGTTCATCCCGGTGATCATCCTGATCGCCGCCCTGTTCATGGGCTATTCGGTCATCCGTGCCGGCACCCTGGCGCTGATCAGCGCCCTGGTGGTGAGCTGGCTGAGCCCGAACAAGATGGGGCCGCGCGGCATCCTGAAGGCGCTGGAGGACACCACCAAGATGTCCGTCCAGCTCATCGCGGTGTGCGCGTGCGCCGGCATCATCGTCGGCGTCATCGGGCTGACCGGCGTGGGGCTGCGCTTCTCCTCCATGCTGCTGGCGATCGCCGACACCAGCCAGTTGCTGGCGTTGTTCTTCGCCATGGGCATCTCGATCCTGCTGGGCATGGGGATGCCGACCACGGCCGCCTACGCGGTCGCCGCGTCGGTGGTGGCGCCTGGCCTTATCCAGCTCGGCATCACGCCGCTGGTGGCGCACATGTTCGTGTTCTACTTCGCGGTCATCTCAGCCATCACCCCGCCGGTGGCGCTGGCCGCCTATGCCGGCGCAGCCATTGCCGGCTCCGACCCGATGAAGACCTCCGTCACGGCCTTCAAGCTGGGGCTGGCGGCTTTCATCGTGCCCTTCATGTTCTTCTATAACCAAGGGCTGCTGATGGAAGGCGAGTGGTACCTGATCCTGCGCACGGCGGTCACCGCCACGATCGGCGTCTATCTGCTGTCCGGCGCGGTGCAGGCCTGGTTCTACGGCCCGATCAGCATTCCGGTGCGCGTCGCGCTGCTGCTGGCGGCGTTGCTGCTGATCGAAGGCGGCATCTACACCGACGTGATCGGCATTGCGCTGGGCGGCGCGATCTTCGCCTACCAGCGCTTCGCCGCCGGCCGGAAGGCAACGGCGAAAGCCTGACCCTTCCTTAACCGATGAAGACCGCACGGGGCGGCATCAAGCGAAATGACGGCTTCGCTTGTGCCGCCCCGTCGCTTTTCGCTATAGAGAGTCGATAAAGACAAAAACAACAGCCACCGGTGTGACGCCCCCATGAGCGAGAATCTGTACGACCTGTTCGCCAGCCGCTTTCCGGCCGACCGCGACGATCTGTTCATCGAGACCGAGACCGGCGCGCGCTACAGCTATGCCGATCTGGAGGCCTGGAGCGGCAAGTTCGCCGGCCTGCTGGCCAGGCTGGGCGTGGTGCCCGGCGACCGGGTGGCGGTGCAAGTGGAGAAATCGGCCGAGGCGATCTTCCTCTATCTCGCCTGCCTGCGCGCCGGTGCCGCCTACCTGCCGCTGAACACCGCCTACCAGCAGGCGGAGATCGAATATTTCCTGGGCGACGCCGAGCCGCGCGTGGTGGTCTGCCGCCCCGGCACCGAGGGCTGGGTCGGCGAGGCCGCCGCCAAGGCGAAGACCCCGCACGTTCTGACGCTGGGCCAGCAGGCCGACGGCACGCTGGTCGAGCAGGCCAAGAATCTGCCGTCCGATTTCGCCACCGTGCCGCGCGCGAAGGACGATCTGGGGGCCATCCTCTACACGTCGGGCACCACCGGCCGCTCCAAGGGCGCGATGCTGACCCATTGGAACCTCGCCTCCAACGCGCTGACGCTGCACAAGACCTGGGCCTTCCGGCCGGGCGACGTGCTGCTGCACGCGCTGCCGATCTTCCACACCCACGGGCTGTTCGTCGCCACCAACTGCGTGCTGCTGAACGGCAGCGCGATGATCTTCCTGCCGAAGTTCGACGCCGACCAGGTGGTGCGCCTGCTGCCGCGCGCGACGGTGATGATGGGCGTGCCGACCTTCTATGTGCGCCTGCTGGGCCATGCCGGTTTCACCCCGGAGCTGACGGCGCATATGCGGCTGTTCATCGCCGGCTCCGCCCCGCTGCTGGCCGAGACCTTCAACCAGTTCCGCGAGCGCACCGGCCACACCATCCTGGAGCGCTACGGCATGACCGAGACCGGCATGCTGACCTCCAACCCCTATGAGGGCGACAGGCTGGCCGGAAGCTGCGGCAAGCCGCTGGCCGATGTCGAGGTGCGCATCGCCGACGAGAACGGCAACGCCCTGGCGGTCGGCGAGACCGGCATCATCGAGGTGCGCGGCCCGAACGTTTTCAAGGGCTATTGGCGCATGCCGGAGAAGACGGCGGCCGAAATCCGCGCCGACGGCTTCTTCATCACCGGCGATGTCGGGCGCATCGACGAGAAGGGCTATGTCTGGATTTCCGGGCGGGCCAAGGATCTGATCATCTCCGGCGGCTTCAACGTCTACCCCAAGGAAGTCGAGGAAGAGATCGACCAGATGGACGGCGTCGAGGAAAGCGCCGTGATCGGCGTCCCGCACCCGGATTTCGGCGAGGGCGTCGTCGCCGTGGTCGCCCGCAAGATCGGCGGCCAGCCGCCGGCCGGCGAGGAGATCGCCGCCCGGCTGAAGACCCGCCTGGCCGCCTACAAGCTGCCCAAGCATGTGCATATCGTCGACGAACTGCCGCGCAACACCATGGGCAAGGTGCAGAAGAACGTCCTGCGCGACCAGTACAAGGACAGCTTCGCCAAGTAGCCCCTTGAATCCCTAGCCCCTGTCGGGGCGAAGGATTTTCTTAAAAACGCATCCCCTTCGCGCGTTCCGTCCCTATATCAGCGGGCAGGAACGGTAACCGAAGGAATGCTGCATGCCCCAAGCGCCCCAGGAACGAGCAAGGCGGCGAACGAGACGATGGCCGCGGCGGCTGGGGCTGGCGGCGGGAAGCCTGGTACTGCTGCTGATCCTGCTGGCCGGCGGCGCGCTGGTCTGGATGCGCACCTCGCTGCCCACGACAAGCGGCGAGATCGCCCTGCCCGGCCTGGAAGCGCCGGTTACCGTCACCCGCGACAGCAAGGGCATTCCGCGCATCGCCGCCGAGAGCGAGGGAGACGCCGCCTTCGCGCTGGGCTTCGTGCATGCCCAGGACAGGCTGTGGCAGATGGAGCAGAATCGCCGCGTCGGCGCGGGCCGGCTGTCCGAGGTGCTGGGCAGCGCCACGCTGGATTATGACCGCTTCATGCGCACGCTGGGCGTCTACCGGCTGGCGCAGCGCAGCTACGAGACCGCCTCGCCGGCGCTGAAGCGCGCGCTGGAGCGCTATGCCGACGGGGTGAACGCCTATCTCGCCCACCGCGACGGCGCGCTGCCGCCGGAATTCAACCTGCTGTGGATCGACCCCGAACCCTGGACCCCGGCCGATTCGCTGGTCTGGGGCCGGCTGATGGCCCTGCAGCTCTCCGGCAACTGGTATGCCGAGCTGGAGCGCGCGCGTCTAGCCAACCATTTCAGCGCCGAGCAGATCGAGGAATTATGGTCCTCCGAACCGGCCGAGCGACATGTGCCGCTGTCGGAAACGCTGAAGCAGCTGGACCGCACCCGCCTCGCCGCGATTCAGGCGCGCGTGCCCGAGGCGGTGCAGCCACGCCTCGCCTCCAACATCTGGGCGCTGGGCGGGGCGCATACCGAAAGCGGCAAGCCACTATTGGCGAACGATCCGCATCTGGGCCTCAGCAATCCGAACCTGTGGTACCTGGCCCGCATCGAGACGCCGACGCTGACGTTGACGGGGGCCACCGTGCCCGGTGTGCCGATGGTGCTGATCGGCCATAATGGGCGGGTCGCCTGGGGCTTCACCACCACGCACAGCGACACATCGGACATCTTCATCGAGCGCATCGACCCCGCCGATCCTGCCCGCTACCTGACGCCGGACGGCAGCGCCGCCTTCGAGACGCGCGAGGAGACCATCCGCGTGCGCGGCGGCGAGCCGGTGACCGTCACGGTGCGGGCCACGCGGCACGGGCCGGTCGTCTCCGACGGGCATGCCGATAGCCGCCGCACGCTGGCGGCCCTGCCGGAGAATACCGCGCTGGCGCTGGCCGCCACGTCGCTGAACCCGGACGACCGCACCGCCGAGGGGCTGTACCGCCTGAACCGCGCCGGCAGCGCCGCCGAGTTCCGCGACCGGCTGCGCGACTTCCAGGCGCCGCAGCAGAATGTCGCCTTCGCCGATGTGAATGGCGATTTCGGCATCGTCACCACCGGGCTGACGCCGATCCGCCGGCAGGGCGACGGCTTCCTGCCCGTTCCCGGCTGGACTGGGGAGCATGACTGGACCGGCTTCGTGCCGTTCGAGGAATTGCCGCAGCGTTTCAACCCCGCCAGCGGCCGGGTGGTGAACGGCAATAACAACGTGGCCGATCCCGGCTATCCGCATTTCCTGGGCCGCGAGTTCGACGTGGCCTACCGCGCCCGGCGCATCGCCGACCGGCTGGACGAGACTGAAAACGCCACCGCCCGGCAGATGGCGGCGTTGCAGAACGATGTCGTCTCGCTGGGCGCGCGCGAGCTGTTGCCCGCGATCCTGCCGATGCTGCCGGACAGCCCGGCCAAGGCGATGCTGGCGGCGTGGGACGGCGCCATGGACCGCGCGCGGCCGGAACCGCTGCTCTATAGCGCCCTGCTGCGCCATCTGGAGCGCCGCCTGTTCGCCGACGAATTCGCGCCCGCCGGGGAGCCGTTCCACGCCCCCCGCCTGCCGGTGACGATCGGAATGCTGCAACAGGACAGCGCCTGGTGCGACGATACCGGCACCGCCGACCGGCGCGAGAGCTGCGCCGACATCGTCCGCGCCGCCCTGGACGATGCGCGGGCGGAGCTGGGCGACGATCTCGCCGGCCTGCGCTGGGGCGACAGGCACCGCGCCGTCTTCTCCAACATGCTGCTGGGTCGCATCCCGCTGCTGCGCGGCCTGACCGACGTGGCCGTACCGACCGGAGGCAGCAACGACACGGTCAATCGCGGCACCAGCCGCATGCAGGGGGCGGAACCCTACCGCCATGTCCACGGGGCGGGACTGCGGGTGGTGTTCGACCTGGCCGACCTGGACCGCTCGCTGTTCGTGCAGGCGCTCGGCCAGTCCGGCAACCCGTTCTCCGCCCATTATGGCGATTTGGCGCGGCTCTGGAGCGACGGCGGCAGCTTCCCGATCCCGCCGCAGCCCGAGGGCCCGGCCGACCGGCTGCTGCTGAGGCCGGGGCGGTAGCGCCCGATGCTTCGAGACGGC
>NZ_LPXN01000031.1 GCF_001618175.1 Oceanibaculum pacificum | reverse complement strand
TCCCCCCTTGCGGGGGAGGGCCGGGGTGGGGGGTGGCCGCCCGCTCATGCGCGCGCCTTCGCCAGCTTCGCCGACAGCCACAGCTTCAGCAGCGCCGCCAGCGTCGGTGGGGCAGGCGCGGGCGGCAATGGTGGAGAGGGCGGCAAGGCCGGCGGACTTTCCGACAGCTTGATCCCGTCCCGGTACAGCGCCTCGCCCAGCACCGCGCCGTCCGCGCCATAGCTGGTCATCGGCCCGTCCAGCGCGCCTGTCTTGTAGGTTGCGACCATCGCCAGCTTGCCCTCGGCATAGAAGCGCACCGCCCCGTCGAGCTTGCCATCCAGCGTCTGCCCCTCGACCTCCGGGCGGCCCTGCGCATCGCACAGCAGCAAGGGGGATGCTTGGGATTCGGGCGCGCTCAATTGATCTTCACCATGGCGCCGTTCACCGTGACCATGCCGCTGCTCTCCAGCGCCGCCTTGCCCTGGGCGGTGTTGGTGATCGACATGCCGCCATCATTGGTCAGGCTGGTGGTCGCCTTGTTGGAGATGGTGAGGCCGGAGGTCTGCAGGCTCTGCGCCGCCTTCACCGTGACAGCGCCGGCGCTGCTTTCGATGGTGACCGCCCCGGTCGCCTTGATGGTGACGGAGCCCTGCACCGTCAGGCTGTAATTGCCCTTCACGGTCAGGCTCATATTGCCGTCCACCGTGTGGTCGAAATCGGCCTTGTTGGTGTGCGTCTCCTTGCCCGTGACGGTCACGTCGCGGGTCTGCTTCACGCTGTGCGTCTCCTTGCCTTCCGTCACCTCGACGGTGCGGTCGCCCTTGGAGACGGTTAGCTTCTCGTTCTGCGTGACCGTGGCGGTGCGGTCGTTCAGCACCTCGCTGGTCATGTCCTTCTGGGCGTGCAGATAGACCAGTTCCTTGCCCTTGTCGTCGTCGAACAGGATCTGGTTGAATCCCTCCCCGCCCTTGGAGGAATTGGTCTTCACCGTGCTCTTCGTCTGCTCGCCCGGCAGCGTGATCGGCGCGGTCTGCTCGGCATTGTAGAGCGCGCCCACGACCAGCGGCCGATCCGGGTCGCCATCGACGAAGGCGACCATCACCTCCATGCCGATGCGCGGCACGAACAGATGGCCCCAGCCCTTGCCGGCCCAGCCCTGCACCACACGAATCCAGCAGGAGCTGTTCTCGTCCGACTTGCCCTGCCGGTCCCAGGGGAACTGCACCTTGATGCGGCCGTACTGGTCGGTCCAGATTTCCTCGCCCTGCTTGCCCACCACCTTGGCGGTCTGCAGGCCGGCGATGCGCGGCCGAGGCGTGACCGGGCGCGGCCGGATCACCGTATCGCCGGGCAGCGCCTCGAAGCGGTTGTGATAGACGCCCTCGGTCAGCAGGTGGGTGACGGCGGCGATGGCATAACCGCCATTCACCTTGTCGTCGCCATAGCCCTGGATTTTCACGGTCGCGCCCGGCAGCAGCGAGGGGCAGGCGCTCTCCCCCAATATCACCGCCGATTCGGCATCCAGCGCGTCGATGCGCCGCTTGGCGGCGGCATCGCCGGCATCCTTGGTGGCATAGCCGCCGGGAAAGCTGTAATGGGCAAGGTCGCTGCCTTTTCCCTTCGCCGTCACGGTCAGGTCGGTGGAGGGGATGAGGAAGCTGTAATCCCCCATGCCGACGCTGCCGGTCGCCATCTGCGCCGTCCAGGTCAGCAGCGAGACCGCGTCGGCTTGCAGGATGCCGCCCTGCGGCAGGCGATAATTCAGCGCCGACGGTCCCGCGATCGGCTTGAACGGGCTGGAATCGTCGGCGAGTACCAGCGTGTCGCCCTCCGCCGCATGGGTGAAGAAATAGACGATGCCAGCCCGCTCCATCAGCCTCGAGACGAAAGCGAGGTCGCTTTCGTCGAACTGCGCCACGTAATCCTGCTTGTCGTAGGTCGCCGACAGGCTGTTCTTCACCAGCCCGACGCCATCGGCCTTCAAGACGGCCTGCACGATCTCCGGCACGGTCTTTTGCTGGAAGATGCGGCAGTCCGACGCCAGCGACAGCTTCCACAAGGCCGGCCGAAGCTCCAGCCGGTAGCTGGCCCCGCGCGGATCGGCGTCGAGCTGGGTTGCCGCCGCGACGATGCCGGCAAAGCAGCGCGACGCCTTGCCGCCGGCGGTGATCGTGACCGACGCCACCTTGCCGAGCAGCCCGGCCAGATCGATGCTGGCCGTGCTGGCGCGTACCGTCGCCTGAAACCGGAAGGGGCTGGAAAGCTGCTCCTCCGCCTCGAAGGACAGCAGCGTGAAATCGACCCCGGACAGCGATGTCTTCACCGTGGCGGCGGCGGAAACCGAGGATGCGCCGGTCATGCCGCCGCCTCGATGGCAATGCGGGCCTCGCAGGCATCCTGCCCGGCGGGGCGGGCGCACAGCCAGCTCGTCCAGCCCAGCCGCGCGCCCTGCCGGGCCGACAAAGTGGCGGCGCTGACGCCGGTGGCGTGCAGCACCGGCCGCAGCTCCACCCCCACCCCGGCCCCGAAATACAGCCGCACCAGCCGGCACAGCGTGCGATGCCCGGCCCCATCCGGCAGCAACGCATCATAGGCCGGGCGGCCCATCGGACCGACCCAGAGGCGCAAGCCCTGCCCGTCCTCCTGCATCCGCCCGCCCAGCACGCTGGTCTGGCCCAGCGCCTGGAACCGCACGCCCAGCGCGGTGCGCTGATCCGGCGCCACAGGCGCCATGCGCCGGATCGGCCCTTCGAGCGCCACCGGCGCGTCCAGCATCGCCGCCAGCAGCTTGCGCGCGCCTTCCAGCGGCCGCCGCGCGCCGGCCAGCAGCCCGGCGAAGGGCAGCAGCCGGCGGCGGACGGGATCGAGGAAATTATCGGCCAGGCCCGGCAGCCCAAGACCCATCAGGCTTTCCAGATATCCCGCCACCGGCGAGCGTTCCGGCAGGACCGGCTCGAACCCGATGCGGTTGGATTTCCGCGCCCGGTAATACACCGCGATCAGCCGGTTCTCGAACAGCGCCAGAAAGTCGGCCAGCGCCGCGTCGCGCCGTTGCAGGCCGCGCAGCACACGCTCGGTATCGACCATCGGCAGCGCGCCGACCGTGCCGGCCAGGCCGATGAAGGAGACGGTCATCGCGGCCTGCGAGACGATGCTGCGGTCGCGCCGCAGATAGGATTCCAGCCGCGAGGATGTCAGCGGCATCATCGGCGGCTCGACGCTGCGGATCGCGGCGCCCTGGAAGCCGAATTCGATGGCGGCGCGGAACCGCACCGCCTCGCGCCGGGGATTGGCCGATTCGCCCAGCGGCGACGGGGCGCTCACCATCTGCTCCAGCAGCCGCACGGCCTGGCAGAACTCGAACCGCCAGGGCTCCGCGAACAGCGTCTCGATTACAGTATCGGGCGGTCGCCGAGGCGCGCTGGCCATGATTTCCACACTTGCGGCTTGGAGAGCAGGCAGGCCGACAGCCGGGTGAAGCTGTTGGCGGCGGCGAACACGGGCAGGGCGCGGTCGAGCACGGTCATCAGCAGATACAGGCTGCCCTCGGGCCGGCTGCTATCGTCCAGGCTCAAACTTATGTCGGTGCCGCGCAGCAGGGTCGCCCCGTCGCTGCGGCGCATCTGCGCCGGCGTCGCCCTGGCGCCCTGCACCGCGTCGATCAGCACCTCGTCGGCGCGGGAGACGTTCAGCGCGTAAAGCTGCAGGAACTGGCGCAGCGCCGCCGCGTCGCCGGCCAGCAGCGACACGTCGCCCAGCGCCAGCTGGCTCGCCAGCCGCCACAGCACCGCGCCATCGGTCACCGGCTCCACCGGCGCGGTCGGGGCGGTGATCAGCATCTGCGCGCCGGGCACCGCCGCCTCGTCCGGCTGCAGGGGCTGGTTCGCCGGCAGATAGGGCGCCAGCCGCCGGTTGGTGCAGGCGAGCCGGGCATAGAGCACCTGGCCGGCCGGCTCGGTCGGCTGGAAGGACGGGTCGATGAAGGTCAGGAACATCTCGTCGCCGGGAATGCCCGCCAGCTCGGTCGGGCGGCGGCGGGCGACCCAGTAGATGCCTTGCTCCGCCGCCGTCTCGTCGCCGCAAAAGCCGAAATAGGGCCGCACCCAGGGCACCTGGCGGGCCGGGTCCGGCGCGGCGGCGACGGAGCGGATGGAATGCACCTCCACGGCCGCGCGGTCGCCGATATCGGGCAGCACCAGATATTCCAGCTTCTCCTGCGTCAGGCGGATCGGCTGGCTGACCTGCTCGAACAGATTGATCACCGGCGTGCAGCCGAGCCGGAAGGTGGAGGCCTCGGCATGGATCTCCGGCGGTGGGGCGACGCTGACCGGAAACAGGATATCCACCATCGTCGCGGTGCCCGCCGCCATCAGGCCGATTACGTCAAGGAAGCGAAATTTTTCCGGAAATTGGAATAGCTCCAGCAGCAAACGGAACCCGGTAAGGCCATGTTGCTGTTCCGGCAGCACCGATTCCTCCGGCCGGAAGCCGACTGGCTCGATGCTGTCGGCCGGCAGCCGCACCCGGCGCGACGCATCGCCATCGGGCAGCAGATAGACCGCCTGCACCTCCGAGGTCAGCATCTGGTACAGCCGGTCGGTCATCGCCGTCAGCCCGGCCAGATGCAGGCGCAGCCGATCCGCCCCCAGCGGCCCGAAGCCGGGGCCGGTGCAGCGCAGGCGCAGCCGGAACAGGCTGCGCGCCTTCTCCGCCAGCACGATGTCGGGGAAGGAATCGTCGAAATCCGCGAAGGTCGGCTCGATCGGCCAGATCGTGGCGGGATAGCAGGTGCGGAAGCGGACCGCCTGGGCGCCGCTGCCGGCGAAGAATTGCCGGCCGCGCGGCACGGTCAGGCCGGTGGTCAGCTTGCCGGCCTCCTGCGGCGGCAGGAACTGGGCGATGGCCATGGAGGGGATGGGATCGGCGAATTGCGGATAGAGGATATTCAGCAGCGCTGCCGGGATGATCGGGAATTCCCGGTCGATGGTGTGCTGGATGCGCCCGGTCAGGAAGGCCACCGCCTCGATCAGCCGTTCCACATCCGGATCGGTCACGGCGTCGCCGACGATATCGAGCCGCCGGGCGATCTGCGGGTAGCGCCGACTGAACGCCACGCCCTCGCGCCGAAGGAACGCCAGCTCGCGCTGAAAATAGGGCAGCAGCGTATCGTAGCCGGTCATTTCGGCGCTCCCAGCAGCATCACCTCCGGCCCGTTCAGCAGGAACACCAGCGGCCGCTCATAGCCGCGCATCCGCACCGAGGCGGTAAGCCGGGCGGCCAGCGGCCTTGTGCGGTCGCGCGTCGGCTCGATCTCGATGGATATGTCGGACAGCCGCGGCTCGAAGGCGCGGACCGCCATTTCCAGCGACCGCGCCATGAGCTGCCGGTCGGACAGCGCGCTGGCGGTATAATCCACCGTGTCCGGCACGCCATAGGTGGCGACCGATGGCGGGGCCGCCAGATAATCCCGCACATCGCGATAGGCGCGCGAGCCGAACAGCCGCAGCAGCGCGGCGCGGATCGATTCCGCCAGGTCCGCCCCCTCCAGCACGACCGGCATGTCGGTCTCCTTCGACAGCCGGTCGAACAGCGGCGCGCGCAACCCGTAGCTGACGCGGCCGGCCATCCGTTACTTGCCCTGGCCGGTCGCCTTTTCCAGATCGTACTCGGTCTCCACCTTGCCCTTCTGGTCGCCCTCCTTGGTCTCGAACTGATAGCTCCAGGTGACCTTGGTGAAGTTGAAGGTGACCGATTCCACCGGCATCTCGTTGCCGCCGGCATTCAGCGAGATGCTGGAGACCATGGCGTTCTCCAGCGTGTAGGTCATCGCCTCGATCGGCTTGTCGCCGGAGGTTCGGATCAGATAGATCTCGATCTTGCCCAGCTCGGTCGCCAGGCAGCAGGCCAGATTAAGCTTCGGCGAGGCCTGGTCGAGATATTTGGTGACGCTGAAATCCTGGATCTGCACCCGCCCGGTCGACCGGCCGCCGCCGGATGAGTCCATATGCAGCGGCATGGCGAGGCCGGTGGAGAAGCCCAGCACGTTGATCTGGTCGGCATGCTTGTCGAGCGTGCATTCGCCCTTGATCGAATATTTATCGGCGATGTTGAGGACGATGTAGTCCATGGAAGCCTCCCCTGGCCTGCTAGAGCCTGACGGTGGTTACGCGGCGGCGGCCGGCGGCGGCAGTTCGGCGACCAGGCTGATGGTCACATCCACCCCTTCGAGCTGGAAGAAGGGCTGCAGATAGACCGTGGCGGTGTAGTAGCCGGGCTTGCCGGGCACCGCCGCCACATCGGCGCGGGCGTTGCGCAGCGGGTAGCGCGCCTTCACGCTCTGCTGCGCCTCGTCATCCAGCAGCACCAGCGTGCCCAGCCAGCTATTGATCATGTTCTGCAGTGTGCCCGCGGTCTGGAAGCTGCCCACCGTGTCGCGCAGCATCACCTTGATATATTGCGCGATGCGCGCCGCGTTCAGCATGTAGGGCAGCGTGGCCGACAGCGCCTCGCTTGAGTTCGCCATTTGTCCGGCGGCACTGTTATTATCCCATTTCGGCGGGTTATGGATTGTCTTGCCGCCGAACACCACCGCCTCGTTGGTCAGCTTGCGGTTACAGATGGCGATGAAGCCCAAATCGTTCAGCTCCGCCTCGCGGCGGTCGGGAATCATTACCTCGGTGGGGATTTTCATCGCCTGTTCGCCGGCGTCGGTGGTGTAGGTGAAGACCGGCAGATTCTGGAGAACCCCGCCGCCCTGCTCGCCACGGATCGCCGCCAGCCAGTTGTAGGTGAAGAAGGCGTCGGTGATCAGCGCCCCCTCGTAATAGGCCGGGTTGCCCCACAGGAAGTATTTGTCGGCGCGCAGATCGGCCCCGGCGCCCATCGTCTCCTCGAAATCGTCGAAGCCGTCGGCCGGGTTGTTCACCGCGTCGTAGGGCGCGCGCAGCAGCACATGCGGCAGCACCAGCGAGACGTACCGGGAATCGGTGAAGGAACGCAGGGAGTTGTAGTCGAGGTAATCCAGCCCGGCGAAAATCTTCTTCAGCGAGTTCGGCTTGTTCAGATCCGCGAAGCCGGTCAGCCCGAACATGTGCGGCGAGGCCGAGCTGACGAACGGGCAATGCGAGGCGGCGGCGATCTGCCCCATCCGCTCCAGCGCGTCGACATCCGGCTTGGCGGCGGAGAATTCCGCGAAATCGCCGATCATCACGCCATAGGGCTTGCCGCCCAGCGTGCCGTATTCCTGGGTGTAGATTTTCTTGAACAGCGCCGTCTGGTCCCAGTCGGTCGCCTTCTTGAAATCGGCCTTCACCTCGTCATAGCTGCAATCCAGCACCCGGATCATGAGGTTGTCGCTGGTGTGGGTGCTCATCACGAAATAGCTGAGCCCGCGCCAATGCGCCTCAAGTTGCTGGAAGGCCGGCTGGTGCAATATCTGGTTCACCTGGCCGGAGACCTGGGCAGTCAGCCGGTCGACGCAGGTGGCGACGAACGCCATCGGCTCGTCGAGCGCGATGGCGGCCTTGAGCTGGCCCAGGAAGCTTTGCCCGTCCGCGTGGATTTGCTGCTTCAGCGCGTATTTGCCCTCCGCCTCGGCCTTCTCCTCCGGCGTCGCATCGTCCGGGATGGTGGGTTCGGTCGGCGCGGTGGCGAGCTGCGTGGCGGCCACCTGATAGGGGTAAAGCGCGTAGGCCGCCAGGTCGCTCTGATATTTCTTCAACGCCGTCTGGTAGGTCTCCTTGTCCGCGTCGGTCGCATCGGCGGCCAGCGGGGCCGGCGGCGTCGGCTGGGCCGGGGCCTTGGCCGGGGCGCTGGCCGGCGGGTAGAGCAGCATCGCCTGGCCCAGCAGGGCGGCCAGCATGTCGAGGCCGGTCAGCATCTGCTCCGGCGTCTGCGCCAGGGCGAGATTGCCGGTGGTGAAGGCCGGCTGCAGATCGGCCGGAAGCGACTGGATGGGCGTGGTCATGGCGTCACCTCGGAAAGAAGTCCTGCACGCATTGCGGGAAACAGCGCCGTTCGGCTAGGCCGGGGCGGCTAGGCGGGCGGCGGCAGGGCCGGCGCATCGCCGCCGCCATTCACTGCGGCCTCGTAGGTGGCGCGCTGTTGCAGCACCTCGGTCAGCATGGCCGTAAGGGCGGCGTTGATCTTCGCGGGGTCTGTCTCCGCCGTGCCGTCGCTGGCGGCGGGCTGCAAAATGCTCATCACCGTCTGCTGGAAGGCGGCGTTGCCGTCCAGCCGGGCCATCAGCCCCATCAGGGCGCGGCGATCGCTGTAATGCCGGGCGATGCCCTGGGCGCGCTCGGCAATGGCCGAGGGGCCGAAATCGTCCATGGTGGCGAAGCCCAGCGTATCGCCGGCATCGTCGCCATTCGCATCGGTCCAGACCACCTTCACGCTGGGCGCGATGCGATCCATGAACTGCTCGAAACTGTCATTGTCGAGCTGGATGAAATCGCGATCGCTATAGGCGATTTTCCGGGGGGTGGCCCCCGCCAGATCGGCCATCACCCCGGCCACGAAGGGCAGCTGCACGGACAGCGTGGCGCCCTTGGTATAGACCTCGTAGCTGATCTGGACGCGCGGCGGATTGTCCTTGGCGATCAGATTCTGCGCACTGGTCTTGGTATCGACGAGAAACATCGCGCACCCCCTCCTCCTGGCCCAGGACGGGAGCGCCCGCCACCAGACACAACCAAAGCGTGTTCTCGTATTTAATGCCCCATATTATTCTTATGCAACCATAAATTGTGTATGTGAATAAAAATAAACCCTCCCCGGTTGCGGGGAGGGCCAGGACTTCTTTCTCCCTCGTCATGGTCGGACTTGATCCGACCATCCAGC
>NZ_LPXN01000030.1 GCF_001618175.1 Oceanibaculum pacificum | reverse complement strand
CCGCGAAGCGGCGTCTCGAAGGGTCCGGCGGCAAGCTCCCGCCTACCGCCCCGTAAACGCCGGTTTGCGCTTCTCGAAGAAGGCCTGCATGCCTTCCTTCTTGTCGTCGGAGGCGAACAGCATCTGCATCGCCTTGCGTTCCAGCATCAGGCCGGCCTCCAGCGAGCAATCCTCGCCGGCGACGATGACCTCCTTGATCTGCTGCACGGCCAGCGGCGGCAGGGCGGCCAGGTCGCGGGCCATCTTCAGCGCCGTCTCCATCACCTGGTCGTCGGCCACCAGCGTGCTGACGATGCCCATCTGGTAGGCCTCGGCGGCGTCGACCGGCCGGCCGGTCAGGCACAGCTTCATGGTGTGGAACTTGCCGATGGCGCGGGTCAGGCGCTGGGTGCCGCCGGCCCCCGGCATGATGCCGACGCGCACTTCCGGCTGGCCGAATTTCGCCCCTTCGCCGGCCACGATGATGTCGGCGTGCATCGCCAGCTCCAGCCCGCCACCCAGCGCGAAGCCGTTGATCGCGGCGATCACCGGCTGCGGGGTGGATGAAACGGCGCGCCACAGCCGCTCGGTATGGCGCAGCAGCAGATCGATCGGCGTGGCGTCGACGAATTCGCGCAGGTCGGCCCCGGCGGCGAAGGATTCGGCGTTGCCGGTCAGGATGATGGCGCGCACGCCGGCATCCTCCGACAGGGCGGCGAAGGCCTCGGCCAGCTTCTTGCGGGTGGCGACGTTCAGCGCGTTGCGCACCTCCGGCCGGTTGATGCGGACGATGGCGACGCCGTCTTCCGGGCGTTCGACGAGGACTTCGGACATGCGGTTCTTCCCTGATTATTTTGCTGGGCGGAATTGGGTTTTGCAGAATTGATTCGAATCATAGGCTGTGCCAGCTTCGCCTGTAAATGCTAGGAAGCATCAAACAATCCGAGGAAAAGCCATGACCGACGCCTATATCTGCGACGCCATCCGCACGCCCATCGGCCGTTTCGCCGGCAGCCTGTCCGCCGTGCGCACCGACGATCTGGCCACCGTGCCGTTGAAGGCGCTGATGCAGCGCAACCCCGGCGTCGACTGGGCGGCGGTGGACGACATCATCTATGGCTGCGTGAACCAGGCCGGCGAGGATAACCGCAATGTCGCGCGCATGGCCGGCCTGCTGGCGGGCCTGCCGACGGTCGTGCCGGGGGCGACGGTGAACCGGCTCTGCGGCTCCGGCATGGAGGCGACGGTGCAGGCCGCGCGTGCCATTCGCGCCGGCGAGGCGGCGCTGATGATCGCCGGCGGCGTGGAGAGCATGTCGCGCGCGCCCTTCGTGATGCCGAAGGCCGACAGCGCCTTCTCCCGCAAGGCGGAGATTTACGACACCACCATCGGCTGGCGCTTCGTGAACCCGATCATGGAAAAGCAGTACGGCATCGACCAGATGCCGGAGACGGCGGAGAACGTGGCCGAGCAGTTCCAGGTCAGCCGCGAGGATCAGGACGCCTTCGCGCTGCGCAGCCAGCATAAGGCCGCCGCCGCCCAGGCCAACGGGCGGCTGGCGAAGGAGATCGTCGCCGTCAGCATTCCGCGCCGCAAGGGCGACCCTATCATGGTCGAGCTGGACGAGCATCCGCGCGGCGACACCACCATCGAGCAGCTGGCGAAGCTGTCCACCCCGTTCCGCAAGGAAGGCGGCACGGTGACCGCCGGTAACGCATCGGGCGTGAATGACGGTGCGGCGGCCATCCTCGTCGCCTCGGAGGCCGCCGCCAAGGCGCACGGCCTCACCCCGCGCGCCCGCATCGTGGCCGCCGCCGTGGCCGGCGTGGAGCCGCGCATCATGGGCATCGGCCCGGCCCCGGCATCGGAGAAGGTGCTGAAACTGGCCGGCCTGACCATCGACCGGATGGACGTGATCGAGCTGAACGAGGCCTTCGCCGCGCAGGCGCTGGCGACCACCCGCATGCTCGGCCTCGCCGACGACGATGCCCGCGTGAACCCGAATGGCGGGGCCATCGCGCTGGGCCATCCACTGGGGGCCAGCGGCGCGCGCCTGCTGCTGACGGCGGCGCAGCAACTGCACGAAACCGGCGGCCGCTACGCGCTGTGCACCATGTGCATCGGCGTCGGCCAGGGCATCGCCACCATCATCGAACGGGTGTGAGGGCGTCTGTGATGGCTGTATCGGATAAGGATTTCACCGTCGGCGTCATCGGCGCGGGCGCGATGGGCCAGGGCATCGTCCAGGTCGGGCTGGAGGGCGGCTGCAAGATCGTGCTGCACGACGCCAAGCCGGGCGGGGCCGAGGCCGCGCGCGACCTGGTGTTCGGCCGGCTCGACCGGCTGGTCGAAAAAGGCCGGCTGGAAGCGGATGCCGTCGCGGCCATGAAGGAGCGGCTGGAGATCGCCGCCGACCTTGCCGGCATGGCACCGTGCCAGGTGGTGATCGAGGCGGTGTTCGAGGATCTGGAGCTGAAGCGCAGGATTTTCGGCGAGCTGGAGAAGCATGTGGCGGCCGACGCCATCCTGGCCTCCAACACCTCCTCCCTGCCGATCGCCGCCATCGCACGCGGCTGCGAAGCGCGCGGCCGGGTCGCCGGCATGCATTTCTTCAACCCCGTGCCGCTGATGAAGCTGGTCGAGATCATCAAGGGGCCGGAGACGGAGGATGCGGTCGCCGCAACGCTGGCCGAGCTGGGCAGGCGCATGGGCCGCACCCCGGTGACGGTGAAGGACGCGCCGGGCTTCCTGGTGAATACCGGCGGCCGCGCCTACACCACCGAGGGGCTGCGGCTGCTGCATGAGGGCGTCGGCACCCCGGCGCAGATCGATGCCATCATGAAGGATTGCTGCGGCTTCCGCATGGGGCCGTTCGAGCTGCTCGACCTGACCGGCATCGACGTGAACTACCCGGTCAGCATGATCGTCTATGAGGGCTATCTGCACGATCCGCGCCTGAAGACCGTGCCGCACCACAAGGCGCTGTACGAGGCCGGGCGGCTGGGCCGCAAGACCAAGGCCGGCTTCTACCGCTATGACGACAAGGGCGGCATTCTCGACGCCCCCAGCCCGGACCATGCCACCGACGCCGCGGCGCCCTCCACCGTCATCCTGGCGGAGGACGATCCCCGCCTGACCGAATTCTGCGCCGGTCTGGGCATCTCCATCAGCGAGGTGGATGACGGCGTCAGCCCGATCCTGTGCGCCCCCATCGGCGAGGACGCCACCACGCTAGCCGCCCGCACCGGGCGGGATTATCGCCGGCTGGTGGCGCTCGACCTGACGCCGGACATCTCCCGGCGCATCACCATCATGACCGCGCCGGGGGCCGATCCGGCGATGCGCGACGCGGTTGCGGCCCTGGTCGGCCGCGAGGGCCGCAAGGTGACCGCGATCCAGGATTCGCCGGGATTCGTCGCCCAGCGCATTCGCGCCATGGTCGGCAATCTGTCGTGCGAGATGGCGCAGATCGGCCTGGCCAGCCCGGCGGAGATCGACCTCGCCATGACGCTGGGGCTGAACTACCCGCAAGGCCCGCTGGCGATGGTCGATGCGATGGGCGTGGCCACCACCTGCCGGATTCTCGACCGGTTGCAGGCCATCACCGGCGAGGATCGTTACCGTCCCAGCCTGTGGCTTCGCCGGCGCGCCCTGCTGGGCCTTTCGGCGACAATGGCGGCGTAGGAGAAGCGGGGGAGAGCGGGGGTTACAGCCCCCGCGCTTCCTGCTGCAATTGGTGGCGCAGGATCTTGCCGGTCGGCGTGGCCGGCAGGGACTCGCGGATCAGATACTGCGCCGGGTGCTTGTAGGGCGCCAGGCGCTCGGCGACGAAGGCTTCCAGCGCTTCCGGGGTGATGGCGCGGCCGGGGATCGGTTGCACGAAGGCGACCACCTCCTCATTGCCGTCCCGGCTGCGGCCGACCACCACGGCCATCGATATGTCCGGGTGGCTGGTGATCACGCCCTCGACCTCCGCCGGATAGACGTTGAAGCCGGAGCGGATGATCAGCTCCTTCAGCCGGCCGACGATATACAGGCTGCCATCGTCCGCCTGCCGCGCGAAATCGCCGGTCTTCAGCCATAAATCGGGCGTCAGTACCTCGGCGGTGCGGGCCGGGTCGCGGTAATAGCCCTTCATCACCAGCCCGCCCTTCACCCACATCTCGCCGACGCCGCCGGGCGGCAGGTCAGCCCCGTCCTTATCCACGATGCGCACCTGCACGTCGGGCAGCAGCGTGCCGACCGTATCGTCCGCGCGCGGATCGTCGATCTGCGTCATGCAGACGGTGGGGGAGCTTTCGGTAAGGCCATAGCCATTGTTCAGCGCTACACCCAGCAGCCGCTCGATGCGCTGTTTCAGCGTGAGGTCCAGCGGCGAGCCGCCGGCCGACATGTAGCGCAGCTTCGGCGCGGCCAGCGGCTGCCCGGTGCTGGCGGCCAGCCCGGCCAGATGGCTGAACATCGCCGGCACGCCGTGGAAGGCGGTGATGCCTTCCTCGGCCAGCGCGCGCGCCGCCTCGGCCGGGGCGAAGCGGGAGACCAGATAAAGGTGCGAGCCGCGATACATATTGCCAAGGAACACCGAGGCCAGGCCGAACACATGGCTGATCGGCAGCACCGCATAGACCTTGTCGGCCGGCGACATCCGCCGCGCCTGGCTCGACCGGCCGGCGATGAACAGGAGGTTGCCGTGCGTCAGCATCACGCCCTTCGGCGCGCCGGTGGTGCCGGAGGTGTAGATCAGCGCCGCCACCCGGTCGCGCGGCGGGCCCAGGCTGGGTTCGGGATGCACGATGCCGTCGGCCGCCGCATAGGTGGCGCCGATCTCCTCCAGGCTGGGCGCGGCCTGCGCGCCGTGCCGATCGCCATGCACGGCCGCGTCCCTGGAGATCCGGGCGGTGTAGAGCGTCAGTCGCGGCGTGGCGTGCTTGCGGATTTCGTCGATCTCGCGGGCCGACAGCCGGGCGTTCAGCGGGATCGCCCAGGCCCCCAGCTTCATCGCCGCCAGCATGCCGGCGATGGCGGCGATGCTGTTTTCCATCACCAGCAGCACGCGGTCGCCCGCATGCACCTCATGCGCCTTCAGGAAGGCGGCGGTGCGCTCCACCGCCTGGCCCAGCTCGCCATAGCTCCAGGTCCGGCCTTCCTGGGTGACGGCCGGCAGGTCGGGCGCGCTCTCCGCCCAATAGCGGATGGCGTGCCAGACATTGTCGTAGATATCCAGGGCGGGCGTCGGATAGTCCATCGGATGCCGCTCCCGCTTACCGGCGATGCTCCTTCAGCATCTCGCGCGCGATGATGAGCTGCTGAATCTGCGAGGTGCCCTCATAGATGCGGAACAGCCGGACATCGCGGTAGAAGCGCTCGACATTATATTCCGCCAGATAGCCGGCACCGCCATGAATCTGCACCGCGCGGTCGGCGACGCGGCCGACCATCTCCGAGGCGTAGTATTTGGCGCAGGCCGCTTCCATGATGGTGTTGTCGCCCCGGTCGCGCTTCTCGGCGGCGTCCAGCACCATCATCTTGGCGGCGTAGCATTCGGTCTGCGAATCGGCCAGCATCGCCTGGATAAGCTGGTAGTCGGCGATCGGCTTGCCGAACTGCTTGCGCTCCACGGCGTAGCGCGTGCTCTCCTCGATCAGCCGCTGGGCGACGCCGACGCAGGCAGCGGCGATGTTGATGCGGCCGCGATCCAGCACCTTCATCGCGGTCTTGAAGCCCATGCCTTCCTTGCCGCCGATGATGGAATCGGCCGGCACCCGCACATCCTCGAAGATGACGTCGCAGATATGCGCGCCCTTCTGGCCCATCTTCTTGTCGGTCTTGCCGAATTTCAGGCCGGGCAGGCCGTTCTCCACCAGGAAGGCGGAGATGCCGCCAGCGCCCTTATTGTCCGGGTCGGTGCGCGCCATCACGGTGAACACGCCGGCATGCGGCGCGTTGGTGATGTAGCGCTTGGTGCCGTTGATCACATATTCGTTGCCGTCCATACGCGCCGAGGTGCGCAGCGAGGCGGCGTCGGAGCCGACATCCGGCTCGGTCAGGCAGAAGCTGCCGATGATCTCGCCGCTGGCCAGCTTCGGCAGATACTTGGCCTTCTGCTCCGGCGTGCCGTCATTGACGATGCCCTGCGAGCCGATGCCGTTATTGGTGCCGATGATCGAGCGGAAGGCGGGGGAGGTGTAGCCCAGCTCGAAGGCGATCTTCACCTCCTCGGTCACGTTCAAGCCGATGCCGCCATGCTCCTGCGGGATCGACAGGCCGAACAGCCCCAGCTCCTTCATCTCGGCCACGATGTCGTCGGGAATTTTGTCGGTCTCGTCGACCTGACGCTCCAGCGGCACCAGCCGCTCGCGGATGAAGCGGCGGACGGTCTGGACGAGCTGGTCGAAGGTTTCCTGGTCGAGGGCCACGGCATCACTCCCTTATGGCTTTCTTGGCGTTTTGCCGACTATAGAAAAGCGAAAGGCAGTTCTGCAATGCGAAACTGGTCGATCAGATCAGCCGCACCGCCGCGATGAAGATCAGCACTGTGGCATAGGCCGCCAGGGTATAGAGGCCGTTCCACCGCCAGGAGAGTTGTGTGCCCGGCCGGTCCAGCACCCGGCCCAGGATCAGGCTGGGGATGGAGAAGGGCGAGCTGGGCAGCGCCAGCATCCAGCCGCTGGCCAGCGCCAGGGCCAGCGTGGTCGGATCGATCGGCAAATCCGGCACGCGGATCAGCGCGGCACCCAGCACCACGACGGAGATGATCGGGTTGAAGGCGATCTGTGCGGCAATCGGCACGATGGCGATGATCACCGCGACCAGCAGGATCGGATAGGCCTCCAGCGGCTGGATGGCGCTGGCGATCCATTCCGGCGGTAGCAGCGCGGCGATCATCACGCCGATGAAGCTGGAGGAGGAGAGGGTGAAGGTTTCCGGCGTGGCGGCGGGGAAGGAGACGGTGACGATCCGCTTCAGCCGCTGCCCGCCGACGGCGAGCGCGGTGGCCGCGCCCAGGCCGAAATTCTGCAGGGCGATCCACAGCAGCACGAAGCAGGGGATGGCGGTGATCAGCGCCGCGACGATGGGAATGTCGAGGCCGAATTTCACCAGTGCGACCGAGACCACCAGCCCCAGGCAGACCAGCGCCATGCCGCTGATCGCGCGCAGTGGCGCGGGCGGCGGGGCGGGGCGCACGATATTCGCCCGGGCGCGCTGGAATTTGTGCCAGCGGATGCGGTCCTCGGTCCAGCCGACCAGCAGCATCAGCCCGGTCAGCACCAACCCCAGCGTCAGCAGCGTGGCCGGCTCCAGCCCCGGCAGCAGGCCGATCATCAGCGCCTGGGTGATGGTGGCCGGCGACCATAGCAGGATGGTCGGGAAGCCGCGCATGACGGCGGAAATCTGGCGCTGCTCGCGGATTTCCGACAGCGCCGGGTCGCCGCTCTCCACCCCGCGCCGGATCATCGGGCCCAGCAGGTTCAGCACGCCGAAATTCAGCAGCAGCCCCAGCAGATGGCCGCCGATATGCAGCGCTACATAGCGCCGCCCCGGCGGCTGCTGGGTAAGGTAGATGCCGCAATCGCGCACCGAGGGCGAGGTGGCCGCCGCGTCGCGCAGCATGCCCAGCGTCAGCAGGAAGGTCGCCATGTAGGTGGCGGTGTCCAGCCCGCTCAGCAGCGTCGCCAGCGGGTCGGCCTGCGACAGGATCGCCAGCGCGGTCAGGATCAGCGCCACCGTCAGCAGGATGCGCTCGCGCCGGCCGAGCTGTTTGAGGCTGGCGGCGACGAAGATCAGGTAGGCCGCCGCCGCGACATATTGCGCCGGCAGAATGCCCAAAGCGCGCTCCGCCAGCGTCGCCAGCACCACGGTCAGCAGCGCCAGCCCGATGATCGGGCTGGGCAGGATCGCCGGTCCGGTGCTTATGGAAGACGCTGTTGCTGTCGGTGCTGCCATTTGTGCCGGCCTTATGGGGAGGCTTGTCAGGCGGCGGACGATATTCCGCGTGGCAAAACCAAGTTCCGCTTATATCCTAAACATCCTACGGTAAATGCTGCACCGCAACAACGCGCGGCGGCGGCAGGCGGGGTTGCACTGGATACATGGTCGCTGGGAACAGAATGCTGAAAATGCCGCGCGGTGGCAGAAAAGCGCCGCTCTATGAGGATGATCCGCTCGACGAGGACCCGAAGGACCGGCAGTTCGTCACCGCGCTGGCGCGCGGGCTGGAGGTGCTGCGCTGTTTCCGCCCCGGCGATGCCGGGCTGGGGAACCAGGATATCGCCGAACGCACCGGCCTGCCGAAGCCGACCATCTCGCGCCTGACCCACACGCTGACGCGGCTGGGCTATCTGAAATACGCCGACCGGCAGGGCATCTACCAGCTTGGGCCGGGCGTGCTGGCGCTGGGCTATTCCATGCTGGCCGGCCTGGATATCCGCGACCGCGCCCGCCCGCTGATGCAGGAACTGGCGGACCAGGCCAACGCCTCGGTGGCGCTGGGCAGCCGCGACCGGCTGTCGATGGTCTATCTGGAATGCTGCCGCGGGCAGGGGGCGGTGACGCTGCGCCTGGATGTCGGCTCGCGCGTGCCCATCGCCACCACCGCCATGGGCCGCGCCCTGCTGGCCTCGCTGCCCGAGGCCGAGCGCGCCTATCTGCTGGGCCTGATGCGCGACCGCTTCCCCGACGAGTTTCCCAAGCTGGAGCAGGGGGTGGAGCGCGCCATCCGCGATATCGAGACGCGCGGCTTCTGCCTGTCGCTGGGCGACTGGCAGGGCGATGTCCACGCCGCCGCCGTGCCGCTGCTGGCCGCCGACCGCTCTGCCGTCTTCGGCCTCAATTGCGGCGGCCCCTCCTTCCTGCTCTCGCCGCGCAAGCTGGAAGAGGAAATCGGCCCCCGCCTGGTCGAGATCGCCAAGCAATTGACGCTGCGGTAGGGCGGGCGGAGCGGTGGGAGGGTCTCCCCTCACCCAGCTT
>NZ_LPXN01000029.1 GCF_001618175.1 Oceanibaculum pacificum | reverse complement strand
GGCCGGGTCGATCGGATTTGTACCGGTAAGTCTTGGGATCGAACAGGATCACCGCACAGGCGCGGCGGATCGAGATCGCCCATTCGGCACGGATCGCATCGACCAGCGTTCTCTTCCGACCAGGCCTCAGATTTTTCGTTTGATGACGTCCTGCAGCATCGCCTTGTCCAGCGACAGGTCGGCCACGATCTTCTTCAACTGCGCGTTCTCCTGTTCGAGCTCGCGCAGACGCCGCATCTCAGACGGCATCATGCCGGCGTACTTCTTCTTCCAATTGAAGTAGGTCGCCTGGCTGATACCTGCCTGGCGGCAGATATCGGCCACTCTTCGACATTAATTCTGCTTCTGCATGGCAAAGGACACGGCCGGTGGAGGGTTGGGGCCCGTAGTGCGGATTACCCTCTCCCGCTGCCATTCGTAGAGCCGGCAGGCGCAGGCGGCGATCAGCAGCCCGATCAGCATGGAGGCCAGCGTATGGGTCAGGAAATGCTGACCGCGCGCCATCTGATAGAGGCCCATGGTCCAGCCCGCCATTATGCCGGGCGTATAGAACAGCCAGCGCGGCAGGGCTGCTACCCAGCCAGAGGCGCCTGCAAGCAGGGTGAGGCCGAAAAGGCCGAAGCCGCCCGCCGCATGGCCGGCCGGCCAGCAGCGCAGGTTAGGCTCGAACGGCGCCAGAGCGTAGAGCCGGTCCCAGATCGTCACCCCGAACCGGTTGCCGCCGAGCAGCATATCCTGCGCGGGACAGGACACACCGGTGACCTGTTTCAGCAGGTTGGCGGTGAGTGGGGTCAACGCCAGAACCAGGATCGCCAGCGCGATGCGGCTGTGGTTTTCGCTCCAGCCCCGCCGCCAGCCCGACCAGGCCAGCAGCAGCGCCGCAGTGCCGCCACCGATACCGAGCAGGCGCCGGGCACCAGTATAGAGAATAGCATGTACCAGCCTGCCTTCCTTCGGCATCAGCCAGCCATTCGCCGCACCGTCATGGAACAGTCCGGCCAGCGCCAGATCGAGCCGGTGCCAGGCCGGCACCGCGATCAGGATCAGCAGCAGGCCGAGCAGGAGCGGTATTTCCCAGCCAGAACCGCGCGCAATCCGCCAGCCAGGCGCCAGGCTCATCGCGGTGTCCCGGCCTGCGGAGCGATGCCGGCCTGCTGGGCGATGAAGGTGTCGGGCAGGCGGCACTCCGCAAGGGCGTCCAGCGGGCGCTTGTAGGCATCCGTCTCGATATCCAGCAGGCCCAGCACTGTATGGAAGATAGTGTCATGGCTGAGCGGGCGGTCCCGCGATGCCGCCAGGCAGCCCTGCGCCAGCCTTGTGCGCTGCTGGAAACCGCCGGAATTCCACCAGATCATCGGCACATGCTTCTGCACCTCCGGCGCGATGGCGTAGGGCAGGCCATGCAGGAAGGTGCCGCCTTCGCCCAGCGATTCGCCATGATCGGAAACATAGAGAAGTGCTGTGTCGATCCGGTCCGAGACATTGTTCAGGACGCGGATCGCCTCGGCCAGCACATGGTCGGTATAAAGGATGCTGTTGTCGTAGCTGTTCGTGATGGCCTTCGTTTCGCAGTCCTGGAACTGGCTGGTGTCGCAGGTCGGTGTGAAGCGCCGGAATGCCTCCGTGTAGCGCCGGAAATAGGCCGGGCCGTGGCTGCCCATTTGGTGCAGCACCACGACCGTATCGCGTTCCAGGCTGGCGGCAATGCCGCGCAGCCGTTCGACCAGCAGCATGTCCATGCAGCCTTCGGCATCGCAGTAGGCATTGTCGGCCTCCTGACGGATGGCGAGGGTCTCGGTTGGCACGCGGGCGCACACTCCCTTGCAGCCGGAATTATTCTCCAGCCAGACGACGTCGAGGCCGGCCTTCTGCACAAGGTCGAGCAGGTTCTCCGATGCCTTGGCCCTGGCGGGCGAATAGTCTGGCCGGCCCAGCGGCGAGAAGATGCAGGGGACCGACTCGGCGGTCGAGGTGCTGCAGGACGCCACCTCGGTGAAGCTGACGACCGGCAGGTTGGCCAGTTCCGGGTTGGTCATGCGCGCATAGCCGTTCAGCGAGAAATTGGCGGCGCGCGCGGTTTCGCCCAGCACGAAGACGAACAGCAGTGGCTTGCGGTCCGGTGCCTGCCAGCCATCGCCCAGCGAGACCAGTCGGGCGATCGGCGCGGGCGGGCCGGCAGGCGCATGCCGGTCGGTGCCCAGCGCATAGGCTGTCGCGGAATAGAGGGCCGTCACGGGGTTGATCATATGCCGGATCTGCCGGTTGTTGCGCACCAGCGACGCATAATCCTGAAAGAAGAAGATCGCGATCAGCCCCACTGCGGCCAGCGAGCCCGCCAGCGCGCCAGCCCGCAGCAGCGCCTCGCGCTTCCAGCCCTGCCGGGTGAGCCGTACCGACAGGATGAGTGCCGCCGGCAGCACGCCGGTCAGCAGCATGTGCCAGGCCAGCGGCCAGGATAGCAGGTCGCCGGCCTCTCGCATGTCGGTCTCGACGATGTTCACGATCATCGTCTTCTCGACCAGCACGCCATAGCCATCCATGAAATAGGAAATGCCGGCGGCAATCAGCACGAGACCGGCCAGGACCGGCTTCAGCAGACGCGGAAAGGCGACGAGCTGCAACGGCAGGGACAGCAGTACCAGGAAGAACAGCCCCAGCGACCCGAGGAACAGCAGGTCATGCAGGGATCGGCCGATCCAGACCTGGCCGATCTCCTGCCACAGCCGGTGATTATGGACGGCCAGCAGGAAGATCGTGAACAGCAGGACGAGGGCGAGGGGGTGCAGGGAGGGGCGGGATGGCGCGGAGAAAGGCAGTTTCGGGCGCATCGGCGGTCCATACGCAGGGGGATGCTGGATGAACAACCGATACGCCCGAAAGCTGACGGGAAGCTGAACGCGCCTGAGAGAGGGGGATCAGGCGACGTCCGTTCCCGATGGCGCGCGCTTGCGTCCGGAGATCATCGCGCGCACCAGATTTTCATGGTGTCGCAGGCTGGCCAGGGCGATGCCGGCCAGATGCAGGGGCACCAGGATCAGGATGAGGGTGGCCAGGGTCTCATGGACTTCCTCGACCCATTCGACACCCCAAAAGCGGTCCAGCGTTCCCATCCAGCCGGTCAGGGCGGTGCCGGCGATGACAGTGATGAGCGCCAGGATCATCGCCGCACCTGCGGGATTGTGGCCCAGATACCGTCGCTCTCGGCCTGTCAGGATGGCTCGCCCATAGGCAAGGACCGCCGCGGGAGGCCTCAGAAATTGCGAGAAGCGCGCATAGTGGCTGCCGATCAGGCCCCAGACCAGCCGGAGCAACAGCAACCCGCCGATCAGATAGCCGGTCCACTCATGCAAGGCGTCCCATTCCTCCGACGACAGCCAGGCGACGGCGATGCCGCTCACCAGTGTCCAGTGGAACAGCCTCACGAAGCGGTCCCAGACCTTCACACCTGGCTGCCGGATAGGCTCCAGAGCGGGCTGCATGGGCTCAGCTCTTCATCTTCGACTGGACCATCTCCAGCGTCTTCGGGTTGAAATAGGCCTCGACTTTCTTGCCGTTGGCGTCGGTCGCATAGACTTCGTAGCAGCCATCGTCGGTCTTCAGGCGCTGGATCTTCCAGCCCTGGGCCTCCAGCTTCGCCTGAAGTTCCTGGGCTGCCTGCCACTCGCCTTTCGGCACGTTGCATTTGTCGCTGGCCAGGGCCGGCAGGGCAGCGGTGCCGATCAGCAGGGCGGCGGCGATGGCGGTCAGTCGGATACGCATGTCGGTTCTCCTGTAACGGGTGAGGATGGCGGTAACCCTGACAGGACTTCCTGACAGCAAGCTGAAGGCCGTTCAGACTGGCGTCAGCCGCCCGGCCTATGCATCCTGCGTAGCTGTTGCGGAGGGGGAAGATGCGTATCTTGCTGGTGGAAGACGAGCCGGGTCTGGGAGACGCCGTGCAGGAGCATGTGGCAAGAGCCGGCCATGCGGTGGACTGGATGACGACACTGGCGGACGCGGAGCATGCCGCGCAGACTGTTGCCTACCAGCTTATCCTGCTGGACCTTGCCCTGCCGGATGGCAGCGGGTTTGCGCTGCTGCGCGGTCTGCGAAGCCGGGGGGACAAGGTGCCGGTGATCGTGCTGACGGCGCGCGATCGCATCTCCGACCGGATCGAGGGGCTGAATGCCGGTGCCGACGATTATCTGGTGAAGCCCTTCGACCTAGAGGAACTGTCGGCGCGCATCATGGCGGTCAGCCGGCGCTATGCCGGCGACCCGAACCCGGTCCTGCGGCTGGGAAATCTGGAAATAGACCAGACCGCGCACAGTGTGACGGTTGCCGGCACCGCGGCGGAGCTGACGGCGCGTGAATGGGCGGTGCTGGAGTTGCTGATGCGGCGGCCAGGCGCGCTGGTCTCGAAGGAACGGATCGAGGATACGCTCTACGCCTTCGGCGCCGAGATCGAGTCCAACGCGGTGGAGGTCTATGTCAGTCGGCTGCGCAAAAAGCTGGGGCGGGAGGCGATCCGCACCATGCGCGGCCTGGGCTACAGGCTGGAACCATGACAGCCCGCACTGCCAGAATCTCTCGTCGCCTGACCCTGCTGCTGACCGGGGGCATCGTGCTGCTCTGGCTGCTGGGGGCGGCCTTTTCCGTCCTGGTGATGCAAGAGGAAATCGACGAGGTGTTCGACAGCGCACTGGAGGAAACCGCGCAATGGCTGCTACCGCTGGCAACCGATGCGGTGGAAGGGAGGCCGGCATCATCCCCTGGCTTGCTCGGCGAGCCGGATAATGACGATGAATATCTGACGTTCCAGTTGCGTAGCCGTGACGGCACCGTGCTGCTGCGCTCCCATGACGCGCCGGGAGCGCCCTATACCGGCACTCTCGACCTCGGATACTCGGAATCCCAGCATCACCACGTCTATACCATCGCCTCAGGAAACTATTTCCTGCAGGTTGCCGAACCGCTTTGGCACCGGCAGGAAGCCCTGATGGAAAGTGCCGGTGCCCTGCTGCTGCCGCTGGCGGGGCTGGTGCCGGTCAGTATCCTGGTCATCCTGTGGTCAGTGCGGCAGGGGCTAACCCCGATGCGGCTACTGCAGGGCGCCATCGGGGCGCGCGATGGCGGCAACCTCAACCCCATTGAGGATACCGGCTGGCCCGAGGAGATTGGGGGCACCGTGCAGGCGGTGAACCGACTGCTGTTAAGGTTGCGCGCGGCGCTGGAGGCAGAGCGTGTCTTCGCCGCGACCAGCGCGCATGAGCTGCGCACGCCGGTGGCGACGGCGCTGGCGCAGACCCAGCGCCTGCTGGCGGAGCTGGAAAGCGGCCTCACCCAGGAGGAGGCACAGGCGCGTGGGCGGCGGATCGAGGCGACGCTACACCGGCTGGGCGCGCTGGTAGAAAAGCTGCTGCACCTGTCGCGCGCGGAGGCCGGCATCGGACTTTCGGAAACCGAGAACAACCTGCTGCCGGTGTTGCGGCTGGTGATTGAGGAACTGGCGATGCAGCCGGAGGCGGCGCGGCAGCTTTCTCTCGCCATTGCCGAGGGCGCATCGCTGCGCGCCCGCATGGACATCGACGCCTTCAGCATCGTGGTTCGCAACCTGGTCGAGAATGCGCTGGCCTATGGCGATCCCGATACGCCCGTCGAGATCGCCGTGCCGGATGATCGGACGATCAGCGTGCGCAATGACTGTGCCGCCATTCCGCCAGAGATACTCTCCCAGCTGACGCAGCGCTTCGTGCGCGGTAACCGCGCCGGGGAAGGGCCGGACGGTTCCGGCCTTGGCCTCGCCATCGCCGAGACAATCCTGCGCCAGACCGGGGGGCGGCTGGAGCTGCTGTCGCCGGTGCTGGGACAGGACGGCGGCTTCGAGGCAAGGATAAGACTTTCCGCGTGAATATCTGATGAAGTTCAGCCGGACCAGAGACGGGGGAATTCTTGACGCGGATTGAGCAGCGTGGCGTAAGGATCGTCGAGTGCGCCATCGTCCTCTCGTCGGTGTCAGAAACCAAAGGTTTTCGCAATGCCCCATAATCATGTAAGGACTGACATCGGCAGCTATCGAAGCGTCTGCATTACGAGTTCAGATGCGTGAAGCGAACCGTCCGCTACCGGCCCCAATCAAGGCTGTTTCAATTACTGCGGCCACTGCTGCGATTTCCCGTCCGATCACGCACCAATGCGCTCATGGCGATCAGCCCGACTACCGCGAAGGGTACGCAGGACACGAAGACCCATCGGGCAACCTGCGCGGCGTCTGCGGCCGTCTCCATGGACAGCAGGCCCGACGCATTCGCCACGATTCCGACATAGGCCGCGCCGAGAGCGTAGCCGAGCCTTTGTATCGTGGGGATCGCTCCGGAAACGTGCTGAACCTCGTCGGCATCGGCGAGCGCGATCGTTCGCCTGAGAATGAATGTCCACGCCATCCCGAACCCGCCGCCCTCCATGGCGGCGAACACGACGATCAGCCAGACAGGGCCGCCGGGAACCGCATAGAGAAAGCCGAGGAGGCTGATGGCTACGATTGCCATGCCGAAGGCGATCATCAGCCGGTCGAACCGCTCGGGCAATCCGCTGACCAGAACGGCCATGACGGCCCAACCGATGGACGAAGAGGCAACGATGTAACCGGCGGTCAGCGCGGAGACGCCATGGATCACCGTGACCAGGAGCGGCCCGAACGCCGTGATGGGAATGGTCGCCATCGACATGGTCAGAATCATCAGCAGCGAGGCCCCGACCGGGCGCCACAAATCGAACGGGCGACGCGGAAAAAGCCGGGTATCGCCGGCGCGCCGGTCCAGCCACAGAAAGCCGATCAGGCAGACCAGGTCGGCGGTAACGGAAGGTACCGTCCGCAGGATCGAGACCTCGACGCCGCCAAAGGCGGCCAGAACGACGGCGAGACACAGCAAGGACAGACGCCTGGCAGGGAATTCGGTGGCGTCGGCCGGGGGTAGTGTCGCACCTGCATCGCGCCGCAAGACGATCCAGAGGGCGAGCGCGAATGCCTGGCTGGCAAAGAAGGCGAAGCCCCAGCGCCAGGTTGCATATTCCACGAAGAAGCCGCCGACCAGCGGTCCGGCGAATGCCGAGACACCCCAAAGGATCGAAACGGCCGCCATGGCGCGCGCGATATAGCGGCGCGGGAAGACCTGGCCGACGGCGACAAAGCCCATCGCCATCAGACCGCCGCCGCCGAGCCCCTGCAAGGCGCGCCCCACGAGAAGCAGCGGCATGGTCGGGCTGACGGCGCTGAGGATACAGCCAACGCCGAACAGGGCGGCAGCCATGCTCATCGGCGCGCGCAGGCCGAAGCGCAGAGTCAGCAATGCGCTGGCCGCCCCCGCGACGATTGACCCGATCTCATAGAGCGAGACGGACCAGCCCACCAAAGCGATCCCGCCGATTTCGGCCACGATGGCGGGGAGCATGGTGGCGACAATCAGGCTGTCGGCCGCGTGCAGCCAGACCGCCAGGCAAACCAGGGCCAAAGAGGCCGCGTAAGGACTTCCGAGAAACTCCCTCCATGACACGAAAGTCTCCGTGTCCTTCTCTGCGTCGCTGACCATGTCCACCATGCCCGTCTCCTCTTGACGGGTATGGTGCTACAACCTCAACATTGGTTGAGGTAAAGGGGATTCAGAATGCCGAAGAAGGAATTGTCCGTTGGCGAACTCTCGCGCCGCAGCGGGTTGCCGGTTTCCACGCTCCATTTCTATGAGCGCAGGGGGCTGATCGCCTCCGAAAGGAATTCGGGCAATCATCGGGTCTATCGCCGGGAAATCCTGAGGCGCGTGACGGTCATCAAGGTCGCGCAGAGCGCGGGCATCCCGCTTGCCGAAATAGCCGAAGCGCTCTCAGAATTGCCGAGGGACACGTCCCCCGACACACACCACTGGGAGCGCATTGCGGAAAACTGGCATGACGATCTCACACAGCGGATCGAGCTTCTCACGGCGCTACGCGACAAGTTGGCGATGTGCATCGGCTGCGGATGTCTAAGCGTGCAGCGCTGCCCGCTGGTCAACGCGGACGATCAGTTGGCGAAAGACGGCCCCGGTGCCCGACTGCTATAGGCCCAACTGCTGAACGGCAGCAATCGCCGAGAGCTGTTTCAAACCGGACCTTGCGCTCCCGGCCCAATTCCGAAGCACCTCACCGTATTACTCGGTTTTGAGCTATCCGGAATGAAGGGAAGGGCCTGTCAGGGCTTGACCTTCCCCTTGCGGGAACCCCTATCTGTTCATGGAACTGGCCGGAAACGGCCGTTGCAGGAACGCAGGAGGCGGGTATTCGCTGGCGCCGGACCATCGCAATCGTGCTGATTGCCGTATTGAGCCTCTGGTTCAATGCGGATGTGCGTTTGTGGGCGGCAGGTTTCGACCTGGCCAGTCAGGCGCAGGGCACCGAAGCGCATTCTGCCGGTACGCATGCCCTGCACGGCAATGTTGCCGCGCATCCCCAGGGACATCACCATGGCGGGGAGCCAGATGACGATGGCCAGGGCAACAGCGCGCTCGATCACAGCATCTGCTCCGCGCATTGCGTGCCGGCGGTGATGACCATCGCCGTGCAGTCCATGCCGCCGCAGCATTTTGACCGGCTTGTTCCCCCCCTCCTGCCCGGGCCACCGGGACGCCGTGCCGACCCGCCGCTGATCCCGCCCGAATACCAATCCTGAACACCGACACGCTCGTGTGACCTGCGTCCCGATGACCGGGCGCCTGGACGTCATGCCATTCAGGATCTGTATTCGAAGGATTTATCCATGCGTAGCTTCAAGACCACCGCTTTCGCCGCGGCGCTGACGGCGTCCGCCCTCATGCCGCTCGCCCCGCTTCAGGCTGCACCAGGCCATTCCGGCGGACATGGCCATGGCCACGGGAGTGCCGCCATCGGTGAGCCCGGTAAGGCCGCCGAGGCCAGCAGGACCGTTACCATCGTCATGGGCGACAAT